>CADCUB010000167.1 GCA_902805775.1 uncultured Frankineae bacterium | reverse complement strand
GAGTACCTCGCGACGCGGAACGCCCACGGAGAACAGGTCGAAGCGGTCGAGCAGCGGACGGCCGGGGATCACCTCGCGGTCCCGCAGGGCGATGCTGAAGTCGCCGCCACGGTGGAACAGGACGACGCCCCGGACGACCCCCTGCTCGCAGAACTCGTACGACAGCTCGAGGTCGAACACGCGCATGTACCAGCGGGCGCTGCGCTCCACATCGGTCACCGGGACCTTGACGTGGAGCAGACCACCCAGATCCAGCGTCACGCGCCCTCCCACCCGACAGCTCCCGATCCCGTTCGAGGTGTACACCTGGCACCTCGGCGGGTCCAGCGAGATGCACCGTCGGCCACCGTGCGCACCCCGCCTGCCGGTTCACGGGCAGCCCGCGCCGCGTGAGCCTGCGAGGACGTCGCGCCCGTGGCCCGACCACGTCGGAGGGCACCTGCCGGAGCGTCGACGTCCTCGACGAGCGTCAGCGCTGCTCCACGCCCCGGAGTCAGCGGCTGCGGCGTGACGAGATGCCAGAGCCGCCCCGTACGCCACCTCGTTGCGTGACCAGCCCGGACCTCCAGCCGGAGCTCGAGCACGCACCGACCGACGCCGGCCGGGCCTACCGCACCGGGCGCAGGGTGAGCGCCTGCGCGAGGACGCCGACCGGCCCGCGCAGGTCGTGCAGGACGCTGCTGGTGACGCCCAGGCCGCCGGGGCCGAAGGCGACGGTGGTGTCGAAGCCCACCCACTCCCCCTCCGGCTCGGCGAACAGGTGGGCCGTGAGGTCGACGTTGGGGAACGCGAGCTCGCCCGGGCTCACGCGCACGGTCATGCCGTTCGCGATGTCGAGCAGGCCGACCGCTGCGGCCACGCGGGACGTGGGCTCGCTGTCGAGCAGCGGCACCGCCGTGCGGACCCAGTACCGCGCCCGGCCGGGCTCCTCCTGCGCCCGCCGCACCTCGGCCGCGGCGATGAAGCCGCCGGGCCACACGCTCGTCGGGTCCCACGGCGGCAGGTCCTCGGGCGGCGGAAGCCGCGGGTGCGCGCTGCCGGCGAGCCCGTCGGTCGGCGAGCGCTGCAGGAGCCAGGCCCGCAGGCGCACGGTGTCGCGACCACCGGCGGCCAGGACCGCCTCGACCAGCTCGATGGTCCGGCCCGGCCGTACGACCTCCACGCGCGCCGTGACGAGGCCGACGGGCATCGTGCCCAGGATGTCGAACGACAGCCGGCCCAGGACGAGCCCGACGCCGCGGCGGGCGTCGCGGTCGCGCTCGACGAGGTGGGTGAGCAGGCCGAGGGCCGGGGCGACGTGCTGCTCGTCGGTCCGCCAGGCCCCGCTGACGTGCTCGGTCGCCTGGAAGCGGGTGTCGTCGACCCGCTCGAAGGACGCCCCCGCCGCAGCACCGACCTCCGACGCAGTCAGGGCCTCCGACGGCCGGCTCACAGGGGCGGTCGGCGGTCGGCGCCGGTGGCCGCCTGCAGCTGGCCCGCGAGGCCGAGCAGCAGCGCCTCCGAGCCGGCCCGCCCGACCAGCTGCACGGCGAGCGGCAGCCCGTCGGCGGTGCCCGGGGCCGGGACGCTGACAGCCGGCTGGCCGGTGACGTTCGCCGCCGGCGTGAACGACGCCACCCGGCCGGCCAGCGCGACCGCCCGCATGCCCGGCAGCGAGCCGACAGCAGCAGGCGGCGCTCCCGTCACCGGCAGCACGAGCACGTCGGCGCCGGCAGGCACGACGTCGCCCTCACCCCACCGCACGGCCCGCTGCACCAGCCCCGGCCGCACCACACTGCCGAGCCGGGCCACGGCGCGGGTACGCGGTTCGGTGCACGTGGGGTCGACCAGCGCGCGCAGGTCGTCGCTCGCCCCGGCGAGGTAGCGCAGGAGGAACGACTGCTGCACCCGCCCGTACGCCGGCCTGCCGGGCTCGACGTCGTGGCCTTCGCCGCGCAGCACCTCGAGCGTCGCCTGCAGGGCCGCCGCCACGGCCGGGTGGACGGGGGTGGGCAGCGGCGCGCGCGTCGACCAGGCGATGCGGAGCCCGTGCGGGCGCGTGACCGCAGCCGGCAGCACGCCTTCCGTGAGCACCGACAGCACCAGCGCGGTGTCCTCGACCGTGCGCGTCAGCACGCCGGCGACGGACAGACCGTGCCAGTGCTCGACGTGCGGCGCCAGCGGCACGCGACCGCGCTGCGGCTTGAGCCCGACCAGGCCGCAGGCGGCTGCCGGGATGCGGATCGAGCCGCCGCCGTCCGACGCGGTCGCCACCGGGACCATCCCGGACGCCACGGCCGCCGCCGAGCCGCCCGAGCTGCCTCCGGCGGTGTGGCCGGTGCTCCACGGGTTGCGCGTCGCGCCCCAGGTCTGCGACTCGGTGAACGGCCACAGCGCGAGCTCCGGCAGGTGGGTGGTGCCGACGACGACGGCTCCGGCGGCCCGCAGCCGGCGCACCTGCTCGGCGTCGGCGGCGGCCACCGGCTGCGGCGAGGCGGTCCCCATCGCGGGCGCGTGGCCCGCCACGTCGACGCTGTCCTTGACCGCGACCGGCACCCCGAGCAGCGGCCGGTCGTCCCCGGCGGCGCGCCCGTCGTCGGCGGCCCGCGCCTCGGCCAGCGCGCGCTCGCGGAAGACCGTGCGGAAGGCGTTGAGCCGGCCGTCCAGCCGGTCGATGCGCGCCAGGCACAGCTCGAGCAGCGCGACGGCGGACAGGCGTCCCTCGCGCAGGAGGGCGAGCTGGCCGGTGACCCCGGCGTACGCGACGTCGTCGGGGTCGAGGGTCATGCTGCCCGCCACCCGTCGACCAGCTCGACCAGCCCGTCCAGCGTCACCAGCTCGGCGTCCGGCACGACGTCCCAGGTCTCGACCGGCCGGCCGGTGAGGTGCACGGTCCGCATGCCGACCGCCTGCGCGCCGGACACGTCGTCGCGCAGGCGGTCGCCGACGAAGACCGCCCGGGCCGCCTCCACCCCGACCGCGTCGAGCAGCGCCCGGAACGCCTGCGCGTGCGGCTTCATGTGCGTCATCCCGCTGGTGTACAGCCGGGCGTCGAGCAGGTCGAGCAGCCCGGCCTCGGCGAGCCACCGCTCGTGCAGCTCGCGCGGCCAGTGCGTGTTGGACAGCAGCCCGGTCCGCAGTCCGCGCTCGCGCAGGGCGCGCAGCACCGGTACGGCGGCCGGGTCGTGCTCGACCGTCGGCTCCCAGGCGTCGTGGTAGGCCCGCAGCGCGCCGGCCACGTCGAGGTGCGTCTCGAGGGCCACCGACCGCACCAGGTCCTCCGTCGTGCCGCTGCGGTCGCCGACGGCGATCGACTCGCGCCACCACCGCTCCTCGGCGGCGAGCAGCTCGGACGCGACCGGCTCCGGGTCGTCGGGCGCCAGCACCCGCGCCGCCGCCCGCCACATGTCGAGCAGGTCCACGTCGCTGTGCACCGACAGCGTCCCGCCCCAGTCGAACAGCACCGCCTCGACGGTCACCGCGAGACGTCCGCGACGACGGCCCCGGTCAGCCGCAGCAGGTGCTCGGGGGCCAGCTCGACCGACAGCCCCCGGCGCCCGGCGCTCACGACGACCGTGTCGTACAGCTCGGCCGTCTCGTCGACGACCGTCGGCACCCGGGTGCGCTGGCCGAGCGGGCTGATGCCGCCCACGACGTAGCCGGTCGAGCGCTCCGCCGCCGCCGGCTCGGCCATGGCGCCCCTCTTGCCGCCCACGGCGCCGGCCAGCGCCTTGAGGTCCAGCGAGCCGGCGACGGGCACCACCGCGCACACCAGCCGGCCGTCGACCTCGGCCAGCAGGGTCTTCAGCATCCGCTCCGGCGCGACGCCCAGCGCCGCGGCGGCGGCCTCGCCGTACGACCCGCCGGACTCGTCCGGGACGTAGGCGTGCACGGTGTGCGGCACGCCCTCCCGCTCGAGCAGCAGCGTCGCCGGCGTGCCCTTGCCGCTCACCTACGCGAGCACCTCGCGCACGGCCGCCTCGACCACCTCGTCGACCGGCACCGTCCGCACCTCGCCGCTGCGCCGGTCCTTCAGCTCGACCAGCCCGTCGGCCAGTCCCTTGCCCACCACGACGGAGGTCGGGATGCCGAGCAGCTCGGCGTCCTTGAAGGCCACTCCGGGCGAGACCTTGCGACGGTCGTCGAGCAGCACGCGCAGCCCGCGCCCCTCCAGCTCGCCGGCGAGCCGCTCGGCGACCGCCGGCTGCTCGGCCTTGCCGATGCCGACGACGTGCACGTCGACCGGGGAGACGGAGCGCGGCCACACCAGCCCCTTCTCGTCGTGGGACTGCTCGGCGATGGCCGCGACGGCCCGCGAGACACCGATGCCGTACGACCCCATGGTGACCCGGACCGGCTTGCTGTCGGGTCCGAGCACGTCGAGGCTAAAGGCGTCGGCGAACTTGCGGCCGAGCTGGAAGATGTGGCCGATCTCCATGCCACGACCGATCTCCAGCGGCGAGCCGCACCGCCCGCAGGGGTCGCCGGCCCGCACCTCGGCAGCGGGCACCACGCCGGAGGGCGTGAAGTCGCGGCCCATCACGACGTCGACCGCGTGCTTGCCCGGCTCGTTGGCCCCGGTGGCCCAGGCGCTCCCCTCGACCACCAGCGGGTCGACGACGTAGCGGATGCCCTCCAGTCCCTGCGGGCCGATGTAGCCCTTGACCAGCTGGGGGTGCTCGTCGAACGTGTCGAACGACAGGACCTCGGCCGGATGGACGTTCGCCTCCAGTCGCTTGACGTCGACCTCCCGGTCGCCGGGCACGCCGACGACCAGCGGCTCCACCTTGCCGTCGGGGTAGCGCAGCAGCACGACGACGTTCTTGAGCGTCGCAGCGGCCGGCACGTCATGGCCCTGCTCGGCCAGCACCGCCACCAGCGTCTCGATGGTCGGCGTGTCGGGCGTGTCCAGCACCTGCATCGCGGGCTGGGCGGCCGGATCCTGCGGGTCAGCCGCCCGGAGCTGCACCGCCTCGGTGTTGGCGGCGTAGTCGCACGACGTGCACTGCACGAAGGTGTCCTCGCCGGTGGGCGCCGGTGCGAGGAACTCCTCCGACGCGCTGCCGCCCATCGCGCCGCTGACCGCCGACACGATGCGGTAGTCCAGGCCCAGCCGCTCGAAGATGCGGACGTAGGCCTCGCGGTGCAGGTCGTAGGACCGCTGCTGCCCGGCGTCGTCGAGGTCGAAGGAGTAGCTGTCCTTCATGACGAACTCACGGCCGCGCAGCACCCCGGCCCGCGGACGCGCCTCGTCCCGGTACTTGGTCTGGACCTGGTAGAGCATCACCGGCAGGTCCTTGTAGGAGCTGTACTCGCCCTTCACCATCAGGGTGAACAGCTCCTCGTGCGTGGGCCCGAGCAGGTAGTCGTTGCCCCGCCGGTCCTGCAGCCGGAACAGCAGGTCGCCGTACTCCGTCCAGCGCCCGCTGACCTCGTAGGGCTCCTTGGGCAGCAGCGCCGGGAACAGCACCTCCTGGGCGCCGATCGCGTCCATCTCCTCGCGCACGACGCGGCTGACGTTCTGCAGCATGCGCACGCCGAGCGGCAGCCAGGAGTAGATGCCGGGTGCGACCCGCCGTACGTAGCCGGCCCGCACCAGCAGCCGGTGGCTCGGGACCTCCGCGTCCGCCGGGTCCTCACGCAGGGTGCGCAGGAACAGGGTGGACATGCGCAGCACGGGGAGGTCCTCTCGTCGGGGGGCCCAGGCTATCGGCGGGAGCCGCCAGGTCCTCCTGATTAGCCTGCGAGCGTGCTCGTCCTGCTGCCGCCGTCGGAGGGCAAGGCGACCGGCGGTCGCGGAGCGCCGCTGGACCTCGCGCGGCTCTCGCACCCGGCGCTGACCCCGGTGCGCGCGCGGCTGGTCGCGGCCCTGCAGGACGCCGCCCTCCGCGACCCGGCCGGGCTGCAGGCCGCGCTGGCCTGCCCGGCCGGCGAGGTCGCTCAGGACGCCGCCCTGACCAGCTCACCGACGATGCCGGCGCTGCGCCGCTACACGGGTGTCGTCTACGAGGCGCTCTCACCTGCCACGCTGTCCCCCGCCGGGCGGCGTCGGGCGTCCGGGTCCCTGCGGGTGGCCAGCGCGCTGTTCGGCCTGCTCGCGCCGCGCGACCCGGTGCCGGCCTACCGGCTGTCGGCCGGCACGTCGCTGCCGGGCGTCGGCTCGCTCGCCGCCGCGTGGCGGCCGGTGCTCGAGCCCGAGCTGGCCGGACACCGGCTGGTCGTCGACCTGCGGTCGGGGCCGTACGCCGCCCTCGCCCGCCTGCCGCACGCCGTGCAGGTGCGGGTGCTGCGCGAGACGGACGGGGTGCGCACGGTGGTCAGCCACGACAACAAGTGGACGAAGGGGCGGCTGGCCCGCGCGCTGTGCGAGGGCGGCGCGCGGTCGGTGCGTGACGTCGCCGAGGCGGGACGCACCGTCGCCGACCTCGTCGAGGTCGACGGGCGACGGGTCGACCTGGTGCTGTTCGGCCTGGCGCGGGGGCGCGACGGCGGCGCTGTGGACGCCGGTCGCGCCGGGGGGAGTGGATCACGAGGTGTGCAGGTCGGTCCGGCGGTCTCCGCGAAGGCCCCCGCGACGGTACGGTCGGCCGCGTCCGACGCGTGACAGGAGGCCGGTGCCGATCTTCGCCGCTCGGCTGGCGCGGCTGCTGCACGTCCGCCTGACGGGCTGGCGCCTGCCGCTGGCCATCGCCCTGGTCGTGTTCCTCACCAGCTGGCTGGCCATGGCGCTGCTCGAGCCCGCCGACAGCGAGATCGCCTCGCCGCGCAACTACTGGTGGTACTTCGTCATCACGGCGGCCACCGTCGGCTACGGCGACCTGTTCCCCGTGTCCACCGGCGGCCGCATCGTCGGGGCGTACGTCGTCGTCGGTGGCATCGTCACCCTGACGCTGCTGTTCACGCGGCTGGCCGAGGTCATCTCGGCGGGGAGGAGTCGGCGGATGCGGGGCGAGACCGCGCTCGACCTGTCGGACCACCTGGTCCTGCTCGGCTACGCGCCCGGGCGCACCGAGCGGATCGTGCGGGAGCTCACCGCCGAGGGCCGCTCGGTGGTGCTGGGCGCCTGGCCCGAGCAGGCCGAGCACCCGATGGCCGCGGCCACCCCGGAGGTGCACTTCGTCCGCGGTGACCTGACCCGCGAGGACGTCCTGGACCGGGCCTGCGTCGGGCGGGCGCGGACGGTGGTCGTCGACGGCCGTGACGACAACGAGACGCTCGCCATCGCGGTCGCCGTCAACCACGCCAACCCGGGCGTCCACCTCGTCGCGGCGCTGCGCGACCTCGGACGCCGGGAGCACCTGAGCTACGTCAACCCGGACGTGCAGTGCGTGCAGTGGCACATGCCCTACCTGCTGTCCGAGGAGGCGGTCGACCCGGGCATCACGCAGGTCTACAACGACCTGATGAGCAGCGGCGGGCACGGCAACACCTACTCGCTGATCGTGCCGGCGGGCTTCCCCCACCGCACGGTCGGCGACGCCCAGTCCTGGCTGGGCCGCACGCACGCCGCGACGCTGCTGGCCGTGCGCACCGAAGGCGCCCTGACGGTCAGCCCGCCGTGGGACTCGCCCATCGAGCAGGGCGCGACGCTGTACTACGTCGCCGGGGAGCGGATCGACGCCCGCCGCTGAGGCCGGTCGGCCGGTGCGAGACCCGGGCGTCGATCGGCGGCGGACGGCGGCGGCGTCAGACCTTCTCGGGATAGGCGGAGTACGTCGGGAAGTTGCCGTACAGCTGGCCCTCCCCCTCGGTGACGGCCTGCACGAGCAGGTCGCCGCCGACGAACGCGCCCTTCCACGAGGCGCCCCTGCCGCCGAAGACCTCCTCGCGGTCGCCCCGGCTGCGCGGCTTGTTGATGCCGACCTTGAACGCCTGCAGCTCCTCGGCGACGCGCGCACCGAAGTCGAGGTCGTCGGTGGCGACCGAGGCGACGAGCGAGCCGTTCGAGGCGTTCATCGCGGCGAGCAGCTCGGCCTCGTTGTCGACGACGACGACCGAGTCGAGCGGGCCGAACGGCTCGGAGTGGCGCAGCGACCACGACTGCGGCGGCTCCAGCAGCGCGGCGGGCGCGGCGTACGCCGAGGTGTCCTGGCCGTCGAGGAAGCGGCCCTGCGCCAGCGACCCGCGGTAGAGCGGGATGCCGCCGCCCGTGACGCCCTCGTCGTACTGCGCGCGCAGGTCGGCGGCCTTGGTCGCCGAGATCAGCGGTCCGAAGTGCAGGTCGGGCAGCGGGTCGTCCGGGCTCTCGACCGCCAGCGGGTGGCCGAAGCGCAGGCCCTTCACCACGGGCAGGTACATCTCGAGGAAGTCCGGCACGAGCTGGCGCTGCACGACGTAGCGCGGGTAGGCGGTGCAGCGCTGCTTGGCGTACTCGAAGCCCTTGGTGAGGTGCGCGGCGAGCTCGTCCCACTTGCTGAAGTCCCAGATGCCCCAGGCGTTCAGGCCCTCCTGCTCGAGGAAGTGGCGCTTGCCGGTGTCGGCGAGCGAGGTCGCGGCCTTGCGGCCGTTGGCCCGCCCGCCGACGAAGGCCAGGCAGCCGATCTCCTCGGACCGGATGAGCACGTCGCCGAGCTGCGAGCCGACGCCCGACAGCAGCGTCACGGGCAGCCCTGAGCGCCGCATGACGGCGTGCGCGAGCGTGAGGGTGTGGAAGCCGCCCTGCGAGGGGGTCTTGGCGACGACGCCGTTGCCGGCCAGGCACTGCACCAGCTCGGCGTGGACCTGCACGCTCATCGGGTAGTTCCACGACGCGATGTTGCTGACCGGGCCGGGCAGCGGCGTGCGGCCCTGCAGCTGGCGGTCGATCTCGCCGAGGTACCACCGCACGCCGTCCAGCGCCCGGTCGACGTCGGCGCAGGCCAGCTTCCACGGCTTGCCGATCTCCCAGGCGAGCAGGAGCGCGAGGGTGTCGCGCACCTCCGCCAGCCCGTCGACCGCGGCCTGCACCCGGCTCTTGCGCTCGTCGAGCTCGACGGCGGTCCACTCGTCGTGCTCACGGTGGGCGTGCGCGACCGCCCCGGCCGCCTCGTCGTGCGTCACGCGCGGCGGGCCCTGCACCGGGGCTCCGTCGACGGGGTTGACGTGCTCTCCCGGCTGCCCGGTCCGCTGCCACTCGCCGTCGTGCAGGTTGAGGATGCGGTCGGCGTCGAAGGCCTCGGGCGCCGCCGCCCGGGCCCGCGCGTAGACCTCGTCCCAGGTGGTGCCGGGCTTGACCTGCAGCGTCACCGCGATCTCCTCGTCGAGCGGGGGCAGTGCCGCAGTCTGACGCGCCGGCCGGGCGGCTGCCCGGTGGGGGTCCTCCCTGCCCGGACGCAGAGGCGCGGCGCTCAGAACAGGACGCTGGTGAAGGTGCCGACCTGGCGGAAGCCCACCCGCTCGTACGCCCGCCGGGCGGCGGTGTTGAAGTCGTTGACGTACAGGCTCACCACAGGGGCGATCCGGGCCCGCGCCAGCACGGCCGCGGCGGCGGTGCCGGCGACGGACAGGCCCTGCCCGCGCAGCTCGGGGGCGACCCAGACGCCCTGCACCTGGCAGACCGTCGTCGTCGCCGCGCCGACCTCGGCCTTGAACACGACGCGGCCGTCGTCGATGCGGGCGAACGCCCGGCCGGCGGTGACCAGCTCGGTGACGCGGGCCCGGTAGAGCGTGCCGCCGTCGCCGACCAGCGGCGAGACGCCGATCTCCTCGGTGAACATCGCGATGCACGCCGGCAGCAGCGTGTCGACCTCCTCGCGGCGGACGGCGCGGACGCCGGGGTCGGGCGCGACCGCCGGCGGGCCGTCGAGCACGAGCAGCGGCTGCCGGGCGCGCACCGCCCTCGCTCGCCCCCAGGACGGCGTGAGCAGCTGCCACAGCGAGCAGACCGCCGCGGACTCCCCGACGATCGAGGAGCACCGGCGTCCCTGGCGGCGGGCCCGGTCGGCGAAGGCCCGCACGGCCTCGGGGCCGGCCTGCACCGGCACGAGGTTGGCGCCGCTGTAGCAGAGCGACTCGAGCCGGCCGCGCTCGCCGAAGCCCCAGACCTGCGCCCCGAGCCGGCTCTCGGTCAGCCCGGCGCTGTGGATGCGCGAGGCGACGAAGACGTCGGCGACCGGGTCGCGCTCGAGCAGCGCCAGCACCTCGTCGGTGTCGCGGCGGTCCAGGACCCGCGCGGCACTGGCCGTCCTCAGCACCGGGACCCCGCTGCCGCCGCCCCCGCCGTCACGCGGGCCAGGGTAGACCGGTCAGGACACTCCGACCGCAGGCTCACCGCTCGGGCCGTCGTAGGACTCGGCGAGCAGCATCGCCTGCTCGATCAGCGTCTCGACGATCTGCGACTCCGGGACCGTCTTGATGACCTCGCCCTTGACGAAGATCTGCCCCTTGCCGTTGCCGCTCGCGACGCCGAGGTCGGCCTCGCGGGCCTCGCCCGGGCCGTTGACGACGCAGCCCATGACGGCGACCCGCAGCGGGACGGTCAGGCCGTCGAGCCCCGCGGTGACCTGCTCGGCGAGGGTGTACACGTCGACCTGCGCGCGCCCGCAGGACGGGCAGGAGACGATCTCGAGGCCGCGCTGGCGCAGGTTCAGCGACTCCAGGATCGCCAGGCCGACCTTGACCTCCTCGACCGGCGGAGCGGACAGCGACACCCGGATCGTGTCGCCGATGCCCTCGGACAGCAGGGCCCCGAAGGCCACCGCCGACTTGATCGTGCCCTGGAACGCCGGTCCGGCCTCCGTCACCCCCAGGTGCAGCGGGTAGTCGCAGCGCTCGCTCAGGAGCCGGTAGGCCTGGACCATGACGACCGGGTCGCTGTGCTTGACCGAGATCTTGATGTCGCGGAAGTCGTGCTCCTCGAACAGCGAGCACTCCCACAGCGCCGACTCGACCAGCGCCTCGGGGGTCGCCTTGCCGTGCGTGGCCAGGATCCGCTTGTCGAGGCTGCCGGCGTTGACGCCGATGCGGATCGGGGTGCCGCTGGCCTTCGCGGCGCGGGCGACCTCGCCGACCTTGCCGTCGAACTCACGGATGTTGCCCGGGTTGACCCGTACGGCGGCGCAGCCCGCGTCGATGGCCGCGAAGATGTACTTGCTCTGGAAGTGGATGTCGGCGATGACCGGGATCTGCGACTGCTTGACGACCTTCGGCAGCGCCTCGGCGTCGACCGGGTCGGGCACGGCGACCCGCACGATCTGGCAGCCTGTCGCCGTCAGCGCGGCGATCTGCTGCAGCGTCGCGTTGACGTCGGCGGTGACCGTGGTCGTCATCGACTGGACGCTGATGGGTGCGCCCCCGCCGACGAGGACGCCGCCGACGTCGAGCTGGCGGGTCGGGCGGCGCTCGGCGAGCCGGGCCGGTGGGAGCTCCGGCATGCCGAGCGAGATGGGGACCGAGGTCCCCGGGGAGAGGGTCACTGCGAGATCCTGATGGGGTTGACGATGTCGGCGCCGAGCAGCACCACGGTGAACAGGAAGAAGAAGCCGGCCACGCCGTAGGTGAGCGGCGCCAGCTTGGCGTAGTCGACGCGCTGGAACGGGCCGCGGTAGCCGCGCAGCCGGCGGATCCGGTCGCGCGCCCCCTCGTAGACGGCGACTGCGATGTGGCCGCCGTCCAGGGGCAGCAGCGGGAGCAGGTTGAACAGGCCGACGAACAGGTTGAGCCCGGCGACGATGCTGACGAAGGTGAGCGCCTTGACCCCCGCGGTCTCCTCGCTCTCGATGACCTCGCCGCTGATGCGGCCGACGCCGACGATGCCGACGAAGCCGGCCGGGTCACGGTCCTCGCTGTAGACCTTGGTGATCGACCCCAGCTTGGTCGTCACGGTCGTCTTGATGCCCTCGAGCTGCAGGACGACCAGGTCACGCGTCTGGTCGAGGCTGGCGGCCAGCCCCAGCCGCTCGGTGTCGACGCGCGGCTGGACCTGGATGCCGATGGTGCCGACCGGCTCGAGCCTGTCGGGGTCGACGCCGGTCTCGGTCCGGGCGAAGCGCTGCAGCGTGGCAGGGGTGAGCGACACCGTGCGGGCGGCGTCGTCGCGCTCCAGGGTCAGCTCGACGGGCCGCGAGCCGGCGGCCCGCAGCGCGGTCGTCAGCTCGAGGCTGCTGCTCACCGGCTCGCCGTCGACTGCGGTGACGACCTCGCCGACGCGCAGCCCGGCCGCCGTGGCGGGCGCCGGGAGGCTGCCGGGCAGCGTGCAGGGGTCGGTGTCGGTGGCCAGGTCCTCGACCCCGATGCGGTCGGGGGCGATGCAGCGGGCCACCGCGCCGACGGCGGGGGCCTGCTCCTCGGGCGCGCCGATCAGGTAGCTCCCGCCGAACAGGACGAGCCCGGCCAGGACGAAGTGCACCGTCGAGCCTGCGGCGAGCACGACGACCTTCTGGCGCACGGGCGCCTTGTAGAACACCCGCGACTCGTCCTCCGGCGCCACGTCCTCCAGCGGCGTCATCCCGACGATCTTCACGAACCCGCCGGCGGGGATCGCCTTGACGCCCCACTCCGTCTCGCCGGTGCGGCGCGACCACAGCGTCGGCCCGAAGCCGACGAAGAACTGCGTGGCCTTCATGCCGTAGTGGCGCGCGGTCAGGAAGTGGCCCGCCTCGTGCAGCGTCACCGACAGCAGCAGGGCCACGACGAAGCCGAGCGCGCCGAGCAGGTAGACGCCCTTGCCGGCGGCCAGCGCGAGACCGGCGAGGAGCACCAGGGCCGCCAGCACGCCCACGACCGTCCCGGGCGAGGCGGGGCGCCCCGACCGCCCGGGGTCCGAGGGCGGACGGCGGCTCGCGGCGAGGGCGGTCACGCGGGCCGCCCGTGCGCGCGGAGCCTGCTGCCGTCCCACTGCCCTGTCATGGCCTGACCCTCGTCCGCTCGTCCACCAGCTCGCGGGCACGCGCGCGCGCCCACCTCTCAGACTCCAACACCTCGGCCAGGGTCGCGCGTTCCCGGGCCGGACACTCGTCGACCACCGCCGCGACCGTGTCCAGGATCCCGAGGAAGGGCAGCCGGCCGGCCACGAACGCCGCGACGCAGACCTCGTTGGCGGCGTTGAGCACCGCGGGCGCCGTGCCGCCGCGCTCCCCCGCCGCCTTGCACAACGCCACCGCCGGGAACGCCTCGGCGTCCAGCGGCTCGAACTCCCACGTCGACGCGGTGCTCCAGTCCAGGCCGTACGCCGGGCGCGGCAGCCGGTCGGGCCACCCGAGCGCGAGCCCGATCGGCAGGCGCATGTCGGGCGGACTGGCCTGAGCGAGCGTCGAGCCGTCGTCGAACTCCACCATGGAGTGCACCAGCGACTGCGGGTGGACGACGACGTCGATGCGGTCGTACGGCATCCCGAACAGCAGGTGGGCCTCGACGACCTCCAGCCCCTTGTTGACCAGCGTCGCCGAGTTGATCGTGATGACCGGGCCCATGTCCCAGGTCGGGTGGGCCATGGCCTGCTCAGGGGTGACGTCGGCGAGCTGGTCGCGCCGGCGACCCCGGAACGGCCCCCCGCTGGCGGTCAGGACCAGCCTGCGCACCTCGTCGGCGCGGCCACCGCGCAGGCACTGGGCCAGCGCGCTGTGCTCGGAGTCGACCGGGACCAGCTGGTCGGGCCGCTGCACGGCCGCCGAGACCAGCGGCCCTCCGGCGACCAGCGACTCCTTGTTGGCCAGCGCCAGCGTGCGCCCGGCGTGCAGCGCCGCCAGGGTCGGCGCGAGCCCGACCGAGCCGGTCATGCCGTTGAGCACCGTGTCGCAGGGCCACGCCGCCAGCTCGGTGGCCGCGTCGGGACCGGCCAGGATCTTGGGGACCGCGAACTCGCCGCTGCGGTAGCCGCGGGACTGGGCAGCGGCGTAGAAGGCCAGCTGCAGGTCCTGCGCCGCGGTCGCGCGGGAGACCGCGACGACCTCCACCCCCAGCTCCAGGGCCTGCGCCGCCAGCAGGTCGACCCGCTCGCCGCCCGCGGCCAGGCCCACGACCCGGAACCGGTCGGGCGCCGACCTCACCACGTCGATCGCCTGCGTGCCGATGGAGCCGGTCGAGCCGAGCAGCACGACGTCGCGCACCCCTTCGCCGCTGCGCGTCATGCCTCCAGTGTCCCAGGTCGCGCCGTCGGGCGCGGGCGCTCGCGCTGCACCAGGATGGGAGGGTGGCGGTGCGCGTGCGGGGACGGTGGCGCCGCAGGCCGTTGCTGCTCGGCGTCCTGGTGCTGGCCCTGCTGTCCGGAGCGGTCGTGTTCGCCGTGGGGGCCCGTCCCACGGCCGACCCGGACGGCGAGGTCGTGGCACCGGCGCACGTCGGCTCGACGTACGCCTTCGACGGCGTGGTCTGCGTCGGCTCGCAGGTCACCGGCTCGACGGTCGACGCGGTGGAGGTCGAGCAGTCCGCCGGGGGCCGGACCGAGCTGGTGCGCCCGTCGGACGGCCCACCCACGCTCGGCTTCCCGGTCGAGCCCGACAGCAGCGATCCCGTCGAGGGCTACGACGTCCCGGCCGGTGAGTCGGACTGCTCGCTGCGCCTGCTCGTGACCCCGGACCGGCTCGGGCGGATCGAGGCCGGCGTCCTGCGGGTCCGCCTGACCTACGGGCCCGGCAGGCTGCTGCGGCGCACGGCGTCGGTGCGGCCGCAGGTGGTCCTCGACGTCCGGGAGACCGGCCCCGACCCGCGCGCCGCAGCCCGCTGACCTGCGGATCCCGCTCGCGGGGGGTGACGGGGAGCACAGCGCGGGCGTACCGTGTCGGGTGGCGCCGGAGCGGCGCCGGGAGAGGTGGTCGCCGCCTCCCTGCCCCCGACCGGCGAGCCTCCCGACGACAGGAGGACGTCGTGCGGACCGTGGGCGAGGCCATGACGCGGCAGGTGCTGACGGTGCACCCGGACGCGCCGTTCAAGCGGATCGTCGAGGTGCTGGTGGGCCAGGGCATCGACGCCCTGCCGGTGGTCGACGAGCAGGGCAGGGTGCTCGGGATCGTCAGCGGCTCGGACCTGACCTGCCACGAGGAGGCCGGCCCGTCCCTCGGACGGCTGCTGACCGACGCGCGCACCACGCTCAGCCACGCGCGCAAGCGCCGCGGCCGCACCGCGTCCGAGCTGATGAGCTCACCGGCCCGCACGACCACCCCGGACACCGGGGTCTGCGAGGCGCTGACGGCGATGACCCGCGGCCACGTCGGCCGACTGGTCGTCATGGACGGCGGCCGGCTCGTCGGGATCCTCACGCGCAGCGACCTGCTGCGCGTGTTCACCCGCAGCGACGACGCGCTCGAGGACGACGCGCGGGTGGCGGTGCGTCGGGCGACCGGCTCCGCCGGGCACGAGGTCCGCGTCGTCGTCGCCGACGGGATCGTGCACCTGCGGGGGTCGGTCGAACGGGCGAGCACCGCCGTCGCGGCGGCGGTCGCCGCACGCGGCGTGCCCGGCGTCGTGGACGTCGAGGACGACGTCGTGGCGGCGGTCGACGACGTCACGGTGGTGCCCGGCTACGTCGGGGCCTGAGCCCCGTACGGCCGGCCCGGGCGCTCGCCGACCGCGCCTGCGGGCCTCAGGCCTGCGCGGCCGACAGCTGCCCGCAGGCCCCGGCGATCTCGCGGCCGCGGGTGTCGCGGACGGTGGCGTTGACCCCGCCCGCCCGCAGCCGGCGGACGAACTCCTGCTCGGCGGCCTTGGGTGAGGCGTCCCACTGCGAGCCCGGAGTCGGGTTCAGGGGGATCAGGTTGACGTGGACGAGCTTGCCCGCGAGGCGCTTGGCCAGCAGGTCGGCCCGCCACGGCTGGTCGTTGACGTCGCGGATCAGCGCGTACTCGATCGACAGGCGCCGGCCGGTCCGCCGGGTGAAGCCGAACGCCGCGTCGAGCACCTCACGCACGGGCCAGCGGGTGTTGACCGGCACGAGGGTGTCGCGCAGCTCGTCGTCGGGCGCGTGCAGCGACAGCGCCAGCGTGACCTGCAGCCCCTCGTCGGTGAGCTTCGCGATCGCAGGCACCAGGCCGACCGTGGACACGACGACGCTGCGCTGCCCGATCCCGATGCCGTGCGGCGCGGGCTCGGTGATCCGGCGGACCGCGTCGACGACGCGCCGGTAGTTGGCGAGCGGCTCCCCCATGCCCATGAAGACCACGTTGCTGACCCGGCCGTCGCGGGAGCTCTCCGTGCGCTGCGCCGCGACGACCTGCTCGACGATCTCGGCCGTCGACAGGTTGCGGGTCAACCCCGCCTGCCCGGTGGCGCAGAACGGGCAGGCCATGCCGCAGCCGGCCTGGCTGCTCACGCACACCGTGGTGCGGTCGGGGTAGCGCATGAGCACCGACTCGACGAGCGTGCCGTCGTGGCCGCGCCACAGCGTCTTCTCGGTGGCGCCCTCGTCGCAGTCGATGGTGCGGACCGGGCTGAGCAGCGGCGGCAGCAGCGCCGAGGCGAGCTTGGCCCGCACGGGTGCGGCCAGGTCGGTCATCTGCTCGGGCAGGTGGCCGGCGAAGTAGTGGCGCGACACCTGCTCGGCCCGGAACGGCTTCTCCCCCAGCTCGACCACCGCTGCCCGGCGGCCGGCCGCGTCGAGGTCGGCCAGGTGGCGGGGCGGCAGGGAGCGCTTGGGCGCGTCGAAGACGAGGGGCAGCGGCGTGGGCACGTGAGGTGCAGCGCCGCGGGGGGCCGCAGTAGTCCCGGCAAGGGCCGTGGCTGTGGCTGTGGCTGTGGCTGGGGCGCCGGCTACAGGAAGGCGGCCAGCAGGACGTAGGCGACCGGCGCGGTCGGCAGCAGCGAGTCGAGCCGGTCCATCACGCCGCCGTGGCCGGGCAGCAGGGTGCCCATGTCCTTGATGCCGATGTCGCGCTTGACCATCGACTCGCCGAGGTCGCCGAGGGTCGCGGTGCAGACGACGGCCAGGCCGAACACCGCGCCCAGCAGGGGCGAGGCGTCGAACATCGTCGGGAACATGACCGCCCCGCCGCCGCCGGCGGCCACCAGCGAGCCGCAGAAGCCCTCCCACGACTTCTTCGGCGAGACGGTCGGCGCCATCGGGTGCCGGCCGAGCAGGACTCCCGCGACGTACCCGCCGGTGTCGCTGCAGACGACCAGCGCGATGAACGCGGCGACCCGCCGGGGCCCGTCGTCGGGGACCGCCAGCAGGCAGGCGAAGCCGGCGAGGAACGGCACGTACGCCGCCGTGAACGCCGACGCGGCGACGTCGCGCAGGAAGCCCTCCGCGGGGTCGAGCAGCCGCCAGACGAGGGCGGCCAGGACCGTCAGGACCAGGGACAGCACGAGCCCGTCCGGACCCTGCACGTAGGCCAGCACCACCGTCGCGGCGCCGCCGAGGAACAGGGGCGTGGCCGGCGGCCGGGCCCCGAGACGGCGCAGGGCGCTGACGACCTCGTGGACGCCCAGCCACACCGCGGCCGCGACCACCAGGACGAAGCCGAAGCGGAACGGTGAGAACAGCGGGACGACGACGAGCGCGCCGAGGCCGAGCCCGACGCCGACCGCGGCCGGCAGGTCGCGGCCGGCCCGGCCCGGTGCCCGCTTCCCGGGCGCTCCCTCGGGGGGCGAGGGGGCGGGGTCGATGGCGGAGACGAGGTCCTCGCTCACACCTCGAGCAGCTCTGCTTCCTTGTGCTTGAGCAGGTCGTCGACGGTGTGCACGTACTGCGCGGTCGTCTTCTCGAGCTCCTTCTCGGCGCGGACGACCTCGTCCTCACCGGTCTCGCCGTCCTTGACGAGGCGGTCGAGCTCCTCCTTGGCCTTGCGGCGGATGTTGCGGATGGACACCTTCGCGTCCTCCGCCTTGCTCCGCGCGACCTTGATGAACTCGCGGCGGCGCTCCTCGGTGAGCTGCGGGAAGACGATGCGGATGATGCTGCCGTCGTTCGTCGGGTTCACGCCGAGGTCGGAGTCGCGGATGGCGCGCTCGATGACGCCCAGCGAGCTCTTGTCGTACGGGCTGATCACCGCCATCCGCGGCTCGGGCACCGTCAGCGACGACAGCTGGTTGATCGGCGTCATCGCCCCGTAGTAGTCCACCACGATCTTGGCGAACATCTGCGGTGTCGCGCGTCCGGTCCGGATGCCGCCGAAGTCGTCCTTGGCCACCGACACGGCCTTGTCCATCTTCTCCTCGGCGTCGAGGAGGGTCTCGTCGATCACTGGGGTTCTCCGCTCACGAGGGTGCCGATCTTCTCACCGCGCACCGCACGCGCGATGTTGCCGTCCTCCTGCAGCGCGAACACGACGATCGGCAGGGAGTTCTCCATGCACAGGCTGAAGGCGGCGGCGTCGGCCACCTTGAGGCCCCGGGACAGGACCTCGGAGTAGGTGACCGTGTCGAACTTGACCGCGTCGGGGTTGGCGTGCGGGTCGCTGTCGTAGACCCCGTCGATCGACTTGGCCATGAGCAGCGCCTGGCAGCCGATCTCCAGCGCCCGCTGCGCCGCGACGGTGTCGGTGGAGAAGAACGGCATGCCGGCACCGGCGCCGAAGATCACCACGCGGCCCTTGTCGAGGTGGCGCATCGCACGCCGCGGGATGTACGGCTCAGCGACCTGGCCCATGGTGATCGCCGTCTGCACGCGGGTGTCGACCCCGACCTGCTCCAGCAGGTCCTGCAGGGCGAGGCAGTTCATGACCGTGCCGAGCATCCCCATGTAGTCGGCGCGGGCCCGGTCCATGCCGCGCTGGGCGATCTCGGCGCCGCGGAAGAAGTTGCCACCGCCGACGACGATCGCCACCTGGACGCCGCTGTCGACGACGTCGCGGACCTGCCGGGCGATGTCGGCCACGACGTCGAGGTCGAGCCCGACGGCGCCACCGCCGAACACCTCTCCGGACAGCTTGAGCAGGACCCGGCGGTAGCCGGCGTCGGGCTGCTCGGGGGACGGGGCGCCGGTCCCGGGCGTGTCCTGGGCGGACGCGTCCTGGCCCGAGTCGTGGCCTGAGGAGTCCTGGCCTGACGACGCGGAGGCCGCCTCCCTGTCGATGCTCACGGGTGGCGGCCTCCTGCGTCGTCGTCGGTGCGGCTGAACGTACTGGCCCTGGCAGGCGGACCGAGGGGGTCCTGGACTAGGCCTGCCCGACCTTGAAGCGGACGAAGCCGGTCAGCTGCACGCCGGCCTCGTCGAGCACCTTGCCGACGGTCTTCTTGTTGTCCTTGGCGAAGGCCTGCTCGAGCAGGACCGACTCCTTGAAGAAGCCGTTGACACGACCCTCCACGATCTTGGGCAGGGCGGCCTCGGGCTTGCCCTCCTCCTTGGCGGTCGCCTCGGCGATCTCGCGCTCCTTGCCGACGACGTCCTCGGGCACCTCGTGCCGCGAGACGTAGGTCGGGGCGAAGGCGGCGATGTGCTGCGCGACGTCCTTGGCCACCTCGGGGTCCTCGCCGGACAGCTCGACGAGCACGCCCAGCTGGGGCGGCAGGTCGGGGTTGGTGCGGTGCAGGTAGCTCGCGACGTACGCGCCCTCGAAGGTCGCCACCCGACGGACCTCGATCTTCTCGCCGAGCGAGGCGTTGGCGTCGTCCAGCACCTCGTTGAGGGGCCGGCCGGCCACCGAGACCGACTGCAGGGACGTGACGTCGTTGCTGCCGAAGGCCGCGTCGACGACCGACTGCGCCAGCTCGGTGAACTTCGGGCTCTTGGCGACGAAGTCGGTCTCGCAGTTCAGCTCGAGCAGCGTGCCCTTGCTGGTGCCGTCCAGCTTGGCGATGACCAGGCCGTTGCTGGCCGCCCGGCCCTCGCGCTTCGCGACGCCCTTCAGGCCCTTGATGCGCAGCTGCTCGACGGCCTTGCCGTAGTCGCCGTCGGCCTCGACGAGGGCCTTCTTGCAGTCGGTCATGCCCGCGCCGGTGGCCTCGCGGAGCTTCTTGATGTCCGCGGCGGTGATGGAAGCCATGTCTTCTCCTGTGGGGGTTGGCGTGCGACGGGCGGTGCCGGAGGGGTCGCCTCCGGCACCGCCCGGTCGGACGAGGGCTACTGCTGCGAGGGAGCCTGCTCGACGGGCGCGGCGGTGGTCGGAGCCTCCAGGCCGGCGCCCGCGGGGGCCAGCAGCTCCTTCTCCCACTCGGGCAGCGGCTCGTCACCGGCCAGCTGGCCGGCCTCGGGCTTGCTGTCGGCGGAGGCGTTGGCGCCGGCGCGGGCCATCAGGCCCTCGGCGACGGCGTCGGCGATCACACGGGTGAGCGTGCCGATCGAGCGGATCGCGTCGTCGTTGCCCGGGATCTTGTAGTCGACGACGTCGGGGTCGCAGTTGGTGTCGAGGACCGCGACGACCGGGATGCCGAGCTTGCGGGCCTCGTTGACGGCCAGGTGCTCCTTGTTGGTGTCGACGACCCAGATCGCGCTGGGCGTGCGGGTCATCTCGCGGATCCCGCCGAGGGTGCGCTGGAGCTTGATGCGCTCGCGGGACAGCACGAGCGCCTCCTTCTTCGTCAGCACCGTCTGGCCACCGGTCGCCTCGATGAGCTCGAGCTCCTTGAGGCGCTGCAGGCGCTTGTAGACGGTCTGGAAGTTGGTGAGCATGCCGCCGAGCCAGCGCTCGGTGACGAACGGCATGCCGACGCGCGTCGCCTGCTCGGCGATCGGCTCCTGCGCCTGGCGCTTGGTGCCGACGAACATGACCGTCCCGCCGTGCGCGACCGTCTCCTTGACGAAGTCGTAGGCGCGGTCGATGTAGCCCAGCGTCTGGGTCAGGTCGATGATGTAGATGCCGTTGCGCTCGGTGAAGATGAAGCGCTTCATCTTCGGGTTCCAGCGCTTGGTCTGGTGCCCGAAGTGCGTGCCGCTCTC
>CADCUB010000166.1 GCA_902805775.1 uncultured Frankineae bacterium | reverse complement strand
CCGCCGCTGCGCCTGCCGTCGCCGCAGCCGCGCGCAGGCCCGCCCCGCGCGCCGTCGCCCGTCCCGGCGTCGGCGCGCTCACCTCGACCTACGGACCGCGCTGGGGCCGGCTCCACGCCGGCATCGACCTCGCCTCCGGCACCGGCGCCCCGATCAGCGCGGTCGCGGCGGGCACCGTCCTGTCCGCCGGCGACGAGGGCGGCTACGGCCTGTGCGTGCGGGTGCAGCACCCGGCGGGCACCGTCTCGCTGTACGCCCACCTCTCGCGGATCCTCGTGACGAAGGGGCAGGCGGTGCAGGCGGGCACTCCCCTGGGCCTCGAGGGCAGCTCCGGCAACTCCACCGGACCGCACCTGCACTTCGAGATCCGGGTCGGCGGTCGGCCGGTCGACCCGCTCACCTGGCTCCGGGCACGTGGGATCGACCCCGCGAAGCGCTGACCGGCTCGGCGCTCGCGGCGTCGCCGGCTACAGCTTCTCGAGCGGGGCGTAGCGCAGCAGGAGCCACTTGGCGCCCGTCGCCCCTCCGAAGTCGACCTCGGCCTGGCTGCCGTCGCCTGCCCCGCGGGTGGCCGTGACGGTGCCCAGCCCGAACGAGTCGTGGGTGACCCGGTCGCCGATCTCCAGCGACGGGATCGGACGCAGCCCGGGTCCGGCGCTGCGGCCCCGGGCGGTGCCGACGACGCGGTCGGCCGCCCGGGTCAGTGCGGCGGGTGGCGCGCTCACCGACGACGCGGAGCGCTTCCAGTCGACGAGGCCGTCGGGCACCTCGTCGAGGAAGCGGGAGGGCGGGTTGTAGGAGGTCTGGCCCCAGGCGCTGCGCAGGTGCGCCCGGGACAGGTGCAGCCGCTCGCGGGCACGGGTGATCCCGACGTAGGCCAGGCGGCGCTCCTCCTGCAGCTCGCGCTCGTCGCCGAGCGTGCGCAGGTGCGGGAAGACGCCGTCCTCCAGCCCGGTCAGGAAGACGACGGGGTACTCCAGGCCCTTCGCGGCGTGCAGCGTCATGAGCGTGACGACGCCGTCGTTCTCCCCGTCGGGGTCGGGGATCTGGTCGGCGTCGGCGACCAGCGAGACCTGCTCCAGGAACTCCGCGACGCCGCCGTCGGGCACCCGCTCGCTGAACTCGCGGGCCACCCCGACGAGCTCGGAGAGGTTCTCCACGCGGCTCTCGTCCTGCGGGTCGGAGCTCGCCGCGAGCTCGGCGAGGTAGCCGGTGCGGTCGAGCACCGCCTCGACCACCTCGGCGGGCGGCATGCCGCCGGCGACCAGGGTGCGCAGCTCGTCCATCAGCGCGGCGAACTCGGCGACCGCCTTGGCGCTGCGGGCCGCCATGCCGCCGACCTCGTCGCACCGGCGCAGCGCCTCGGCGAAGGGCACCCGCTCCCGCGAGGCGAAGGCCTCCAGGCAGGCCTCGGCGCGGTCGCCGATGCCCCGTCGAGGGGTGTTGAGGATGCGGCGCAGGCTCACCGTGTCGGTCGGGTTGGCCAGCACCCGCAGGTAGGCCAGCGCGTCGCGGACCTCCTTGCGCTCGTAGAAGCGCACCCCGCCGACCACCTTGTAGGGCAGCCCGACGCGGATGAACACCTCCTCGAACACGCGGGACTGGGCGTTGGTGCGGTAGAAGACCGCGACGTCGCGCGGCTTGAGGCCGTGCTCGTCGCCGAGCTCGTCGACCCTCGCGGCGACGAACGCCGCCTCGTCGTGCTCGTTGTCGGCGACGTAGCCGACGATGCGCTCCCCGTCGCCGGAGTCGGTCCACAGCCGCTTGTCCTTGCGGCCGGCGTTCTTGGCGATGACGGCGTTGGCCGCCGACAGGATCGTCTGCGTGGAGCGGTAGTTCTGCTCGAGCAGGACGACGGTCGCGTCGGGGTAGTCCTTCTCGAAGTCCTCGATGTTGCGGATGTCGGCGCCGCGGAAGGCGTAGATCGACTGGTCGGCGTCACCGACGACGCACAGCTCGGCGGGCGCGACCGCACCCGGCGCCGTGCGCCGCTCGCCGCGTCCGCCCGCGGCCCCCACCAGCTCGCGGACGAGGACGTACTGCGCGTGGTTGGTGTCCTGGTACTCGTCGACGAGCACGTGGCGGAACCGCCGCCGGTAGTGCTCGGCGACGTCGGGGAAGGCCTGGAACAGGTCGACCGTCGTCATGATCAGGTCGTCGAAGTCGAGGGCGTTGGCCTCCTTCAGGCGCGCCTGGTAGAGCGCGTAGACCTGGGCCACCTGCTGGTCGACGACGGTCTCGGCCTTCGCGGCGAAGCTCTCGTGGTCGACGAGCTCGTTCTTCAGGTCGCTCACCCGGTTGCTCATCGAGCGGGCCGGGAAGCGCTTCGGGTCGAGGTCGAGGTCGCGGCAGACCAGCGTCATCAGCCGCTGGCTGTCGGCGGCGTCGTAGATCGAGAACGTGCTGGAGAAGCCGAGCTTCTTGGCCTCCGCGCGCAGGATGCGGACGCACGCGGAGTGGAACGTCATGACCCACATGGCGCGGGCCCGACCGCCGACCGCGGCCGCGACGCGCTCGCGCATCTCCGCGGCGGCCTTGTTGGTGAAGGTGATGGCCAGGACCTCGCCCGGCTGGACGCCGCGCGCCGCGAGCAGGTAGGCGATGCGCGTGGTGAGGGCCTTGGTCTTGCCCGACCCGGCGCCCGCGACGATCAGCAGCGGCCCGCCCTCGTGCACCACGGCGGCGCGCTGCTGCGGGTTGAGGTCGGCCAGCAGCCGCTCGGCTGCGGCGGACGCCGACGGCCGGACCGGCGCCAGGACGGCGGGGCCGTAGTCACCCCCGTGCAGGTCCTCGTCGGCGAACAGGCTCACCCTCGCCAGTCTAGGTCTCGGGTCCGACGACGACCGGCTCCCGCGCCGGTCCTGCGACCGGGCTGTCCACAGGTCCGGACCGGTTGCCCCCCGGGGGCACGAGGTGGTCCGGTCGGCCTGCGGGAGGTCGCTGCGCGAGCTCGCGCGGTGCCGTCCCGCATGATGGGGTGGCCGCGAGGCGGTCCCCGAGGAGGCGCAGTGACGGACGCAGAACGGACGGTCGAGCGGGCGCTGGTCGTCGTGGCCCACCCGGACGACCTCGACTTCGGGGCGGCGGGCACCCTGGCCACCTGGACCGACGCCGGGATCGAGGTGTCGTACTGCATCTGCACCGACGGTGACGCCGGCGGCTTCGACCCGGACGTGCCCCGCAGCGAGATCGCCGGGATCCGCCAGGCCGAGCAGCGCGCGGCGGCCAAGGAGGTCGGCGTCGAGGACGTCGTCTTCCTCGGCCACCCCGACGGGCGCCTGGTCTCCACCGTGGAGCTGCGCCGGGACATCTCCCGCGTGATCCGCCAGCGCCGCCCGCAGCGGCTGGTGATGCAGTCGCCCGAGCGCAACTGGGACCGCATCTACTCCTCGCACCCGGACCACCTGGCGGCCGGGGAGGCGGCGATCGCGGCGGTCTACCCCGACGCCCGCAACCCGTTCGCCCACCTCGACCTGGCGGCCGAGGGCCTCGAGGCGTGGACGGTCTCGGAGGTCTGGGTCATGGCCGGCGGCGGTGGACCGGCGAACCGCTACGTCGACGTCACCGAGACCTTCGACCGCAAGCTGGCGGCGCTGCGCGCGCACGTCAGCCAGACCGCCCACATGGACGACCTCGAGGCCATGCTGCGCACGTGGCTGAGCGCCAACGCCACCGCTGCCGGGCTGCCCGACGGCCGGCTGGCCGAGGCCTTCCGGGTCGTCGACACCCGGTAGCGCCTACAGCGCAGACTCGTGCCGCCCTGCCGGTCCCCCCACGCGGGCGCCCCGCACGAGCAGCACCACCGCCGGCGCGAAGGCGACGGTCAGCGCCAGCACCCCGCCGACCACTCCCACGGCCCGCCAGGCGAGCACCGCCAGGACCAGCGCCCCTGCTCCGGCGGCCAGCGCCCACCCGGCCCAGCGGCCCGTCGACCGGCCCCGCTGCTCGGCGAGGTCGACGGCGAGCACGAAGGGCACGACGGTCACGCCGTACAGCACCCCGAGCCCGAGGGCGACCAGCAGCGCGACGACGGCAGCCGCGGACAGCGCGTCCAGCACGGGCTCAGCCCCGGAGGCCGAGCGGCAGGCCGACCTCGAAGACGGCGGCCAGGGCCAGCCCCAGCACCAGCAGGCCGCCCGCCCGGCGGACGTGGACGAACATGATCGCTGCGAACCACAGGGGCCAGACCGGGAAGCCGGGCGGCGGCTCGTCGGGCCGGGGCGAGCGCAGGGCGCGGGAGACCGTGCGCAGCAGCGGCAGCGCGAGCGCCACGAGCAGCACCGGCCAGGGCAGTGCGCCCACCGCGACCGCGAGGCCCGTCGTGGCGTAGAACGCGACGAGCAGGGCGATCGTGGCGCCGCGCGCCCGGGCGTCGCCGAGCACCACCGGCAGGGTGCGGGTGCCGGTCGGAGCGTCGTACGGGATCTTGTCGATGTGCTTGCCCATCAGCACGCTCGTGCACAGCAGGCCGTACGGCACGCTCGCCACCCAGACCTGCCACGGCAGCGAGCCCACCGCCGAGAAGTAGGTCCCCGCGATCATCAGCGGGCCCCAGGTCACGAGCACGTCGAGCTCGCCCAGCCCGCGCTTCTTCAGCCTCAGCGGAGGCGAGGTGTAGGCGATGGACAGCACCAGCCCGGTCACGGCGAACACCACGACCGGCCAGCCGCGCTGGAGCGCGAGGACGACCATGATGACCAGGTCGGCGAGGTTCAGCCCGATGACCGCCAGGCCCAGCGAGCGCCGGCGCAGCATCCCGGACAGGATCGGGTGCGGGGCGTACAGCGCCCGGGGGTACCCGTCGGTGTCGAGCCCGGCGTCGGTGTCGGACAGGTCGTTCATGATGTTGTTGCAGGTGTGCGCGAGCACGATCCCGAGCAGCGCCAGCAGGTACAGCGGCCAGGAGAAGCCCTCGGCCCGCACGGCGAGCAGCCCGGCCACGAGCCCGGCGAACAGCGTCATCGGCAGCACCGCGGCGCGGGTCGCCACCAGCCACTTGGTGACGGGGTCCAGCGTGCGCGGGTCGCGGCCCGGCGGCGGGTTCGTGGTGCGCAGGGCGTACGCCCAGGCGCCGCGGCGTCCCGGCTTCGGCGGTGCCAGCAGCCGGGTGGTGCGCGAGCGGGTGGCGGCCCGGCTGCTCATGCCCTCGACGGTACTGGCGCCGCGGACGATCAGCGCGTCAGACGAGCCGCCGGTCGGCCGCCCACCGGGAGAGCTCGCGCCGGTTCGACAGCTGCAGCTTGCGCAGCACCGACGACACGTGGGTCTCGACCGTCTTGCCGGAGATGAACAGCTCGGCGGCCACCTCGCGGTAGGTGTAGCCGCGCGCGATCAGGCGCAGGACGTCACGCTCGCGCGCGGTCAGCCGGTCCAGCTCCTGGTCGGCCGCCGGCGCGTCGTCGGGCACCGCCGGCGACGAGGAGAACGCGTCGAGCACGAACCCGGCCAGGCGGGGGCTGAACACCGCGTCGCCGTCGGCCACCCGTCGCACCGCGTCGGCGAGCTCGGCGGCGCTGATGCTCTTGGTGACGTAGCCGCGGGCGCCGCCCCGGATGACGCCGATGACGTCCTCGGCGGCGTCGGACACCGACAGCGCCAGGAACGTCGTGCCGGGCGCCCGCTGCCCGACCCCGGCGAGGACCGCCCGGCCGCCGCCGTCGGGCAGGTGCACGTCGAGCAGCACGACGTCGGGCTGGGTCCGCACCACCAGCGCGATCGCCTCGGCGACGGTGCCGGCCTCGCCCACCACCTCCACGGCGTCACCGAGCTCGCTGCGCACGCCCGCCCGGAACAGCCGGTGGTCGTCGACGAGCACGACCCGCAGGCGCGTCACCGCGGCACCTCCAGGCGGACCTCGGTGCCGGCGCCGGGCGTGGAGCGCACGGCCGCCTTCCCGCCGTGCCGCTCCATGCGCCCCACCACCGACTGCGCCAGGCCGTACCGGTCGTCGGGGACCGCCGCCGCGTCGAAGCCGACGCCCCGGTCCCGCACGAACACCTCCACCCGCTGCTCCCCCACCTCCGCGTAGACCTGCACCGACTCGACCTGCGCGTGCTTGGCGGCGTTGACCAGCGCCTCGCGGGTCGCGGCGACCAGGGCGACCAGCGACGGGCCGACCGGGCAGTCGCCGACCGAGACGACCTCCACCGCGATGCCGTGCGACTCCTCGACCTCGCCCGCCGCCTGCTCCAGCGCGCCGCGCAGCGACAGGTCGGCCGGAGCCGCCTCGGGCACGCGGGCGTACAGCCAGCTGCGCAGCTCGCGCTCCTGGGCGCGGGCCAGGCGGTTGACCTCGCGCGGGTCGTCGGCCGCCTTGCGGATCAGCGCCAGTGTCTGCAGGACCGAGTCGTGCACGTGCGCCGCCACCTCCGCGCGCTCCTCCACCCGGATCCGCTCCCGGCGCTCCTGCTGCAGGTCGGCCGCCATCCGCAGCCACCACGGCCCGGTGAGCACCACCAGCCCCGCCACGACCGCCACCGTCGAGACCAGCCCTTCACGGGCCTGCTGGAGCTCGCCGCGGGTGGCCAGGAAGCCGATCAGACCGGCGACCACCAGCCCGGCACCGACGACGACGACCAGCGGACCGCGCCGGCCGGCGGCGCGCCAGCGGGTGCGCTGGGCGTCGTCGGCCTGCCGCCAGACGAGCGCGACCCCGCCGCCGACGACCATGAGCGGGACGAGCGCCGGTGAGGCGAGCCCGGCCGCCCGCAGCAGCAGCAGACCGCCGATCCCGAGAGCCGCCAGCGCGAGCAGCTGCACGCGCTCGCCGGACGGGGCTCCGCGGCCGGACGCGGTCCGTCGCCCGGACGCGGTCCGGTGGCCCGACGGGGCGCGGTGCCCGTACGGGGCGCGGTGCCCGTACGGAGCGAGGTGCTCGTGCGCGGCGGGCGCCGCCTCCTGCGGCACCAGCACCCACAGCGCGCCGTACATCGCCACGCCCGCGCCACCGGACAGCGCGAGCAGGACGAAGGCGAGGCGCACCACCAGCGGCGACAGGCCGAGGTGCTCGGCCACCCCCGCCGCGACCCCGCCCAGCGCGCGCCCGGACGCCGGGCGGTGCATGCGGCGCGCGGGCGCGCGGACAGCCGAGGTCACCCGCCCAGGCTCCCACCCGCACGGCCGTCCCGGGTCAGGGAACGACCCTGAGCCGGGGCGGGGCCAGGACCAGGGACCGACCCCGATGCGCGGGGCTGCCTGCGGGACCATCGTCGTGGCCATGACCGAGACCACGCACGAGGACCCCCCTCCCCCGCTCCCGCCTCCCGGGTCGGTGCCACCGCAGCGCGGCGCGCCGCCCCTGGTGCGTGACCCCGACGACGCCGTCGTGGCCGGGGTCTGCGCCGCGTTCGGCCGCTCCACCGACACCGACCCGGTGCTGTGGCGCGTGACCGTCGCGGTGCTCGCGCTGTTCGGCGGTGCCGGCCTCGTGCTGTACGCGCTGGGCTGGCTGCTGATCCCGCGTCGTGGGGAGCGGCACTCCTTCGCCGAGCGCACGCTGCGCCGGCCGGACCGCGGGATCAGCCCCGCCGGCGTCCTGCTGGTGATCGCCGCGGCGGTGGTCCTGCTCGCCGTGCTCGACGACGGCCCCGGCTTCGGCGCGCTGCTGGTGGTCGCGGGCATCGCCTACCTGGTCCTGCGCGAGCGCCGTGACCCGCGCCCGGGCGCCGCCGTCCCGCCCGGGCCGTACGCCGGCAGCGTCCCCTCGTACGACGGCCCGACGCCGTCGTTCGGCACCGGCCCGTACGCCGGCCCCTACGCCGGCCCGTACGGCCCGGACGGCGACGTCGACGCGGACGCGGCGTACGGCACGGCTGCCTACGGCCCTGCTCCGTACGGCACCGCCCCGTACGGCCCTGCTCCGTACGGCCCTGCTCCGTACGGCACCGACCCGTACGCGCCGAGCGCCTCCCTCGGCGACCCGTGGGGCACCGCCCCCGCGCCGGTGCCGCGCCGACCCCGTTCACCCCTGGCGGGACTGACGCTCAGCGCGGCCGCGCTGCTGGCCGGAGTGCTGCTGGCGCTGCGCCTGGCCGCCGGGATCGACGCCCTGACGCCGGAGCGCATCGTGGCCGTCGTGCTGCTGGTGGTCGGGCTCGGGCTGCTGGTGGGCGCCTTCGTCGGTCGGGCCCGCCTGCTCATCCCGGTCGGGCTCGTCCTCGCGGTGGTGCTCGCCGGGACCGCCGGCGCACGCGGCGCCGGCCTCGGCGACGGCGTGGGAGCGCGGACGTGGACACCGGTCGACGGCGGGACCTACACCCTCGGGGCCGGCGAGGCGGTCCTCGACCTGAGGGCCCTGGACGCCGACGCGGACCTGGCGGCCGACGTCGGCGCGGGGACGCTCACCGTCCTGGTGCCGCGGGGCACCCGGGCGGTCGTCGACGCGGAGGTCGGCGTGGGCGAGATCTCCCGCTCGTTGGAGGGCGGGCGCCGGACGGTCCTCACGCCGGACGACGACGAGGGGCTGAGCGAGCAGTTCGTCGTCGGCTCCGGCGACGTGCGGGTGGCGCTCGACCTCGAGGTCGGGCTCGGACGGATCGAGGTGCGACGTGTGGCGGCATGAGCGGGACGCGCTGTCCCTGATGGCTGGACTGCTGTTCGTGCTGGGAGCCGGGCTGTTCCTGCTCGGCGACCTGACCGGGCTCGACCTCGACGGGCGCTGGGTCGCCCCGGTGGTCCTGATCGCCGTCGGCGGCACGGGTCTGCTGTCCATCCTGCGGTCGCAGCGCGCCGACGTCGACGACGACGTCTGAGGCGGACGGGGTGCGGCGGAGCCGTCCGACGGCTCCGCCGCCCGCGCCCGCTCCGGGCAGAACGCGCTGGACAGGGCCGTAGCGTGGATCTGCGTGCAGTCCCTCCCGCTGGCCGACCCCGGCACACCCGACCTCCGGTCCCCGGTGCGGCTGCTGCTGGGCGTCGCCCGCCGGCACACCGCCTCGGACGCCGACCGGGTCGCCGTCGTCGAGGACGGCCGGGTGACCGAGCTCGGCAGCCACGAGGAGCCGCTCGCGGGCGGCGGCTCGTACGCCGCCCTGTGGGCGTCCTGGCAGTCCGACGGCGCGCCGCCTGCGGTGGCGTGAGCCGGCCCGCCGCAGGGGGCGGGCGCTGGGTGAGCGTCGCGCCCGAGCGCCTGCAGGGGTGGCTCGACGGCTTCGCCTCGCGGCACGGGCACGTGACGCGCACCGCCGACGCGACCGGCGTGCGGCTGGTCGCCGAGGACGGGAGCACCGCCGACGTCGAGGTGCCCTTCCCGCCGCTGACCGGCGGCCTGGTCGAGCACGTCCTGCGGGACCGGCGCGTGGGTGTGCTGCTCGTGCGCCTCGGCGGCTGCGCGTGCGGGGTGTTCGACGGCCCGCGGCTGACGGCGTCGAAGGTCACCGTGCGCCCCGTGCACGGCCGCTCCGCGGCAGGCGGGCAGTCCCAGCAGCGCTTCGCCCGGCGACGCGAGGGCCAGGTGCGCGTCGCGCTGCAGGCCTCGGCCGACACCGCCGCACGCGTGCTGCTGCCGGCCTCGCCGACCCTGGAGGCGCTGGTCACCGGCGGGGAGCGCACGGCCGTCGACGCCGTGCTCGCCGACCGCCGCCTGGGGCCCCTGCGGCCGCTGGTCACCGGCCGGCTGCTCGACGTCCCCGACCCGCGCCAGGCGGTGCTCGAGGCGTCGTACGACGGGCTGCGCGCGGTGTGGATCCGCGTGGTCGACCCGGCCTGACGGGGTGCGCGCGGATGTGGATCCGCGCGGTCGACCCGGCCTGACGGCTGCGCGCCCTGCGCTCTCCGCGCCTCGCGTGGCTTCCCTGCGCCGTCCGACGGCGCGGGTGGCTCAGCTGGGCGGGGGCTGGTCCTGGCCGGACTCCTCGGCCGCGTCGGCCTCCTCCTTGGTGCGGTGCACAGCGCCGTCGGCGTGGTCCGGCGGGCCGTACACCGTGTAGAGCACCAGCGGGTTGGGGCCGTCGTTGAGGAAGTTGTGCTGCACTCCGGCGGGCACCACCACGACGTCCCCCGGACCGACTGCGCGGCTCTCGCCGGCGACCACGGCCTTCCCGACACCGCTCACGAACGACAGGATCTGGTCGTTCTCGTCGTGCGTCTCCTCGCCGATCTCACCGTCCGGCGGGATCGTCATGATGACGAGCTGCGTGTGCTCCCCGGTCCACAGGACGCGGCGGAAGTCCGCGCTCTTCTCGGCGGTCGTGGCGATGTCGAAGTGCTCCATGCCCGTCCCGCTTCCCCGTCGGACCGGCCGGCACGCGTGCAGGGGCGCGCCCGCGAGGCGGGCGGGTGTGTGTCCCGGCGCTACGGAACTGCCCTCGCGGACGAGGGCAGTCTCGTAGCGTCCACGAACTGCTCTCGCGGACGAGGGCAGTCTCGTAGCGCCGCGAGACTGCAGTCTCGTAGTCACTACTCCCGTGCCGCCTCCGCGCCCTCGGAGCAGGTACGCGGCCCGCCTCCTGGGCCGCACGCCCAGCCCGCAGGCCCCGGCGGCCGTCAGGTCAGCGCGTCCTCGAGCCCGGCGGTCGCCATGCCGGACCAGGTGCCCTCGACGAGGTGGGCCAGCACGACCAGGTCGTGCAGGGCGCCCGTCTTGTCGCGGACGTGGTCGCGCAGCAGGGCCTCGGGCTCGAAGCCCAGCGACTCGAACATGCCGATGGCCGGCACCGCGTCGACGACCACCTCGACCACGATCTTCGACAGGCCGAGCTCGAGCCCGGCCATCAGCCCGTGCCGGGCCAGCGCCCGGCCGACGCCCTTGCCCCGCAGCTCGGGGTCGACGACGACGCGCAGCGAGCCGACGTGCGACGACCAGCCGACCAGCGGCAGCAGCGCGACGTAGCCGACGGCGCGGTCGCCCTCGACGGCGACCGCCCGGCGCGGCCGGGTCTCCTGCAGCCAGCCCTCGACCACTCCGGGCGCGAGGACGTCCTCGGCGAAGCTGTTGTGGTCGGACTCGGGCACCCGCCGGAAGAAGGCCTCGAGCGGCTGCGCGAGCTCCGGGCTCAGGGGTCGTACGTCCATCAGGCGCTCTCCTGTTCGGCGGTGTCCCGGGCTCCGTGCTCGTGCAGCCAGGAGAAGATCTTCGGCAGGGTGGTCGTGGCGGCGGCCTTGCCCATGACCAGGCCGACGTGCCCGGCCGGCAGCTCGAGCGTCTCGGCCTCGACCGAGCCGACGAGCTCGCACACCGGCAGGGCGGCCCTGGACGGCACGATGTGGTCCTTGGCGGCCACGACGTTCAGGACCGGCCAGTGCAGGTCGCGCAGCGACACGCGGCGACCGTCGAGCAGGACCCGGTCGCGCATGAGCCCGTCCTCGCGCATCAGCTCGACGGTCTCGCGGAACGCCCGCCCCGGGAACGGGATGTGGTCACGGGTCCACTGGCCCATGACCTGGTAGCCCTCCATCTGCTTGTCGTCCCACAGCTTCTCCCACAGCACGGCGTACTGCGTGACGTCGGCCGTCGGCTTGAGCACCCGGAACGCGTTGCGGATGACCTCGGGCGGCACGTTGCCCGTCTGGTCGACGAGGTCGTCGGGCTGCAGGCGGTCCTGGTCGAACATGCGGCCGAACAGGCCCATCTCGTCGAAGTCGACGGGCGTGGCCATGGTGATCAGCGACGACACGGGCAGGTCGGGGTGGGCGGCGCCGAGCAGCAGGGACAGCAGCCCGCCGTAGCAGTAGCCGATCAGGTTGACCTGCTCCGCGCCGGAGGTCTCCAGCACGGCCTCGACGGCGGCGGGCAGCAGCTCGTCGACGTAGGTGTCGAGGCCGTTGCCGGCGTCGCGCTCGTCGGGGATGCCCCAGTCGAGCATGTACGTGTCGAAGCCCTGCGCCCGCAGGGCGGCCACGAAGCTGGCCCCGGGGTAGAGGTCGAGGATGTAGCTGCGGCTGATCAGGCTCATGACGATCAGGACGGGTGTCCCGTCGGTCACCGGCCCCGTGCCGGGGTCTCCGGTGTAGCGCCAGAGCTGGGCCTTGTCACGGCGCCAGACGGTGTCCTTCGGCGTCGTCCCGACCTTCGGCCGGTCGATCCCGGTCACGTACTTGACGCCGTTGCGCGCCCGCAGCAGGTTGCGCCCGACGTCGCGGCGCACCCGTGCCACCAGCTCGGCCGGCTCGGTCGTCGGCGCCATCAGCTCTCCCTCGTGTCGTGCGTGTCGTGCTCTCGACGACCGCAGCCTTGCGGACGCTGTCCTCCAGCCGACGGACGCTGCGCTCCAGGGCGGTGACCTGCTCGCGCAGCCGGGCGACGTCGGTCGCCGCCGGCAGGTTGACCCGGTGCAGGGCGCGCCGCGTCGTGCGCTCCACCCGGCGGCCGAGCTCGGCGCGCGTGCGCACCAGCAGCGCCGCCGCGTCGGCGAACGACTCGGTCTGCACGGCCTCCTCCAGCCTGCCGGCGATCGGGCGCTCGACGGCGTCGTACGTCCTGCGCCACAGCGGCTTGCCCATCCGCGGACCTCCCGGGTCGTCGCGCCGTCCCTACCCCGCTGCGGGCAGGGCCTCCCTCCCGGCACCCTGGCGCGTGCGGCCGCGGTCCGCGAGCGGGCCCCTCCCACCGCGTGGCGTGTGTGGTCCGGGTCCCAGAGTGGCAGGACACGGGGCAGGGACGAGGAGGCGGGTCGCACATGGCAATGACTGCGGAGAAGGGTCCGGCTGCGCGGGAGCAGGGGTCGGGCAAGTCGGCGGCGGAGGGCTCCCCGCTCGACGTCATGCTCACCGACGCGGCGCTCGGTCCGGTGCGCCGCCTGATGCCGGGCAAGGCCGGGCTGAAGCTGGCCTACCGCCTGGCCTCCCGCCCGTTCGACACGAGCCGTCAGACGCTGCGCACCGCCGGCGAGCTCGGACGCGTCGTCGTCGGCAGGTCTCAGGTCGAGCCGGGCCCGCGCGACAAGCGCTTCGCCGACCCCGCCTGGAGCGGCAACCCGGTCCTGCACCGGCTCTGCCAGGCCTACCTGGTGGGCGGCACGGCTCTCGAGCGGTTCGTCGACGAGGCCGACCTCGACTGGCGCAGCGAGCAGCAGATGCGCTTCGCCGTGCAGATGCTGGTCGACGCGCTGGCGCCGTCGAACCACCCCTTCCTCAACCCGGCAGCGCTCAAGGCAGCGCTCGACACCGGTGGCCGCAACTACGCCACCGGCCTCAAGCAGTTCGCCCAGGACATGTCCTCGCGCCCGCGCATCCCGTCGATGGTCGACGGCCGGGGCTTCTCCGTCGGCGGCAACCTCGCGGTGACCGACGGGGCGGTGGTGCTGCGCACGCCGATCATCGAGCTCATCCAGTACGCGCCGCGCACCGAGCAGGTGCGCGAGCTGCCGCTGCTGCTCGTCCCACCGATGATCAACAAGTTCTACATCGCCGACCTGGCGCCGGGTCGCAGCATGATCGAGCACTGGCTCGACCAGGGCCAGCAGGTCTTCACGATCTCGTGGCGCAACCCCTCGGCCGAGCACCGCGACTGGGACCTCGACGCCTACGCCGGCTCCGTCCTCGAGGCGCTCGATGCAGTGCAGGAGATCACCGGAGCGCCGCGCGCCCACGTCATGGGCCTGTGCGCGGGCGGCATCACCAGCAGCGTCGCGCTGGCCCACCTCGCGGCCAAGGGCGAGCTGCACGACCGCGTGGCCGGCTTCTCGCTCGGCGTGACGCTGCTCGACCAGGAGCGCTCCGGCACCGTCGGAGCGATGGTCGACCCGGGTACGGCCGACTTCGCCGTCGCCCAGTCGCAGCGCAAGGGCTACCTCGACGGCAAGGCGCTCGCGGGCGTCTTCGCCTGGCTGCGCCCCAACGACCTGATCTGGAACTACTGGGTCAACAACTACCTGCTCGGCAAGCGCCCGCCGGCGTTCGACGTGCTGTTCTGGAACAGCGACACCACCCGCATGCCGGCCGGCCTGCACCGCGACTTCATCCGGATGACGATCGACAACGCGCTGACCAAGCCGGGCGCGCTGACCATCCTCGGCACGCCCGTCGACCTGTCGAAGGTCGACGTCGACAACTACGTCGTGGCCGGCAGCACCGACCACATCTGCCCCTGGGACAGCTGCTACCGCAGCTCGCACCTGCTCGGCGGGACGACGCGCTTCGTGCTGTCGACCGCCGGCCACATCGCCGCGCTGGTCAACCCGCCGACCAACCCGAAGTCGAACTACCGGGTTCACTCCGCCCTGCCGGCCTCCGCCGAGGAGTGGAAGGCCGGTGCGGCCACCCACCCCGGCAGCTGGTGGACCGACCACGCCGCCTGGCTGGGCGAGCGCTCGGGCGAGCTCGTCGACGCCCCCACCTCGCTCGGCGACGAGGCGCACCCGGTCCTGGGCCGCGCGCCGGGCACGTACGTCCGCGAGTCCTAGCCCGGTGCCGACGGGCTCGCTCGTCCGGGTCGGACGCGGGCCGACCGCGACGCGGCTGCACGTGCAGCGCGAGGGCTCCGGCGAGCCGCTGCTGTGGATCACCGGCTTCGCGATCAGCAGCGAGATCTTCTCGCCGGTGATCGACAGCTACGCCGCCGAGTTCGACTGCATCCGCTACGACAACCGGGGCGCCGGCCGCTCGCCGGCTCCGTGGCGGATCACCTCGATCCCGGAGCTCGCCGGCGACGCCGTGCGCCTGCTGGACGCGCTCGGCATCGACAGCGCGCACGTGTACGGCCTGTCCATGGGCGGGATGATCGCGCAGGAGGTCGCCATCCGGTTCCCCGACCGGGTGCGCGGGCTCGTCCTGGGCTGCACCAGCCACGGCGGGCCGCGGGCGGTCCTGCCCTCCCCCAAGGTCGCCGCGGCCCTCGGCGCCCGCGGGGCGCCGGCCGACCTGCGCGTGCAGCTCGTGGGCCGCGCGCTGTTCAGCGAGCAGTTCCGCGCCCGTGAGCCGGAGCTGACCCGGCGCTACCTCGGGCTGCTGGCGGCCCACCGCACCTCGGCCCGCGGCCTGGTCAGCCACCTCGCCGCCTCGACCTACCACGACACCCGGTCCCGTCTGAGGCGCATCGCGGCACCGACCCTGGTCCTCCACGGCGACCGCGACGCGCTGACCCCGCCGGCGAACGCCCGCCTGCTGGCCGCCGCGATCCCCGACGCGACGCTCGCGCTGGTCCCCGGCGCGGGCCACGGCTACCTGCTCGAGCAGCCGCAGGAGTCGCACCGGCTGTTCCTCGACTGGCTGCGCGCCCGCTCGCCGGTGCCTCCCGGCCCCCCGCTGTCGGGCCTGGCCGCGCGCAGCGAGCCGCTCACCCGGCACCTCGGGCTGCAGGTCGGCATGCTGCGGACCGCGCGCAGCCTCACCTCCCCGTACGGGCCGCGCCGCTGACGACCTAGCCTCCGGCGCTGCCCAGTCGCAGCGCGAGCTGGGCCGTACGCACGCGCTTCTCGTTCTGCGGCAGGTGGTCCAGGCCCCAGCGGTGGGCGATCCCGCGCAGGTGGGTCTTCACGGCGTCGACCGACAGGCACAGCTCCGCGGCGATCTGCGCGTTGGTCGCGGGCAGCGGACCTCCAGCGAGCAGCGGCCTGCACAGCGCGGCGACGACAGCGCGCTGGGCGGGAGTCAGGGCCGCCGCGAGCGGCAGCGGCTCGCCGACCAGGGTGTGCGGCTCGTCGCGCTCGCCGGGAGCGCAGAACGTCAGCACCGTGCCGCCCACCCGGATGCTGTCGCGGTCGTGGAGCACCCGGCGCCCGGTCACGCGCGTGCCGCACACCCACGTGCCGTTGCGCGACAGACCGTCGTCGACCACCGTCCAGCGTCCGCCGGTCCGCTCGAGCCGGGCGTGCACCCGGGAGACAAGCGGGTCGTCCGGGAGCGCGACGTCGGCCGATGCCGCCCGTCCGACGATGACGACGGGACCGGTCAGCGCCCAGCGGCGCAGGTGCGCCGACTCGTCCCAGCTGGTCAGCCACGTCGCCTGCTCACGCGCCGCAGGCACGGCCGCGCCCGCCAGCTCGTCCCCTCCGACGGTGCTCACGTGACCTCCTGACCGGACTGTGCGCCGCGCGCGTCCCGTCGTCAACGCCCCGCAAGGGTGGGTGGACCCCACCCCTGGGAGGGCTGCCCGGGGGGCTCGCGCCGGCGCACTCTCGCAGCACCGAGAGGAGAGGGCCATGAGGATTCGAACGGCGGCCGTGACCGCTGCGACGGTGGTGCTGGTGACGGCCGGGGCAGGGACGACGGGGGCGCAGGCGGCACCCGCGTGCTCGACCCGGTGGGGCTCGCTGGCCGAGAGCGGAGGGACGCCCTCGGCCGGTCACGTGACGGGCGTGCGGGCGGGCCGGCACGCGTGCTTCGACCGGCTCGTCGTCGACGTGGCCGGGCCGACCTCCGGCACCGACTACGACGTGCGGTACGTCCCGCAGGTGCGCAGGGACGGCTCGGGCGTCCGGGTGCCGCTGCGGGGAGCGGCCGACCTGCAGGTCGTCGTGCGCGCGCCGGCGTACGACAGCGAGTCAGGACACGAGACCTACCGGCCGGCCGACCCGCGCGAGCTGGCGAGCACCCGCGGCTCCCGCACGTTCCGGCAGGTGGCGTGGGCGGGAAGCTTCGAGGGCCAGACCACGATCGGGCTCGGCGTGCGGGCACGGCTGCCGTTCCGGGTCATGGTCCTGCCCGGGCCGGGGCGCGGCTCCCGCGTGGTCGTGGACGTCGCCCACCGCTGGTGAGGCCGGCGCCCGTCAGGCCGACGCGACGGGAGTGGCGAGCGTGCGGGCGATCTCGCGGTAGGCGTGCCGGTTGAACGCCAGGCCGATGTGGCTGCCGGTCACCTCGACGCAGCGGGCGTACGGGACGACGCACGCACGCCACCGCACCACCCCGTCGCCCTTGGAGTAGAGCGAGGTCAGCGGCACCGACTCGGGGAAGGGCCGCCGGTAGTCCTCGCTGTACTTGCACACGCAGGTGTGGGTGAAGCAGCCCTGCTGCCCGCGCTCGGGGTCGCGGCGGGCGACCAGGCGGCGGACGCCCTCGACGGCCATGCGCGTGGGCTCGGAGATGTCGAACGGCTCGTCGAGGCCGGAGCCCATCGAGATGACCTGGGACACCTGCTCGGGGCGGCGGGAGGCGAGCGCCTTGGCGAAGTGGCCACCGCGGCTGTGGCCCACGATCGCCACCTTCCGGCCGCTGCTGAGGTGCACGTGGTGCAGCACGCGCTCGAGGCGGTCGACGGCCGTGTCGGAGCAGTGCACGTTGAAGGCGATGCCGGCCCGGCGCGGCGCGTAGCCGAGCTTGCGCAGCCAGGCCGCCATGACCGACAGCGACTGGTCGCCGGCGAGGAACCCCGGGATGAGCAGCACCGGCGAGCCGTCGCCGCGCGGCAGGCCGACCCCCCGCCACACGGGGTCGGCCAGCAGGCGGGCGAGCTCGGCCTGCCAGCGGAACTCCCGCAGGTGGGCGCCCCACCAGACCGGCTCGGCGACCGCCCGGACCGCGGCGGTCGCGGCGGTCGCGGCGGTCTCGACGGGTCCAGGGTCGGGACGGGCGTCGGTGGACATCCTCGAAGCTCCTCGGGGCGGCGGCGGGAGCCTCCAGTGTGCCCTGCGCCACACCGGCACGGGTGACGCGGAAGGGTGTCGCACCGCACGAGACCCCGCCCTGCGGTGCAGGGCGGGGTCTCGTCGGGGGTCCGGCGGATCAGCCCCGCGGAGTGCTCGCCGCCCTCGGGACGTCCACGTACGTGCGCGCGGTCGCGCTGGCCTTGCCGTCACTGACCTGCACCGCGACGGGGAAGCGCCCGACGGCGGTGCCCGCCCGGTAGGTCGGCCGGACGCCGGTCGCGTCGTCGAAGGCACCGTCGGCGTCGAGGTCCCACGCGTAGGTCAGCGCGTCACCGTCCGCGTCCGAGGACCGCGAGGCGTCGAGCACGACCGTGCGCGTCGGCCGGGCGGCGTACGGGCCACCGGCGGAGGCGACGGGCGCGGTGTTGAGCTTGGAGACGACCACGGAGGCCGTCGCCGTGGACGTCGCCCTGCCGTCGCTCACCTGCACGGCCACGGTCACCGTGCCGACGGTGGTGCCCGCCGTGAAGGTCGGCCGGACGCCGGTGGCGTCGTCGTAGGCGCCGTCACCGTCGAGGTCCCACGCGTAGGTGAGCGGGTCGCCGTCGGGGTCGGTCGACGCCGAGGCGTCGAGCTGCACGCTGCGCGTCGTGTCGACGGCGTACGGACCGCCGGCGGCCGCGACCGGCGCCACGTTGGGCCGGACGAGCTGCAGGCCGACGATCACCGGGTCGTGGTCGCTCGAGCGGTAGGGCGTGGCGGCGTAGAGCTCGCGCGCCGCGCTCTCCCGCTCGAAGGGGGACTCCCCCGCGTCGGTGACCGTGTCGTTGTAGTCGAACAGCTGCGGCTCGTCGGCGTTGATGTGCCACTCGGTGGCGCCGGTGACCTGCGGGACCAGGGAGGCGGTCGCCAGCCCGTGGTCGAGGTAGCCGAGCTGCCCGTCGAACAGGTAGCCGTAGGCCTTCTCGCCGCCGAAGCGCTCGATGAGGTCGGTGAAGCCGGCGTTCCGGAGCTCGGTGATGGGCTGCTCGCGCTTGTAGGAGTTGAGGTCGCCGATCACGAGGACGTCGGGGTCACCGCTGCCCGTCGGGTCGGTCTTCAGCCAGTCACCGAGCGCCTGCGCGGCGCGCGTGCGCGCGAGGTTGCAGTTGCCGGCTCCGTCGCCGAGGTCGGGGTCGCCCGTGCCGCAGGCCGAGCCCTTGCTCTTGAAGTGGTTGACGCTGACCGTGACCGCCTGGCGGGTGGCCTTCTCCCGGAAGGTCTGGGCCAGCGCCGGGCGGCTCCGGGTGTCCTCGAAGCGCGGGTCGACCGAGCTGTCCAGGATCTCGTGGGGCCCGACCAGCTCCACCGTCGCGGGCTTGTAGACGAAGGCCAGCTTGATGGCGTCCGTGCCGATCGGACCGGTGCGCAGGTAGTCGTAGGTGCCCGGCGCCGTCGCGGCGTTCAGGCCCTCGACGAGGTGGGCGAGCGCGACGTCGTCGTCGTTCTGGATCTCGATGAGACCCGCGATGTCGGGGTCCATGGCGGTCAGGGCAGCGACGATCTTGGCCCGCTGCCGCTCGAGCTCGGCCTCGGAGTCGGCGCCGCGGCAGTCAGCGGTCCCGGACGGCCCACAGGCGCCGGCGTTGTTGGACGACGTCGTGTCGATCGTCCGGAAGTAGTTCAGGACGTTGAAGCTCGCGACCTTGAGCGTGCCGCCGACGGCCTCGGGCGTGACGGTGCGGGGGTTGCTGCTCGTGAAGGCGTAGGTCTCGGTGGCCGCCGGGCGCATCCGCCAGCTGCCGAAGCCGTACTGCAGGACGCCGGTCAGCGAGGTGATCGAGTCACCGCCGCGCAGGCGGTTGTCCACAGCGAGTCCGCCGGTCGGGTAGGCGTACGGCTCGTTGCTGTCGGGCCCGCTCGTGGCGTCGTTCTGGTCGCCGCTGTCGTCGTCCAGGACGAGCCGGCTCTTCGCCAGCTCGGCGACGTGGGCGTCGTAGGCGGCCTTGGTCGTCGGCGCGGTGGTGTGGCTGTGCTGGTAGGCCCGGCCCGGCGCGAGGACGACCTCCCCGAAGCGCGCGAGGTTGAAGAACTCCGTCACGACCAGCGGGGTCGAGACGGTCGTGAGCATCCCCTCGATGCTCTCGAAGAGCGCGTCGTCGGTGAGCGGGCGGCTGGCCGGCAGCGTGATCGTGGCGGGGGTGGGCCTGCTCTGACCGGACGCCTCGACGGTCACCAGACCGTCTGCACCTCCGGCGTTCAGGGCCGTGTTGGTGAAGGTCTCGCCCACGGAGCCGGTGGCCCTGACCAGGTCGCCGACCTTCAACGCCGCAGGGCAGGCGGCGGCGCAGGCGACCTCGAGGCCCTCCGAGGTCGCGTCGTCGGTGTCGCTGTCGGCGTCCTGCTCCTGCAGGAAGAAGCCGGACAGGGCGTCGCGGGTCGTCGTCGTCGCGGTGACGACCGCCTCGACCGTGACGCGCTGACCGACGAGCGGCGACGTGCCGCCGTTGCCCTGCACGGCGGAGATCTTCTGGACGGAGCCGTGCTGCGGTCCGACCGGGAGCTCGGGCTCCGGCTCGGGGTCCGGGTCGGGCGTCGTGGCGACGCAGGGGGTGGCCGTCGTGGCCGCGTTGCGCGGCGCGGGGGCCACAGCGGCGAAGTCGGCGCCGTTGCTGTCGGTGTCGGTGCAGCCGCCGCCGGCGCGGAGCACCGCCGTGGTGTTGCTGGCAGCGGGGGCGGCCGATGCTCCCTCGAAGAAGTTCGCACTGCCGAAGCCGACGAGGTCCTTGACGCGCTGCAGCTGGTCGGCCGAGCACGGGCTGGACGATCCGTTGCAGCCGAGGGAGGTCGTGCCGGTGACGAGGGCGACCTTGCCCGCAGTTCCGGACACGTTGATGGTGCCCGTGCTGTCCGGCGCCGGCAGCGGCGGCGCGACGACCGTCCCGCCGGCGAGGCCGACGAGGTGGGACGCGCCCGGCGCCACGGTGGCCGGAGTCAGCGCGACGAGCTGGGACGAGCTGGCACCGAAGGCGCCCGTCCCGGTCGCGCTGGCGTACTGGACGGACAGTCCCTCGGTGGACACCGGGGCAGTGCCCCGGTTGAACAGCTCGACGAAGTCCTGGGCGTAGGGCGCGCCGGTGTTGCCGCCACCGCCGTAGACCTGGCTGATCACCAGGTCCGGAGACACGGCGGCGGCGGGCGTCGCGACGAGGGTCAGGGAGCTGGCAGCCAGCGCGAGCAGCGCGGCGTGCCCCACCGAGCGGTGGAACGGCATGGAGAGGTCCTTGGGGCAGGCGAGGGCACCGGCCACCGAGGACCGGCAGCTGGCGGAGGACGGGTCGGCCAGCACGGTACGTGCCGGGACTGACGGTTGTCTTGTCGCTGCGGAGAGCGAGAGGTGACCGGCGCGTGTACTCCTGGGACCGCTACCGGCCGCTCGGCAGCGAGGGGCCGGAGCGCAGGCCCCGACCCCTCGCTGGACGAGCTACCCGACCTGGGAGA
>CADCUB010000165.1 GCA_902805775.1 uncultured Frankineae bacterium | reverse complement strand
TGTCGACCACTGCGGTCACCGGCGGGCACTGCTACCACCAGTCGCAGGAGACCGTCGCGGTCAAGCGCGCACTCATGGCGGCGGCGGGACGCCGCGTGCTGCTGCTCGACCACAGCAAGTTCAGCAAGCAGGGCCTGTACCGCCTGGCGCCGCTGACCGCCTTCGACCTCGTCATCGTGGACGCCGGCACACCGCAGGACCACCTGACCCGACTGTCGGAGCTCGGAGTGTCCGTCCTCGTCGCACAGGATCTTCCGCAGGGCACGGAGGGCTGACCCCGAAGTGCGCTGGCGCCGGACCGTGATGGGCCGGAGGCCCGAGCTGCTGCGGTGACCGCGTCATCGACGGGATGGACGTCGCGCCGACGGTCGGCCAGCGGGACAGCGGCCGACGCTGATCTCGCCCGCGCGGGCCGTCGTCACCCGCAGTCCATGGATGAGGTCCTGCGCGGCCTGCACACGTGTGATCTGCTCGAGCGACGCCCTACGGCGCCTCCGTCCGGGCGGACGCAGGCGCTGGTCGCCGCGCTCAGCCGGCGTGCGCGAAGGCGTTCACGCCGGTCAGCTCCGCGGACAGCGCCCACAGGCGCCGTGCCTGCTCGGGGTCCGACGCGTGCGGGCTCACCCCGCCGTCCACGTCCGGTCCGGCGGGCGGGGCGATGTCGACGTCCTCGCAGTAGACCCCGCCGATGCCGGCGAGCCGCGGCGACGTCGCGGCCCAGAGCTGCGTCGCCGCCCCCTGCTCAGGGGTCTTCCAGTCGTAGAGGTCGTTGCCGGCCGCGTCGAACCAACCGAGCCGGACCATCTCCGCGTCGTCGAGATGCCGCTGGAGAGGGGTGCGGATGCCTCCCGGCATCACGGACAGGGCCCGGACCCCGTCCGGCCAGGCGAGCCGGTCGAGCTCGACGGCGAACAGGGCGTTCGCCGTCTTCGCCTGCCCGTACGCCTTCCACTTGTCGTAGCCGTGCTCGAGCTGCACGTCGTCCCAGCGGATCCCGGACCCCTGGTGCCCCGACGACGACACCGACACGACGCGCGCGCCGCGGGACGCCAGCGCCGGCCAGAGGCGGTTCGTCAGGCAGAAGTGGCCGAGGTGGTTCGTCGCGAACTGCGACTCCCAGCCCGGACCGACGCGGGTCTCGCTGTTCGCCATGACGGCGGCGTTGTTGATCAGGACGTCGACCGGCCTCCCGGACGCCAGGAGGCGGTCGGCGAAGCCGTGGACGCTGTCGAGGTCGGCGAGGTCGAGCTCCTCGACCTCCACCCGGGGCAGGCCGGCGAGCTGGTCCCGGGCGTGGTCCGGGCGGCGGGCCGGGACCACGACGGAGGCCCCGGCGGCGGACAGTGCCCGGGTGGTCTCCAGGCCCACGCCGGAGTAACCGCCGGTGACGACGGCGGACACCTCGCTCAGATCCAGTCCGGCGAGGACGTCCGCGGCCGTGCTGTGCCGGCCGAAGCCGCTGCCGACCGGGCGCTGCGGCGTTCGCTGGTACGACGTCGTGCTGCTGCTCATGTCGCTTCCTCGCTCCTGTTCGTGGTGCGCTGGTCGAACGGGCTGTGGAAGCAGCGTGGGCCGCGTCAGGGCCTCGTGGCAGGGCCTGGTCCTCCCGGGTGCGCCGCAGCCAGGCACAGCGGGTCGGCCGGGGCCGCGTCGTGCACGGCCGGCGGGCCGACGTCGGAGGGCGTGGCCACGGTCCCTTCGCCGTCAGGGAGCTGCACCGGCACCCTGGTAGGCCCGGGCGGCTGCGCCGTAGGCCGCGTCGATGTCAGCGCCCGGCGGGAAGCGGGCGGCGATCTCGAGGTCGACGAGGCCCTTGATCGTCGCCCAGGCGGCCCGGGCCAGAGCGAGGTCGCCGCCGCAGGCGACGACGAGCGGGGCGCCGGCCCTGTCCTCGAGCCCGGGTGGCAGCGCCGACCGGTCGAGCGGCCGGTCGTTGAGCAACCGGTGCATGTGCGGGTGGCTCAGGGCCCAGGTCCGGTACGCCCGTGCCAGCGCCGAGAAGGTCGCGGGAACGCACTCGAGGGCTTCGGCCTGCTCGATGAAGCCGGTGAGGGTCAGCGCGTCCTCGATGGCGGCCTTGTCCGGGACGTGCTTGTAGATCGACGGGCCGCGGATGCCGACGGCCGCACCGAGCCGACGGATGGTGACGGCGTCGCGGCCCTCGGCCTCGAGCAGGTGCCGAGCCGCGGCGACGAGCTGCGTGCGGCGGTCGCCGCTCTCTGCCGCCGGAGCCGGCTGGGCCCTGTTCACCGGGGGAGGGGCGCGGCTTCCACGCGCGCCTTGAGCGCGGAGTTGAAGGCCTGGAAGCCGGTGTGACTGTCCTTCCAGGCGCCCTTGAGCAGGGTGACCAGGATGCCTGAGAAGCGCTCGGCGTGCGTCAGGCGAGTGGTCCCGTTCCCGTTCGCAGTCAGGATGAACGAGTGCTCGCCGTCGAACACCCCTGCGACGCCGAGCCGACCGAGCCACCGCAGCTCCTGGCCCCGGACCGCGGCCAGGACGGTCGGCTTGAAGGTCATGCCCCGTCCGCCGTCGGGCGTGAGGTGCACGACCAGCCGGGTGCCGACCTCGGGCCGGCCCTCGATCCGGTCCATGAAGGGGTTCCACTGTCCGTACGCGGCGAAGTCCGTGAGGACGTCCCAGACAGCGTCCGGGTCGGCGTCGATGTCGATGGTCGTGGTGATGACCGCGGTCATGCTCGGCTCCTGCGGCTGGCTGTGGCTAACGCTGGTAGCCCCACCATGCGCTATCAGCGTTAGCCAGTCAAGCAGCGGCAGAAGCAGCGCCCGGAGCGAACTGCGTGGCCGGGCGCTGGGACGGCCGTCGTCGCGGCCGTCGCCGTCGTCCACGGGCTGGTCACGGGCTTCCCGGCCGCCTTCCGCACCGAGCCCTGGCTGCACCTGGGCGGGTCGTCCCGCGGTCGTCTGCGTCGCCGGCGACGGGTCCCGCTCGCGGTCGCGGGCGGCGCAGGTGCAGCACCCGGTGGGGCAGCCAGGGAGCACTGGACCCAGGCAGCCTCGACCCTTGCTCGTTAGTGTCCAGACATGAGGGAACTCGCTGAGTACCTGCGGGGCCGTCGCGCCGTGGTGAACCCCGGCCAGGTCAACCTGGTGTCGACCGGCCACCGCCGGGTGCCGGGGCTGCGCAGGGAGGAGGTGGCGCTGCTCGCCGGCGTGAGCGTGGACTACTACACCCGTCTCGAACAGGGCCGGGAGCGCAGCCCCTCGGCGCAGGTCCTCGACGCCCTCGCCTCAGCGCTGCGGCTGCCGTACGACGGGCGGCTGCACCTGTTCCGCCTCGCCGGCCTGGCGCCGCGCACGCGCGCCGGCACCACCGCCGCCGTCGACCCGCTCCTGCAGCAGCTCCTGGACGGCTGGTCCCAGCAACCCGCCCTCATCTACAACCGTGCGTACGACGTCCTCGCCAGCAACGAGCTCGCCGACGCGCTCTTCGGCTGGCGGGACGGGCAGGCCCGCGGGAACCTCATGGCACTGGTGTTCCTGCTTCCGGAGGGCCGGACCCTGTACCGGGACTGGGAGGAGGTGGCCCGCAACGCGGTGGCGGGCTTCCGCCTGGCGTACGGCATGGACCCCGGCGACCCCCGCATGAGAGCGGTCCTGGCGCGGCTGCTGGCCGAGAGCAGCGCATTCACCAGCTTCTGGAGCGAGAACGACGCGAGGGGGAAGCAAGCCGCGACCAAGCGCTTCGCGCATCCGGAGGTCGGCCCGATGACGCTGCAGTCGCAGACCTTCGACGTCCGGTCAGCACCGGGACAGGAGCTGGCCGTCTACCACGCCGAACCCGGCTCGGCCTCCGCCGAGGCCCTCGGGCTGCTCGGCACGCTCGCCGCCACGAGGCGGACCGCACCGGTGTAGCCCGTCGCCGTCGTGCCCGCGCAGCGGTCACCCACCGTCGGCGGAGCCCCAGTGGGCGCTGCCCGCGGACGCCGCGAGGACCGGGTCCTCGGGCATCCCCGTCGTAGCCGGGGCCCGTGAGGCGGGCGACGCGGGCCGCGACCTCCGCGTGCTGCTCTTCGGTGCCCGGTGAAGGGATCGCGCTCAGGCACCAGCGCCAGGGCCGGGACTGCTCACGCCGGAGCTCAGTCCGGCGCGGCCACGGCGGCGGAGATGAGCCGGGCGTACTCCTCGACGGCGTCTGCCTGCCGGCACCGTCCCCTCACCACCGCGGCGGAGAGCGCCTCGCCGGCCCCGACGAGGGCCACGCAGCGGCGCTCCAGGGGAGCAGGGGGGACGTCGCAGTGCGGCCCCAGCACCGCGACGAACATCTGGACGGCGGCATCGAGGAGCTCCTGGAGGACCGCCGCGCTCTGCTCGTTGCCGGCGAGGGCCGCGCCGACGGCGTAGGCCTCCCCACCCGTGTCGGCGGCGCAGTCGATGTACGTCTCGGCGAGCAGCCCGACGGTGTCCGCGCGACCGTGCGAACCGCGGGCCATCGCGTCGGTGAACGACTGGACCTTCTCCGTGTCGAGCCAGCGGTAGAGCTCGACGAGCAGTCCGGAACGGGTGGCGAAGTGGTCGTAGGCGATGGGCTTGGAGATCCCGGCGCGGGACGCCAGGCGGCCCAGCGTCAGCCGGTCCGCTCCCTCGTCGCGCACGATGGCCCGCGCGGTCTCGAGCAGCTGCCTGCGGCGCGCGTCCCTGGTCAGCCTGCGCACGGGCGGGCCGGTGACCTGTTCGTCGGTGGTGGTCATCGCGGCTCCCCACTTGACATCGACCCCGAACCTACCTTGAGTAGGTAGCGCAAGCTACCAATCGTAGCAACGCGAGGTCGTCAGGGACGACATCCGCGAAGCCGAGGAGGCACCGTGCCACAGCTCCCCCTGCTCCTGGTCGGAGGATCCGGCCACGTCGGCCGAGCCACCGCTGCGCACCTGAACGACACGCAGCCCGACCTGCCGCTGCTGCTCGGGGGCCGCGACCGCGTCAAGGCCGAGCGCGTGGCTTCTGAGCTCCGCCTCGCCGAGGGCGTACGCATCGACCTGTCCGCCGAGGACCTCGGGCTCGGCGACAGGCCGGTCGCTGCCGTCGCGGTCCTGCTCAACGACGAGCGCGTCGCCGGGCTCCGTTTCGCCCAGGCACGAGGGGTGCCGTACATCAGCATCTCCGCGGGCGTCGCCGAGATCGCCCCCGAGGTCGCCGGCTTCGTCCACCAGCCGACCGCCGCGCCGGTCGTCCTGGGCACGGAGTGGCTCGTGGGCGCCACGACCATCCCCGCGCTCTGCGTCGCCCGCGCCTTCCGTGCCGTCGAGAGCATCAGGATCGGCGCCCTGCTCGACGAGCAGGACGCCTTCGGCCCCGCTGCCGCCGCCGACCTCGAGCGACAGACGAAGACCATGCCGGCTGCCCTCGCCCGCAGGGCCGGAGCGTGGGTGTGGCGCACCGGCGACGACGCCCAGGCGACGTTCGCCGCGGTCGACGGCACCCAGATGATGGCCTCCGCCCTGTCCCCGCACGACATCCTGGGCCTCGCGATGACCATCGGCGCGCCGGACATCGAGTTCGACCTCGCCGTGGGGGAGAGCTCGTCACGCCGGCGCGGCGAGCCGATGTCGACCGAGATCATCCTCGAGCTGGTCGGCGAGGACCACGCCGGGCGGCCCCTGCGCACACGGCACGCCGTCGTCCACCCGCAGGGACAGATGCCTCTGACCGGCCTCGGCGTCGCCATGGTGCTCGAGCGCCTCGTCGGACTGGACGGCGGCCCGCCGACGCCACCCGGGCTCTACTTCCCGCACCAGCTGCTCGACGCCGAGCGCTACCTCGCGCGGCTCGAGCTGACCGGTGGGACGTTCGTGCAGCTGGAGACCCTGTGAGACTCCCGACGGTCGGCGGACGCCGCCGTCCCCGAGGACTTCCTGCCGCTCATCTCGGCCGCCGGCGTCAGTGGTGCCATGGCGGTCGAGGCGCTGCTCGCCGCGGGAGCAGCGGCTCGGCTACGACCGCTTCGTGGCGCAGGGCGGTGACTGGGGCTCCGCCGTCGCCAACGCGCTCGGCGCTCTCGGCTCACCGGCCGTCGAGGTGGTGCACCCGGCTACCGGATCGGGCAGGTGCAGAGCCCCCAAGACGATCGGCTGGGCACTCGACGACTCGCCGGTCGGCCAGGCCGCGTGGTTCTGCGAGAAGTACGAGCAGTGGACCGGTCACGACGGGGACCCGGAGCACGCGCTCAGCAGCGACGTGAGGCCAGCTCCCGCGCGACGCCTACGAGACCAGCCGGCGCTGTGTGCAGGAGCGCTACCCGACCCTGGTCCACCACGACGAGCTGCCGCAGGGCGGGCACTTCGCGGCCCAGGAGCAGCGGGCCATCTACGCCGACGAGTCGCGCGCGAGCTCCGCTCCTGCCCGCGCCGCGCGGGACGGCACCTCGTCCTGACGCAGGACCGGGGGCTGCGAGGCCGGGGCGGCGGACTACGAGGCGAGCGCCGTGACGGCGACGGCGGCGGCGGCGGG
>CADCUB010000164.1 GCA_902805775.1 uncultured Frankineae bacterium | reverse complement strand
GGCCAAGGCCGTCACCGCCGGCAACGGTGACAAGGTCATCGTGACCCGCCCGACCGAGGGCCAGGCCGTCGCGTTCAGCGCCGTCTGCACCCACCAGGGCTGCACCGTCGCGCCCGACGACGAGCAGCTCACCTGCCCGTGCCACGGGTCGGCCTTCGAGCTGGACGGCTCGGTCAAGGAGGGTCCGGCTGACAAGCCGCTCGAGGCGTACGCGGTGAAGGTGGTCGACGGGCAGGTCCTGCCGGCCTGAGGCCGCTCTCGGGCTCAGCCGGTCCGGCTCACTCCCACTCGATCGTGCCGGGCGGCTTGCTCGTCACGTCGAGCACCACCCGGTTCACCTCGCGCACCTCGTTGGTGATGCGGTTGCTGATCCTCGCCAGCACGTCGTACGGGATGCGGGACCAGTCCGCGGTCATCGCGTCCTCGCTGCTGACCGGCCGCAGCACGACCGGGTGGCCGTAGGTGCGCCCGTCGCCCTGCACGCCGACGGAGCGGACGTCGGCCAGCAGCACCACCGGGCACTGCCACACGTCGCGGTCCAGGCCGGCCAGGGTGAGCTCCTCGCGGGCGATGGCGTCGGCCTCGCGCAGCAGGTCGAGCCGGTCCGAGGTGACCTCGCCGATGATCCGGATGCCGAGGCCGGGGCCCGGGAAGGGCTGGCGCCAGACGATCGCCTCCGGCAGGCCGAGCTCGACGCCGACCCGGCGGACCTCGTCCTTGAACAGCGTGCGCAGCGGCTCGACCAGCGCGAACTGCAGGTCGTCGGGCAGGCCACCGACGTTGTGGTGACTCTTGATGTTGGAGGCGCCGCTGCCGCCGCCGGACTCGACGACGTCGGGGTACAGGGTGCCCTGCACGAGGAACTCGACGGGCTCCGCGCTCTCGCCGACGATCGCCCGGGCCTCCTGCTCGAACACCCGGATGAACTCCCGGCCGATCGCCTTGCGCTTCTCCTCCGGGTCGGTGACCCCGGCGAGCGCGTCCAGGAAGCGCTTGCTCGCGTCGGCGACCCGCAGCTGCACGCCGGTCGAGGCGACGAAGTCCTGCTCGACCTGCTCGGCCTCGCCCTTGCGCAGCAGCCCGTGGTCGACGAAGACGCAGGTCAGCTGGTCGCCGACGGCGCGCTGCACGAGCGCGGCCGCGACGGCCGAGTCGACGCCGCCCGAGAGCCCGCAGACGACCCGCTTGTCGCCGACCTGGGCGCGGATCGCCGTCACCGCGTCCTCGACGATGTTGACCATGGTCCAGGTCGGCCGGCACCCGGCGGCCTCGAGCAGGAAGCGCTTGAGCACCTCCTGACCCTGCTCGCTGTGCAGGACCTCGGGGTGGAACTGCACGCCGTACAGCCCCCGACCGGTGTCCTCGAACGACGCGACCGGCGTCGCGCCGGTCGAGCTGGTCACGGTGAAGCCTGGCGGCGCCTCGACGACGGCGTCGCCGTGCGACATCCAGACCGACTGCACCGACGGCAGGCCCGAGAACAGCACCCCGGGGTCGACGACCGCGAGGGCGGTCCGGCCGAACTCGGCGACGCCCGTGCGGGCGACGGTCCCGCCGAGGGAGGCGGCCATCGCCTGGAAGCCGTAGCAGATGCCGAACGTCGGGACGCCGGTGTCGAAGAAGCCGGCCGACACCTGAGGCGCACCTGCGGCGTAGACCGACGACGGGCCGCCGGACAGGATGACGGCCTGAGGCGCCCGGGCGCGGATCTCGTCGGCCGTGATCGTGTGGGGCACGACCTCGGAGTAGACGTGGCACTCGCGCACCCGCCGCGCGATGAGCTGGGCGTACTGCGCGCCGAAGTCGACGACCAGCACGGTGTCCATGTCGGCCTGCGGTCCCGTCACCCCCGGCACGGTACCGGCGGCCCGCCGGCGTCCCCAGCCGTCTCCCAGTCGCCTGCGAGCGGGCCGCAAGCGCGCGTCAAGCGCCCGCGCCCACGCTCGCCCCGACCGCACGCACACGGCGCGCGGGCAGGAGGGGAGAGCGACGATGACGCGTTGGCTGCACCGGCTGGGGGGCGCGGCCGCGGCCCACCCGTGGCGGACCGGAGGGGCGTGGCTGGTGGCCCTCGCCCTCGCCTTCGGTCTCGTCGCCGGCTTCGGCGGCACGCCGCACGACGACTGGGACGTGCCGGGTCTGCCGGCCCAGGCGGGCACCGACCTGCTCCGGGAGGAGTTCCCGGCGGCATCCGGGGCGGCCGACCGGGTCGTCGTCCACGACCGCGACGGGGACGCCGTCGAGCCCGCCGTCGTCGAGGCGCTGCGCGCGCGACTGGCCGACATGCCGCACGTGAGCGGCGTCGCGCCGGCCCGGACGTCCGCCGACGGCGCCACCGTGCTGCTCGACGTCCGCTACGACGTCCCCGTGACCGATCCCGACCTCATGGGCCAGCTCGGCCCGCTCGAGTCGGCCGTCGCACCGACCCAGGCGGCGGGGCTGCAGGTCGAGCTCGGCGGCGACGTGCCCGACAGCGGCAACCTCGAGATCGGCGGGACCGGCGAGCTGATCGGCATCACCGTGGCGCTGGTCCTGCTCGTCCTGACCTTCGGCTCGGTGCTCGCCGCCGGCGTCCCGATCCTCGTCGCGATGCTCGGGCTGGCCCTCGGCTCCGCCGGTGTCCTGCTGCTCGCCGCTGTCGCCGACGTCAGCACGTCCGCTCCCACGGTCGCGACGATGGTCGGGCTCGGTGTCGGCATCGACTACGCCCTGCTGCTGGTCAGCCGGCACGTCGAGCTGCTGCGGCACGGGCACGACGTCCGCGCCGCCGCCGCACGGGCCACCGCCACCGCCGGCCGCTCGGTCCTGTTCGCCGCCGCCACCGTCCTCGTGTCGCTGCTCGGCCTGCGCCTGGCCGGCCTGTCGACCTACGCCACCTTCGGCTACGCGACCGCGATCGCGGTCGTGGCCGTCGCGGCCGCGGCGCTGACCCTGGTGCCGGCCGCCCTCGGGCTCGCCGGTCGCCGGGTGCTGCCCCGCCGCACCCGGCGCGGACGGCCCGCCCGCACCGTCGTGCCCCTCACCGCCCGCTGGGCAGAGCGTGTGGGACGCCGGCCGCTGCCCTGGGCGCTGGGCGCCCTCGGCCTGCTGCTCCTGCTGGCCGTGCCGACCCTCGACATGCGGCTGTGGCCGGCGGACACCAGCGCCCAGCCCGCCGACAGCACGACCCGGCAGGCGTACGACCTCACCGCCGAGGGCTTCGGCCCGGGCGCCAACGGCCCGTTCCTGGTGGCCGTCGACCTCGACCGCGTCCCGGCGGCCTCTCTGCCGGCGCTGGTGGACGAGCTGTCCGCCACCGACGGCGTGGCGCAGGTCGCCGGGCCGGAGGTCTCCCCGACCGGAGGCGCGGCCCTCGTGGTCGTCGAGCCGACCACCGGACCGAGCGACGAGGCGACGACCGAGCTGCTGCAGCGCCTGCGCGCCGACGTCCTGCCGGCCGGGGCCGAGGTCACCGGGATCACCGCCGCGCTGGTCGACATCACCGCCCTGCTGACCGAGCGCATCTGGCTCGTGATCGGCGTCGTCGTCGGGCTGTCGTTCCTGCTGCTCACCGTGGTGTTCCGCTCGCCGGTCGTCGCGGCCAAGGCGGCGGTGATGAACCTGCTGAGCATCAGCGCCGCGTACGGCGTGGTCGTCGCCGTCTTCTCGTGGGGCTGGGGCGCCGGCCTGCTCGGGGTCGACCACGACGTGCCCGTCTCCAGCTGGCTGCCGATCCTGATGTTCGCCGTCGCCTTCGGGCTGTCGATGGACTACGAGGTGTTCCTGCTCTCGCGGGTCCGTGAGGAGTGGCTGCGCACGGGTGACGCCCGCGGGAGCGTGGTGTCCGGGCTCGCCGCCACCGGCCGGCTCATCTCGGCCGCCGCCGCGATCATGGTCGCCGTCTTCCTCGGCTTCGCCACCGAGGGCGACCTCGTCCTGAAGATGATGGGCGTCGGCCTGGCCGCCGCCATCCTCGTCGACGCGACCGTCGTCCGGATGGTGCTGGTGCCCGCCTCGATGGCCCTGCTCGGCCGCTGGAACTGGTGGCTGCCCGCGTGGCTGGACCGCCTGCTGCCCCACCTCGACGTGGACGCGGACCTCGAGCCCGAGGCCGCCGTCCCTGCCCTGCCCACCCCGCGTCCGGCCTCTGAGCCGGCGCTCGTGCCCGAGAGGAGCACCCGATGACCACCACTACCACCCAGATCTCGCTGCCCGGCCAGTGCGGGGTGCAGGAGGGCCCCGTCGACCTCGTCATCATGTACGGGCTGCACCACGCCTTCCGGCGCGACCTGGCTGCCTTCGCCCGGGCCGTCCCTGCCACCCCGGTGGAGGACACCGCCACCTGGCGGGCGCTCGAGCAGCGCTGGACCCGCTTCGGTGCGGTGCTCCACCACCACCACTCCGGCGAGGACGCGGGCCTGTGGCCCCTGCTGCTCGACCGGGTCACGGCGGCCGGCGACGACGCCGCCCGCCGGACGCTCGAGGCGATGGAGGCCGAGCACGAGCGCATCGACCCGCTGCTCGAGGCGTGCGCGGCCGGCTTCGCCCGCATGGCGGCGGGCGGGACGGCCGACCACCGCGCCGCCCTGGCCGTCCGGACCGCCGCGGCACGCGACGAGCTCGGCCGCCACCTCGACCACGAGGAGAGCGAGGCGCTCGCGCTCGTGCAGCGCCACCTCACCCAGGACGACTGGCACCGCATGGAGCGTGAGCACTTCTCGGACCGTCAGCCGCTCGCCCAGATCCTGTTCGTGGTCCCGTGGGTCTGCGACGAGGTGCCGGTGCACGTCCGCCGGCGCGCCTTCGCCGAGGCCGGGCGGGCGTTCGCCGTGGTGCACGCCCTGGCCCGGCGCCACTACGAGCGGCAGTCCCGTCGGGCGTTCGCGTACGCGTGAGGCTCAGGTGCCCTGCTCCGCCTCGCGGAGCAGGGCGCCGAGCGCCGTGTGGCCGCGGCGCTCAGCGCGGCCGAGCGGGGTCACGCCGTCCCTGTCGGCCAGGCGCGGATCTGCCCCTCCGCCGAGCAGGAGCCGGGCGGTCTCGACGTAGCGGGGTCCCCCGTCACCCAGGCCCACGGCCCCCATCAGCGCGGTCCAGCCGAGCCCGTCCGACCCTGGGCGCCGCTCTCAGGCGGTGACCTCCACGCCCTTCCAGAAGGCGATGCGGTCCTTGATCTGCGCGGCCGCGTCCTGCGGCTCCGGGTAGTACCAGGCGGCGTCCTCGTTGACCTGGCCGTCGACCAGGACCGAGAAGTAGCGGGCCGTGCCCTTCCAGGAGCAGACGCTCGTGCGGCTCGAGTCGACCAGCACCCCCTCGACCACCGACTCGCGGAGGAAGTAGTGGTTGCCCTCCACCACGACGGTGTCGTCGGAGGAGGCGAGGACGGTGCCGTTCCAGGTCGCGGTAGCCATGCCTCCAGCGTGCCCCCGCGCAGCCGGGCCCGCTAGCCGGGCCCGCTACCCCGCGCCCATCCCGACGCCCTGCGCCCGCTGCAGGCTCTTGCCCTCGGTCGTCACGGCCGGCGCCACCATGACCTCGACCTTCTGGAACTCCTTGATCGAGCTGTAGCCGGTCATGGCCATCGCCCGGCGCAGCCCGCCCATCAGGTTGGTGGTGCCCTCGTCCGTGCGGGCGGGACCGAGCAGCACCTCCTCGAGCGTGCCGACCGGGTCGACCCGCACCCGGGTGCCCCGCGGCAGCTCGGGGTGGTAGGAGCCGTGCCCCCAGTGCCAGCCGCGGCCCGGTGCATCGGTGGCGCGGGCCAGCGGGCTGCCCATCATCACCGCGTCGGCGCCGCAGGCGATCGCCTTGGCGACGTCACCGCCGGTGCGCATGCCGCCGTCGGCGATGACGTGGACGTAGCGGCCGCCGGACTCGTCGAGGTAGTCGCGCCGGGCGCCGGCGGCGTCGGCGATCGAGGTCGCCATCGGCACCCCGATGCCGAGCACCCCGCGGGTGGTGTTGGCCTGACCGGGCCCGACGCCGACGAGGATGCCGGCCGCACCGGTGCGCATGAGGTGCAGCGCGCTCATGTAGGTGGCGCAGCCGCCGACGAGCACGGGCACGTCGAGGTCGGCGATGAAGCGCTTGAGGTTGAGCGGCTCGCTGCGGGACGAGACGTGCTCGGCCGACACCACGGTGCCCTGGATGACGAACAGGTCGACGCCGCTGTCGAGCACCGTCTGCGCGAACTGCACCGTCCGCTGCGGCGTGAGCGAGGCCGCGACCGTGACGCCCGCGTCGCGGATCTGCTTGACCCGCGCGGTGATCAGGTCGGCCTCGATCGGCTTGGCGTAGATCTCCTGCATCCGGGCGGTCGCCCGGTCCTCGGGGAGCTCGCTGATCTCCCGCAGCAGCGGCTCGGGGTCGTCGTAGCGGGTCCACAGGCCCTCGAGGTTGAGCACGCCCAGGCCGCCGAGCTGCCCGAGCCGGATCGCGATCTCGGGCGAGACGACGCCGTCCATGGCGCTCGCGACGAACGGCAGCTCGAAGCGGTAGGCGTCGATCTCCCACGCGATCGAGACGTCCTCCGGGTCGCGGGTGCGGCGGGAGGGGACGACCGAGATGTCGTCGAAGCCGTACGCCCGGCGAGCGCTCTTGCCGATGCCGATCTGCACGGTGTCGGTGCCGGCCATCAGGAACGGCCCCCGTAGTTCGGTGCCTCGACGGTCATCTGGATGTCGTGGGGGTGGCTCTCCTTGAGCCCGGCCGCCGTGATCCGCACGAGCTGCGCCTCCTGCAGCTCGGCGATGGTGCTCGCCCCGCAGTAGCCCATGCCGGCCCGCAGGCCCCCGACGAGCTGGTGCGCGACGCCGGCCAGCGGACCGCGGTAGGGCACCTGGCCCTCGATGCCCTCCGGGACGAGCTTCTCGTCGGACAGCACGTCGTGCTGCATGTAGCGGTCCTTGGAGAACGACGGCGCGGTGCCGCGCGAGCGCATCGCGCCCAGCGAGCCCATGCCGCGGTAGCTCTTGTACTGCTTGCCGTTGACGAAGACCATCTCGCCCGGGCTCTCCTCGACGCCGGCGAGCAGGCTGCCCAGCATGACGGTGTCGGCGCCGCAGGCGATGGCCTTGGCGATGTCGCCGGAGTACTGCAGGCCGCCGTCGCCGATGACCGGCACTCCGGCGGGACGCGCTGCGCGGGCCGCCTCGAAGATGGCCGTCACCTGCGGCACCCCGACCCCGGCGACGACGCGGGTGGTGCATATGGAGCCCGGACCCACACCGGCCTTCACCGCGTCGGCGCCGGCGTCGATGAGCGCCTGGGCCCCGGCCCGCGTGGCGATGTTGCCGCCGATGACGTCGACGCCGGAGGCGGCCTCCTTCACACGGGCGACCATGTCGGCGACCGCGCGGGCGTGACCGTGGGCGGTGTCGACGACGACCGCGTCCACGCCCGCCTCGACCAGCGTCATCGCCCGCTTGAAGGCGTCGTCGCCGACGCCCACTGCCGCCGCGACGACCAGGCGCCCGTCGGCGTCCTTGGTGGCGAGCGGGAACTGGTCGCGCTTGACGTAGTCCTTGACCGTGATCAGGCCGCGCAGCCGCCCGGCGCCGTCCACGAGCGGCAACTTCTCGATCTTGTTCTTCTGCAGCAGCGACAGCGCGTCGGGCCCGCTGATCCCCTCGTACCCGGTGACCAGGGGCATCGGCGTCATGACGTCGGCGACGCGCTTGGCCAGGTCGGTCTCGAAGCGCGTGTCGCGGTTGGTGACGATGCCGAGCAGCACGCCGTCGGCGTCGACCACGGGCAGCCCGGAGATGCGGTAGCGCGCGCACAGCCGGTCGACGTCGGCGAGGGTGTCCGACGGCGAGGCGGTCACCGGGTTGGTGACCATGCCGGCCTCGGAGCGCTTGACGAGGTCGACCTGGGTGGCCTGGTCCTCGATGGCCAGGTTGCGGTGGAGCACCCCGATGCCGCCCTGACGTGCCATGGCGATGGCCATGCGCGCCTCGGTCACCGTGTCCATGGCGCTCGACAGCAGCGGCGTGCGCAGCGCGATGCCCCGGGACAGCCGCGCTGTCGTGTCGACCTCCGAGGGGATGACGTCGCTGGCCGCCGGCAGCAGCAGCACGTCGTCGAAGGTCAGTCCCAGCAGCGGGAACTTCTCGTCGTACGCCGCCCGGTCGGACGCCGCGAGGTCCTCGGAGGGGATCATCTGCACCTGCCTCGCGGCTGGGGGACGGACGCCCCAGCCTAGGTGAGGCGGTCGCCCGCACCGCCCGTCGAGACCCGCCCCCTCGTTGCGGCGGTCAGGCCTGCAGCGCGCACAGGGCGTACGCCGCGAGGCTCGCGGCGTCGACCAGCTCGCCGTCCCGCGCCATCCGCCGGAGCTCGGCGTCGCTCACCCGTCGGCACCGCATGTCCTGCTCGGTCGCCTCGCGCGACGGCGGGCCCGGCACGAGCCCGGTCGCGAGCCACACGTCGAAGCCCTGGCTGCAGAAGCCGGGAGCCTCGTGCAGGTGCCCGACGTGCAGCAGGTGGGCGGCGCGCAGCCCGGTCTCCTCCCGCAGCTCGGCGGCGGCGAGCTCGACCGGGCTGCCGGTCGTGGACGCCGGCCAGGAGCCCTGCGGGAACTCCCACACCCGACGGGCGACCGGGTACCTGTACTGCTCGACGAGCCACAGGTCGCCGTCGTCCTCGCGGGGCACCACCAGGGCGAAGTCGGGCTTGTCGACGACGCCGTAGGTGCCGGGCTGCCCGTCGGGGAGCAGCACCCGGTCCTCGCGCACCGACATCCACGCGTTGCGGTAGACCTCGCGCGAGCTGACCGGCTCCACGCCCGGACGCTACCGGCGCGGCGGCCATGCCTAGCCGTCGGCGGCGTGCGCCGCTGTCAGGTCACCAGGCCGCGGCGGAAGCCGAGGGCGACCGCCTGGGCGCGGTCGTTGACGCCCAGCTTGCGGAACAGCCGCCGGGCGTGCGTCTTGATGGTGTCCTCGGACAGGTAGAGCTCACGGCCGATCTGGCCGTTGCTCTTGCCCTGGCTCATGCCGGTGAGGACCTGCAGCTCGCGCTCGGTGAGCTGGCCGGCCGGCGTCGTGGCCTTGCTGCTCTCGCGCGCCGACAGCGCGCGGCGCAGGGACGGCTCGACCAGGTCTGCGCCTTCGAGGGCGTGGGCGACGGCGGCGCACAGCTCCTCGTGGCTGACGTCCTTGAGCAGGTAGCCGCGCGCGCCGTGCGACACGGCGGCGGCGACCTGGTCGCGGTCGTCCGCGGCGGTCAACATGATCACCCGGGCCCGGGGGTTCTGCGTGACGAGCCGGCGGGTGGCCTCCAGGCCGCCCAGGCCCGGCATGCGCACGTCCATGAGGACGAGGTCGGGGCGCTCGTGGGGGTAGCGGGCGAGGACCTCCTCGCCGCTGGCGGCGGTCTCGACCCGGTCGACGCCAGGGACCCCGGCCACGAACTGGCGCAGGCCCTCCCGGACGATGCGGTGGTCGTCGCAGATCAGCACGGTCGTCATGAGGCTTCCTTGGGGAGGACGGCAGGGTCGGTCAGGGGCAGCAGCAGGGAGGCGCCGTCGGCGGTGGCGAGCAGCGTGGCCCCCACGGCGCGGGCCCGCAGCGCCTGCTCCGCCTGGCCGGCCACGGGTCGGTCGAGGGACAGCCGCAGGCCGGCGGGCGTACGGCGGACGCGGACGGTCAGGGGAGCCTCGCCGGCGACGGACTGCACGAGGCGGTAGGCCACCGTCGCGGCCGCCGGCTCCAGGTGCGCGAGGTCCTCGGCGGCGTCGCCGTCGACCTCGACGTGCAGGGGTGCGCCGTCGGTCGCGACGAGGTGCGCCGTGAGCTGGTCGAGCGCCTCCTGCAGGCCGCGGGCGCCCCGCGGGCGCATCCGCCACACGGCGTGGCGCAGGGCGACCAGGGCCGACTGCACGGCGTCGCGAGCGAGCGCCGCGTCCCCCCCGCGCACGGCGGCGTCCGCGGCGTAGCGGGCGACGACCAGGGCCTGCAGGGCGCCGTCGTGCAGCCCGTCCGCGAGAGCGTCCGCATCGGCCTCGGCGAGCGCCAGGACGTCGGCGGGCAGGACCTGGCCGCAGTCGCCGGAGCCGGCCTGCTGCTCCGGGTGCGGGAGCCAGGCAACAGCGGCGAGCGGACTGGTCACAGGCACTCCCAGGTCTTCGGGGAGTGCCCCTCGCACTCCCGTCCCGCAGTGCATCGGCAGGTGAGGACAGGCCTGTAGCACTACGACGGACGAGTTCGTCGGAATCGTCCCACCGAGGTCGGCCCGGGGTCGGGGCGTCCCGCGCGTGCGGCTCAGGCGCCGAGCGCCCGGTCCACCAGCTCGAGGGCGTGCGGGAGGTCGGCGGCCACCGTCACCCGCCGGGGCAGCCGGTCGGGGGCCCAGCCGGGCCCGCCGACGACCACGGCGGTCGGTGGCCGGGTGACGGGCAGCGCCTCCAGCACGGCCGGGTCGGCCGTGCCGGGCAGCTGCGACCACACGAACAGCGCGGCCGGACCGGTGCGTCGCACGGCGGCCTGCAGCGCGGCGGCGGGCAGTGCGGGCCCGAGGGTGCGCACCCCGACGCCGCGCTCGGCCAGGCCGGCGGCCAGTGCGTGCAGCGGCAGGGCGTGGTGCTCCTCCGGGGCGCAGGAGAGCACGACCGGTCGGCGGCCGGGGAGCTCGGGCACGGCCGAGGCGATCTCGCGGAGCACCACGGCGGTGCAGTCCGACAGCAGGTGCTCCACCTCGACGCCCTCGCCGGTCGCGGCCCAGCGCGCGCCGACGGCGACGAGCACCGGGCGCAGCACGTGGTCCCACGTGTGCAGGACACCGGAGCGCGCGACCTCCTCGCGCACGAGCGCGGTGACGGCGTGCGCGTCGAGCGCCATGGCCGCGCGGCCCAGCCCCCGGACGGCGCCGTCGGCGCCCGGCAGCGCCAGCACACGCCCGCCCGGGCCGCCGCGACGGGATCTCAGCCGCCCCTCCCGGTCGGGCAGGGGTGCGTCGTCGGACGGGCCGGGCTCCACCAGCGGGAGCGCCAGCGCCACCCGCGCCGCCTCTGCGGGGGCGACGCCCTCGAGGGTGAGGCGGCGCATGGTCTGCAGCCGCGCGACGTCGGCGGGGGTGTAGCGCCGGTGCGCGCCGGCCTCGTGCTCGCTGGGCCCGAGCCCGTAGCGACGGGCCCACGTGCGCAGGGTGGCCGGCGCGACCCCCAGGCGGTGGGCGACGGCGGCGACCGTCAGCCGTGGAGCGAGCGAGGCATCGGAGGAGGAACCACCCCCACCCTCGGCAATCCGCTGCTCGTCCACCGTCGAAGGATGGACGCGACACCGCTCTTGCGCGAGTCGAGTCGCCTCACCTGTGGCGCGAAAACTGGCACAGATCTGACGCGAAGAAGGCTTGAACAAGTTGTGCAACGGTAATACCGTGCAACCAGAGGGAGCCACCCTGACCCGGCTCCCGCCGACGAGGGGAACCCTCATGACCGACATCTCCCGCCTCCCCGGTCCCCAGTCGGACCTGTGGGAGTGGCAGCTGCACGGGGCCTGCCGCGGCAAGGACACCGATCTGTTCTTCCACCCGGAGGGCGAGCGGGGACCTCGTCGGGCCAACCGGGAGGCGGCCGCCAAGGCTGTCTGTGCAACGTGTCCGGTGATGCTGCAGTGCCGGGCGCACGCCCTGGCCTCCCGGGAGCCGTACGGCGTCTGGGGTGGGCTGTCGGAGCACGAGCGCGAGGCGGTCCACGCCCAGGGCGCGCTCGTCACCTCGGCCGCCGCCGCCTGCTGAGGATCGGGCACCCTGGACGAGCGTCCAGCGTTGCCGAGAGGGAGCAGCCGCCGGCCGCCTCCTGCCTCTCCTCGGAAGTGGTGCCCGTGTCCTGCGCGTACGACCCTCCGGCCCGGGCCACGGCTCCGGCCGGGTCGTCCGTGGGCGCTGCGGCCGGGGCGGGGCCCCGCTCCGGTCGAGGGCACACGACTGCGGCCCTGTCGCCGTCCCGGGCCCGCCCGGTGGCCGCGGCCCTGCTGTCGGCCGTCCTCGGCCTGACCGCCTGCAGCGCCGGCGGCGCCGCGCGCGGTGACGAGGGACTGCGCGCCACCAGCTCACCCGGCCCGCCGAGCGCCTCGCCGGTGCCTGACGCGACCGCGGCCCCGCCGCCCGGCGCAGGGGCGTCCCCTTCGGCCGTCGCGCCGCCGCCCGCCGGGACGGGGACGTCCCCCGCTGCCGTCGCCGCGCTGCGCGAGCGGCGCGAGGCCGACGTCCTGGTCGTCTCCCCCGCACCGCTGCCCGCCGCCGTCCGGGAGCGCCTCAGCGCGCTGTCACGTCCCGGCGGCATCGAGGTCTTCCGGGCCGGCACCGCGGTCCTGGGTGGCGCCGCCGTGCGGACCGTCGGCGTCGACCCCTCGTCGTTCCGGGCCTGGACGGCGGACGCGACCGCCGAGTCCGACCCGGTCTGGCGGGCGGTGGCCCGGGGTGAGGCCGTCGCCAGCCACGAGGTGGCGACCGCCCGGCGGCTGGGGCTCGGCAGCGACCTGTCGCTGCAGGGCGCCGGAAGCGCCGCCGCCTCGATGAGGCTGGGGGCGCTGGCCACCACCGGCATCCCTCGGGCCGACCTCGTGCTCGACGCCGAGCGCGCCCGTCGACTCGGCCTGCCCGAGGCGAGCGCGGCCCTGCTCGAGGCTCCGGAGGGCGTCGACCCGGTCGGCTTCGCCGCGCAGGTGCGCGAGGTCGCCGGGCAGGCGGCCGTCGACCTGCTGGACGTGCCCGCTCCGGTCGCGCGGCTCACGGGCGGCAGCGCAGCCGAGGAGCTGGGCGCCTTCTCCTACCGCTACTTCGCCGACGGCACGATCGAGCCGGACGCGCGCTGGGTGCGTGACAACATCCGCACCGAGACGGTCCCCGTCATGGGACGGGTGACCTGCCACCGGCTGATGCTGCCGCAGCTGCGCGGCGCGCTCACGGAGGTCGTCGACGCGGGGCTGGCCGGGACGCTCAAGACCTACAGCGGCTGCTACGTGCCGCGCTTCATCGAGCGCAACCCGGCCAGGTCGATCTCGCTGCACACCTGGGGCATCGCGATCGACATGGACGCCGCCACCAACTACCGCGGCATCCGCGGCACCATGGACTCGAGGGTGGTGGAGATCTTCAAGCGCTGGGGCTTCCGCTGGGGCGGCGACTGGCGCTACACCGACCCCATGCACTTCGAGCTCGGCACGCTGCTCACCGCACCGCCCGCAGGCTGAGCCGCTCGCGGCGCAGGACCGCGCGGGCCGCGTTGCGTCCGCACAGCCCGTGCACGCCCCCGCCGGGGTGCGAGGCGGCGCCGCACATCCAGAGCCCGGCGACCGGCAGGGCGTAGGACGACCAGCCCGCCACCGGGCGGAACACCACCAGCTGGTCGGGTGCGGCGGAGCCGCCTCCGACGTCGCCACCCACCAGGTTGGGATCGCGCTCCTGCAGCCCCAGCGGCGGCGTCGCAGCGGTGTCGACGACGTGCGCACGCAGTCCCGGCGCGTGGGCCTCGAGCCGGTCGAGCAGCCGCTCGGCGAAGGCCCCCGCCCAGTCGGCCGGAGCGTCGACCGGCACGGCGGGGCAGTGGCACTCCACCCACAGGCTCGCCGCTCCGGGCGGCACCCGTGAGGGGTCGGCGCGGTCCTGCTGGCCGACGATGAGCTGCGGAGAGGTGGGGAGCCGGCCGCGGCGCACCTCGGCCTGGCTCATGGCGATGTCGTCGAGGTCGCCGGTCACGTGGACGACGACGCTGTCGCCCACCCGCTCGTCCGCCCACGGCGCCGGGCGGTCGAGGTCGACGTCGAGGCGGAAGTAGCCGGAGGTGTACCGGTGCCGGCGCAGCGAGGCCAGCCACGCCCCCGGCAGGTGCTGCTCGCCGACCAGGTCGCGCGCGAGCAGGGTCGGCGCGACGTCGGCGACCACCGCCCGGCGGACGGCGGTGCCGGTGCCGTCCGCACTGACGACACCGACGGCGCGGCCGCCGCGCACGACCACCCGGGTGACGTCGACGCCCGTCCGCACGACGACGCCCGCCTCCTCGGCTGCCTCGACCATGCCGGTGGCCAGGGACGCGGCGCCGCCGACCGGCACGGGCATGCCGTGCACCTGGGCAGCCATCGCGAGCAGCAGTGCCGGCGGGGTGGAGCCGGCCGCGTCGATGCCGACGTCGGCGTGGGTCGCGTTCGCGGCCAGCAGCAGCCGGGCCGCGTCGGTCCGGAAGCCCTGCCGGACGTAGGCCTCGACCGGCTCGAGCATCGTGCGGGCGGTCTGCACGACCTCCCGCGGACCCGCCGTGCGGCGCAGCACGCGCAGCAGCGGGAGGGGGTCGCCGACCGGACCGAGCGCCGCGTCGAACAACGGGGCCCCCAGGCGGTGCCACCAGTCGACCAGCGCGCACCAGGCCGCCGCGTCCTCGCCGAGGCCGTCGGCGGTGGCGTCGACGCTGCGGCGCACCACAGCCCCCGGACCGCCCGGGTCCCACACCGTCGCCGCGGCGGTGCCGGTGCGCGCCCATCGGACGCGCCGGTCGAGGCCGAGCTCGCGCAGCACCGGGCTGGTGTGCAGCACGCCGTAGAACGCCGAGCCCCAGTCGTGCACGTAGCCGCGGGCCGTCGTCTCGCTGCCGACGGCGCCGCCCGCGACCGCCGAGCGCTCGTGCACCTCGACGCTCCAGCCGGCCCGGGCGAGCAGCGTCGCGGCGACCAGCCCGTTGGGCCCGGCCCCGATCACCACCGCGTCGACGGCCATCCGCGCAGGCTAGTGAACCGGCAGCGCCCCCGCCTGCGACAGGCAGGACGTACGCACCACCACGTCCCTGAGGGGGGAACATGATCCGACGCATCTGCGTCCCGACCGCCTCCGCCGCCCTGTGCGGCGTCGCCGCGCTGGCGCTGGCCGCCCCGGCGCCGGCCGCCACCGTCTCCCGGACGGCCGGCGACCTGACGGTCTACCCCGGCCAGTCGCCGGTCGCCGATGCCCCGGCGGGCGCGCAGGCGCGCGTGCAGGCCGTCGAGACCGGCGACGGGCGCACGATCGTCACGCTGCACGTGACCGGGCTGGAGCCCGAGGCGGCGTACGGCGCGCACGCCCACGTCGCGCCCTGCGGAGCCACGGGGGCTGCCGCCGGGCCGCACTGGCAGCACCGGCAGGACCCGGTGACGCCGTCGACGGACCCGGCGTACGCCAACCCGCACAACGAGCTGTGGCTCGACCTCACGACGAACTCCGCCGGGAACGGGCACGCGAAGGCGGTCGTGGACTGGACGTTCCCCTCCGCCGGGCGGCCCGGATCGGTCATCATCCACGAGAAGCACACGGCGACCGGGACGGGCGTCGCGGGCACCGCAGGCAAGCGCGTCGCCTGCCTGACGGTCCCCTTCTAGCCGTGCCGACCGCCGTGGCCACGCGTCCGGGACGGGAGGGGGGTCCGGTGCCGCTCGCCGAGGAGCGCAGCGACGCCGAGTTGCTCGAGGCCGTCGCCGACGGCGACCGCCGGGCGCTCGAGCAGCTGTACCGCCGGCACGCGCCGTGGCTCACCGCGCGACTGCAGCGCCGCTGCTCCGACCCCGGCGTCGTCGACGAGGTGATGCAGGACTGCTTCGTCGCCGCCTGGCGCAGCGCCGGGCGCTACGACGGGCGCGGCGAGGTCGGCGCGTGGCTGTGGGGCATCGCGGTCCGCCGGCTCGTCGACGCGGTGCGCCGCAGTCCCCGGCCCGCCGCCAGCCTGCTGGAGGTGCCGGAGGCGCACGACCTGGTCGGCTCGGCCGAGGAGCAGGTGCTCGTGGGGCTGGAGCACGGCGAGCTGGGCCCGGCGCTGGACCGCCTCTCCCCCGAGCTGCGCGCCGTCGTGCGCGCCACCGTCCTCGACGGCCTGACCACCCGCGAGGCCGGCCGTCTGCTCGGCATCCCGGCCGGCACCGTCAAGACCCGCATGATGCGCGCCCGCGCTCAGCTGAGGGAGGACCTCGCATGACCGGCTCCTGGCACCTCGACGACGACCTGCTCGACGCCTACGCCGAGGGCCGTCACCTGACCGCCGCGCTCACCGCCTCCGTGGAGGCGCACCTCGAGCGGTGCGCGACCTGCCAGGCCCGCCTGGTGCCGGTCGCCGACGTGCCGCGGCTGGACGCCGTGTGGGCCGAGGTCGTCGACACGATCGACGCGCCCCGCAGGAGCGTCCGCGAGCGCCTGCTCGTCCGGCTCGGCGTCGCGGAGGACACCGCACGGCTGCTCGCCGTCACGCCCTCCCTGCAGCTGTCGTGGATCACGGGGACCGCGATCGTGCTGGCCCTGGCGCTGCTGGTGGCGCACAGCGGGGACCGCGGGATCGCCGTGTTCCTGGCCCTGGCGCCGGTGCTGCCGGTGGCGGGGGTCGCCGTGGCCTTCGGCCCGCACACCGATCCGCTGCACGAGGTCACCGTGGCCGCGCCGTACTCGTCGTACCGGCTGCTGCTCGTCCGCAGCGCGGCCGTCGTCGCCGCCACCCTGGCGCTCGCGGCGCCGGTGACCGCGCTCGTCCCGTCCACACCTCTGGTGGCCGCTGCCTGGCTGCTTCCGGCCCTGGCCCTGAGCTGCTCGTCCCTCGCGCTGGCCACGCGGGTGGACCCCGTCGTCTCCAGCGCCGTCCTCGCGGGCGGCTGGCTGCTGCTCGCCCTGTCCGGGCTCGCTCCGGGGCGCGACCCCCTCGTCGTCGCCACTGTCGTCCCCCAGCTGCTCTGCCTCGTCCTGCTCGCCCTCGCCGGCGCCGTCCTGCTGTCGCAGCGCCGTGCGCCCCTCGTCTCCGGGAGCCCCGCATGACCGCCCCGACCGTCGTCGTCGACGACCTCGTCCAGACCTTCGGCCGCGTCCGCGCCTGCGACGGCGTGACGCTGCGCGCCCGACCCGGCGTGACCGGCCTGCTGGGCCCCAACGGGGCCGGCAAGACCACGCTGCTGCGCGTCCTCGCGACGGTGCTCGCGCCCCAGCAGGGGCGGGTGCGCCTGCTCGGCCGCGACCCGGCGGACGCCGACGACCGCCGGGAGGTCCGGCGGCGGCTGGGCTACCTGCCCCAGGAGCCCGGCTACTCGCGCACCTTCACGGCGTTCGAGCTCGTCGACTACGTCGCGGTGCTCAAGGAGATGACCGACCGCCGCAGCCGGCACGACGAGGTGCGCCGGGTGCTGGACCTCGTCGACCTCGGCGACGTGCGCGACCGCAAGGTCAAGGCGCTGTCCGGCGGCATGCGCCGACGGCTCGGCCTCGCCCAGGCGCTGCTGCGCGATCCCGAGCTCGTCGTGCTCGACGAGCCGACCGTCGGACTGGACCCCGAGCAGCGGCTGCGCTTCCGCGACCTCGTCAGCCGCGCCGGAGAGGACCGCACGGTGGTGCTGTCGACACACCAGACCGAGGACGTCGCCGCCCTGTGCGAGCACGTCGTGGTCGTCGACCGGGGTCGCACCCTGTTCGCGGGGTCGGTGCCCGAGCTCGTGGGGGCCGCCTCGGGCGCGGTGTGGGTCGACGACGTGCGCGACCCGGGAGCGCTCGTCGCGTGGCGCCTGGGCAACGGCACCTTCCATCACGTCGGGGCCGCCCCGACCGGGGCGACGCTCGTCCCGCCGACCCTCGAGGACGCCTACCTGCTCCTGCTCGGTGACCGCGCGCGCCCGGCGGTGGCGGCATGAGCGCCGTCGCCCTCGGCGTCCTCAGTCCCCCGCGAACCCTCCCCCTGCCGCTCGTGCTGGGGCTCCAGGAGGGCCGGCGCATCGTCCGCCACCCGATCGCCCTGGCGGGCCTGGCGCTCATGACTGTCCTCGTGCTGGTCGTCGGCGACAACGGCTCGCGCGACGCCTTCGAGGTCGTGTCCACCGGACCCACGTTCTTCTACGGCGTCTTCACCTACTTCGCGGCGAACCTGGTCGCCTCGCGCGACCGGCGGGCGGGCAGCGGCGAGCTGCTTGCGGCGACTCCGTCCGAGCGCACCGCTCGGGTCGCCGGGCTGTGCGTCGGCGCACTCGTCCCGACAGCGGTGTGCGCGGCCTTCGTGGTCGTCGTGCACGCGCTCAACCTGGCCCGCGACCTGTACGTCGTCAGCCCCGACGTGTGGCACCTCGCGCAGGGTCCCCTCACGGTGCTCGGCGGCGCCCTGCTCGGGATCATGGTCGCCCGGATGACGGGCGTGCCCGGGGTCGCGCTCCTCGTCATGATCGCGATGGTGCTCTTCAACGCCTGGATCAGCGAGCACGACGCCGCGGTGCAGCCGCTCGGCACGTACGTCTCCTGGGCCACCTGGGCGCTGCACCCGCACTGGGCCGGGATGGAACCGGGCTCACCCGCCTGGCACGTCGCCTACCTGGCGGTCCTGTGCGCGCTGGCCGCCTGCGGGTCGTTCCTGAGGGAGGCGCGCCGGCCCTGGCGCGTCGTGGCCCTCGGGGCCGGCCTGACGGCTCTGGCGGTCGTGCCCGCGCTGGCGCAGCTGCCGTGAGCGGGGACGTCCTGAGGGCCTCGGCCCGGGCAGTACCCGGTCGGGCGGTCGCGCTCCACCTCACCGCCGCCGCCGTCCTGGTGGCGGTGACGTGGCGGGCGCTCGACCACGACAGCGCCGCGGTGCTCGTCCTGCGTGGCGTCGCCGTGCTGCTGGCGACGGCCCTGGCCCTGGCGGTCGACGAGCCGGCTGCCTCGCTGCTGGACGCCACACCGACCCCGCTCCGGCAGCGGCTCGCGGCGCGCACCGGCCTGTGCTGCGCGGTCCTGCTGCCCGCGTGGCTGCTCGCCGTCGCGGCGGCCACCCTCGCCGGCGCGGACGTCCCCGTCCGGGCGATGTCGCTCGAGCTGGCCGCGCTGGCCGCCGTGGGCCTGGCGGTCCCGGCGTCGCTGCGGCGCTGGTGGCAGGTGAGCGAGCCGGGGCTGGTGAGCGGTCCCGTGCTGCTCGGGGCCCTGCTCGCCGCGGCGCACCTGCCCCGGGAGCTGGTGCTGCTGGCCGGCTCCCCGGTCGACCCGGCCTGGACGGTGGCCCACCAACGCTGGGCCGTGGTGCTCGTCCTGGCCGCCGCTGTGCTCGCGCGGGCGGTGGCGGACCCCGCCACGGCACGCGTCGGGTGGTACCGCCGGTGAGGGCGGCCGCGGGTCGTCGGGAGGCCGCGGGTGGCCGGGCGGAGGGTGACGGGGCGGCGGCGGCCGCGGGTCCCGGGGAGGCCGCGGGTCCCGGGGAGGCCGCACGGTCTCCCGGAGGCGGCCCCCCGCTCGGCGCCGTGCTCCCCGCCCTGACCGCGCTGGCCTTCGCCGCCGGTGCGGCCAACGCGTACCGCCTCCCACCGCTCTCGATGTGGGGCGACGTGTACGACCACGTGCCCAACCACCTCGTCAGCGCCGGGATCGCGCTGCTCGTGGCGCTGTCCCTGCTTCGGCTGGCCGGGCGGGCCACGACAGCTCGTGCCCGGCGTGCCGGCGCCCTGGCGGGCGGCGCCTGGGGCCTGCTCTCGGCGGTCTTCCTGGTCGACGCGATCGGCGGCGGCCTCGGTGACCGGACAGGTGACTACGCGGTGCACGACGCGGCGGGGGTCCTCGTGCCGGTCGCGGCGTTGCTGGTGCTGACTTCGTCGGTCCTGCTGGTCGTCACGCGGGGCGGGTGGGCACCCTGGCCGCTGCGGCTGGCCGGTCTTGTCAGCATGCCGGGCACCCTCGCGCTCAACCAGTCCTCGTCGGCCGGCTGGCTGGCGGCCGGACTGCTCGCCGCCGCCGTCTGGGCCGTCGTCGCTGCGCACGCGCTCCGCCGACCGGCCCGCACAGCCACCGGCGTCCCGGCGCGCGCCTAGCGGTCAGGCCCGGTGCCGCTCCTGCACCCCGCGCCCGCGGTGCCAGGAGCGGATGCGAAGGCGGTCGCCGTCGACGGCGGTGTGCACCACCTCCTCGAGGTCGATCCGGAAGCGGTGCGACCCGTCCTCGGACGGCACCCCGACCGCCCGACCGGACAGCTTCGCCTCGCCCGCCCAGCTGCTCTCGTCACCCTCCGGCGGGTCGACCGTCGGCGAGTGGATCGCCACCCGACCGTCGCGCAGCAGGTCGTGCGCCTTGCGCGCACCCGCCATGCTCCCGATGTGCAGCTCGGCGGGCTCGAGCTGCACCTCCGTACCGCTGATGCGCGGCGCGCCGTCGGCCCGCAGCGTCGCCATCGTGCAGTGCTTGCGGACCGTGAACGCCGCGCGGACGTCGCGCGCCAGCTCGGGTGCCTCGTCGGCGAACGCCCCCCAGCTGCCCTCTCGTGCTCCCGTCATGAGCTCCCCCTCCCCGTGGGGAGCCTGCCACCGGGGTCCGACAGAACGGCCGCGCGAACCCCGCCCGGCCCCTCCTCACGGCCCCTGACAGCGCGATCATGCAGGTGTTGCTCACCCGCCACGCTCAGCCGGCGGGCAACAACTGCATGATCGGCGAGCTGGAGGGGGCGCACGCGACACTCACGCCGCTGCACGCCGACGGCCCGGCACCTCGAGGGTGCCGGGCCGTCGGGGCCGTGCAGGGTCGCGGAGACCGGTCAGCCAGCCCTAGTGCGAGTGCCCGTGCCCGTGGCCGTGACCGGCGTCGGCCGGCTCGTCCTCGCGCTTGTCGGCGACGAGCGTCTCGGTCGTCAGCAGCATGCTGGCGATCGAGGCGGCGTTGCGGACCGCCGAGCGGGAGACCTTGACCGGGTCGACGATGCCCTGCTTGACCAGGTCGCCGTACTCGCCGGTCGCGGCGTTCAGGCCCTGGCCGCCACCGAGCTCACGCGCCCGGTTGACGGCGACCCGGCCCTCGAGCCCGGCGTTCGCCGCGATCCAGTACGCCGGCTCGTCGAGCGCGCGGCGGACGATGCGCACACCGGTGCGCTCGTCGCCCTCGAGCCCGAGGTCGCCCTCGAGCACGGCGGCGGCGTGCACCAGGGCGGCGCCACCACCGGGGACGATGCCCTCCTCGACCGCGGCCTTGGTCGCCGAGATGGCGTCCTCGAGGCGGTGCTTGCGCTCCTTGAGCTCGGTCTCGGTGTGGGCGCCGACCTTGATGACGCCGACGCCGCCGGAGAGCTTGGCCAGGCGCTCCTGGAGCTTCTCCTTGTCCCAGTCGGAGT
>CADCUB010000163.1 GCA_902805775.1 uncultured Frankineae bacterium | reverse complement strand
CTCTTTGGCGAGCTCGTGGACGCGGGCTTTTCCGGGCACATCGCTCCTTCTGGGGAAGGCCCGGGGGGATCCCGCGCCTGGGTGCTACTGCATGGGCGTGCTCATCGGTGGTGGCTCATCGAGTGCTCATCGAGGAGGTCCGATCTGGGGTGTGGGAGGTGGGGCTGGAGGGTCCTGCAGACCTGCGACGTGCTCCCGCACGGGCGTGACGTCGAGCGGTCCTGCCAGGCGCAGGGCCCGGGGGAACGCCCGGCGCGTGTCGGCGAGGTCGACGCACCGCAGGTCGGGGTGCACGCAGGCGCCCCGTCCCGGCAGGCGCCCGGCGGGGTCGGGGGTCAGCCGCGGGGACGAGTCCCCGACACCGGCCCCGACCGCGACGACACGCAGCAGGGCGGACTTGGTCGCTCGGGTCCGGCAGCCGACGCACGTGCGCACCGGACCCGGGAGACGGTCCGACGTCGAGCCTACCGCCTCGGCCCCCCGCGGCGCGGGTCGCCGGCCGCTGCGACGCCCGCTCACCGCCGCGTCACCTCGCGATCACTCCGCGTCGCTGTGGATGTCGATCCGCCACCCCGTCAGCCGGGCGGCCAGGCGGGCGTTCTGCCCCTCCTTGCCGATGGCGAGCGAGAGCTGGTAGTCGGGCACGACGACACGTGCCGAGCGCAGGACCGCGTCCACGACCGTCACGGAGCTGACGCGCGCCGGCGACAGCGCGCTCGCCACGAAGCGCGCCGGGTCCTCGGCCCAGTCGACGATGTCGATCTTCTCGCCGTGGAGCTCGGTCGTGACGGCCCGCACCCGGGAGCCGACCGGGCCGATGCACGCGCCCTTGGCGTTCAGCCCCGGCACCGTCGACCGCACCGCGATCTTGCTGCGGTGCCCGGCCTCACGGGCGATGGCCGCGATCTCGACCGAGCCGTCGGCGATCTCGGGCACCTCGAGCGCGAACAGCCCACGGACGAGGTCCGGGTGGGTGCGCGAGACCGTGACGGTGGCGCTGCGCTGGCCGCGACCGACGGACACGACCCGGCACTTGAGCCGCGTGCCGTGGGCGTAGACCTCGCCCGGCACCTGCTCGGTCGCCGGCAGGACGGCCTCGAGCGCGCTGTCCCCCGAGCCGAGCAGGACGTGCACGTTGCGGTTCGGCGGCGCCCCCGGTCGCTGCGGGGCCTGCTGCACGGTGCCCGAGACGATGTCGCCCTCGCGGCCGGCGTACTCGCCGTAGGACTGGGCGCTCTCGGCCTCGCGCAGGCGCTGCAGGATGACCTGCTTGGCCGTGCTGGCCGCGATCCGGCCGAAGCCCTCGGGGGTGTCGTCGTACTCGCGCAGGACGCGGCCGTCCTCGCCGAGCTCCTGCGCCAGGACGGCGACCTCGCCGGTCGTGCGGTCGAGCTCGACGCGGGCGTGCGCCTGCGCCCCCTCGGTGTGGCGGTAGGCGGTGAGCAGCGCCGTCTCGATCGCGCCGACGACGAGGTCGAAGGAGATCTCCTTCTCGCGCTCCAGACCGCGCAGGACGGTCATGTCGATCTTCATGCGTCGTCCCCGTCCTCGTCGTCGGTCAGGTCGTCGGCATCGGGCTCGGCGGCGCGGATGAGCTCCACCTGCACCAGCCCCTTGACCACGTCGGCGTACGGGAGGACGCGCGGCGCGCCTGCGACGTCCAGCGTCACCGCGTCGTCGTCGGCAGCGCTGATCCGGCCGGTCACCGGCGCACCCTCGCGCAGGGTGGCCGTGACGAGGCGACCGGCGTTGCGGCGCCAGTGGCGCGGCTGGGTGAGGGGGCGGTCGACGCCCGGCGAGGACACCTCGAGGACGTACGACGTGCCCAGCAGCGTCGGATCGGCCTCGTCCTCGACGTCGAGCGCGTCCGACACGACGCGGCTGATGTCGGCGACGTCGTCGAGGGTGACGCCGCCGTCCTTGTCGACGACGACGCGCACGACGCTGCGCTTGCCGGCCGCGGAGACCCTGAGGTCCTCGAGGTCGTAGCCGGCCGCCGCGACGAGCGGGGTCAGCACCTCGGTCAGGTGGCTGGAGGCGGTCATGGGAACGGCCTGCCTCTCTGGAGTTGTCCGTGCGACTGCGGGGTGGTGCGGGCAGTCCAGCGTAGTGCGAGCGCGACGACGCCGACCGCCCGACCGCCGGCCACTAGGTTCGAGGGGGTGCGCACCTCCCCCGGCCCGACGCGCCGGGCGGTGCTGGCCGGCGGTCCGGCCCTGCTGCTCGCGGTCGGGTGCACTGCGGACGCACCGGCTCCGCGGCCGGCGCCGGTCGATCCCGACGACGCCCTGCGCAGCGCCGCAGCGGAGCGCGAACGGGCGCT
>CADCUB010000162.1 GCA_902805775.1 uncultured Frankineae bacterium | reverse complement strand
CGCCCAGCTGGTCCAGCAGAGCGCGCGCACGCGGGACCTCGTGCAGCGGGTCACCGCTGTCCAGCCGGATCGCCCCCAGGCCGGTCCCGGCAGCCTGGACGGCGTTGCGGATCCCCTGGTCGGTGTCGTAGGTGTCGACCAGCAGGGTGGTCCCGGGACCCAGCGACGCCACCTGCGCGGCAAAGGCGCTGAGCTCGTCGTCGTGCGCGAGCGTGAAGGCGTGCGCGCTCGTGCCGGCGGTGGGGATCCCGTGGCGTCGGCCTGCCTCCAGGTTCGACGTCATGGCGAAGCCGGCGATGTAGGCCGCGCGGGCGGCGGCGACGGCCGCCTGCTCGTGCGTGCGGCGACCGCCCATCTCCAGCAGCGGCCGGCCACCCGCCGCCAGCACCATGCGCGCCGCCGCCGAGGCCACCGCGCTGTCGTGGTTGAGGACCGAGAGCACCAGCGTCTCGAGGAGCAGTCCCTCGCCGAAGCAGCCCGCGACCGTGAGCACCGGCGAGCCCGGCGAGTACGTCTCGCCCTCCGCGTACGCGCTCACCTCCAGCGACAGCCGGCGGCCGTCGAGCCAGCGACACGTTCGCGGGGAGAGGAAGCCGAGCGCCGCGAGCTCGTCCGTGCCGTAGGCCAGCTGGGCGAGCAGCCCCGTCAGCCGGCCCTGCCCCGCCACGACGCCGAAGCGCCGGCCGGTGGGCAGCCGGCGCGCGAAGACCTCGAAGACGGCCCGGTGGTCGGCCAGGCCGCTGGCCAGCGCCCCCTCGAGCATGGTGAGCTCGTAGCGGTCGGTCAGCAGGGCGCTCGACATGCTGCTCCTCGGGCGGTGTTCTCGTCACCATGACACGCGCGACGCCGGCGCGTGCCGTCGACCCCCTGACGGGTAGCCAGTTGCGCACCCCGCGCCCGTCGGAGAGGGTCCTGCCGTGCCCGAGCTGCCCGAGGTCGAAGCGCTGGCCTCGTTCCTGCGCGAGCGCGCCGTCGGCCGGGTCGTCGCGCGGGTGGACGTGGTCAGCATCGCGGTGCTCAAGACCTACGACCCGCCCGCCACGGCGCTGGGCGGCCTCGAGGTGACCTCCGTCGCCCGGCACGGCAAGTTCCTGGACCTGGTCCTGGGCGAGGGCAGCCCCGGGGACGGGACCGGGCTGCACCTGGTCACCCACCTGGCGCGGGCCGGCTGGCTGCAGTGGCGCGAGGAGCTGCCGACCGCCCCGCCGCGGATGGGCAAGGGACCGATCGGGCTGCGGGTGCACCTCGACGACGGCTCGGGCTTCGACCTGACGGAGGCCGGCACCAAGAAGGGCCTGGCCGTCTACCTGGTCCGCGACCTGCACACGGTTCCCGGCGTGGCCCGGCTGGGCGTCGACCCGCTGCCGCCGGCGTTCACCGAGCAGGTGCTGGCCGCGTTCGACCGGACCGACCACTTCGTGCTGCCCGCCACGCTGGACGTGCCGTCCATCAAGAACCTCAAGCTCACGCTGGAGACCTTGGACCTGCTGTCCTACCCGCGTGAGCGCCGGCACGTCGCGCTCAACCGCTCCGACGCCAAGGTCGGCCTCAGCATCGCCGATGTCGAGAAGACCCTGCAGACCCGCATCGAGCTGCACATCCCGTCCCACCGGGCGGTCCCGGCATCGATGAACCGCGGTGTCCCGATCGCTCTGGACGAGCCCGGTCACGCCGTCAGCCGCGTCATCCGCACCTTCGCCGAGACCACCCTGGTCCCCCGCACCACCACCCCGCCCTCCCACGCACGCACCCGCCGCATCTCCCTGCGCCGCCGCCCCCACACCGAGGTGACCACATGACACTCGCCGGCCGGTCCGGCTGGGGGCGGTGCTGGACGGCGCTCGTCCTGACGGTGCTGGTCCTCGTCTCCTCAGCCGCTCCAGCCTCAGCCGGCTCGGCCCGGCTGGGTGCGCCCGTGGCGAGCGGTGAGGAGCTCCACCTGCCCCTGACGGTCGCCCAGCTGCCGCCGGAGACGACGCTGGACACGGCGTCGGTGCAGGTGCGCATGAACGGGCACGTGGTCCCGTCGTCGGCAGTACGCACGTCCCGTGACGGCAGCACAGGAGCCCGCTCGGTGATCCTGCTGATGGACGTCAGCGGCTCCATGCGGGGCGCGCGGATCGAGAACGCGCGCACGGCGGCGCTGACCTTCGTCGACGAGGTGCCCGCCGACGTGCGCGTCGGCTTGGTCACCTTCGCCGGCGAAGTGTCGCGGGTCGTCCCGCCGACGCTCGACCGCGCAAGGCTCCGCTCGGCCGTGCAGGTCCTTCGAGCCCGCGGCCAGACGCAGCTCAACGATGGCGTGATCTCCGCCGTGGCAGCGCTCGGCGCTGCGGGTGACCGCGGGATCCTGCTCCTGAGCGACGGTGCTCACGAGGGCAGCGCCACGACCACCCAACAGGCGGCCGCCGCCGTGAGGACGGGCGGGGTCGGGCTCACCGCCGTCGACATCGGTGGCAGTCCGGAGGCGGCGGGCCAGCTGACAGCTCTCGCCGCTGCAGGCAAGGGCGCGCTGGTGCGCGCCGCTGACGCAGCGTCGTTGACGGCGGCCTTCAAGGCCGTGGCGCGGGAGTTCCGCGAGCAGGTAGCTGTCGTCGCCAACGTGCCGCCGGAGCTCTCGGGCCAGTCGGTGACCGTCGACGTGTCCGTGACCGCGGGAGCACAGACGTACGCCGCCTCCACGCGGGCCACCCTGCCGCAGGTCGCGCAGGCCCCCGTCGCCGTGGAGCAGCAGGACGACGCCTCCGCCGCTCGTCCCTATCAGTCCCGCCTGCTGTGGCTCGGGGCGCTGCTCGTCTTCCTCGCTCTGGTCACCGTGTCGGTCCTGCTCGTCGGGCCGGGTCGGCACCGCGCCCACGAGTCACGGAACACCCGCCGACTCATCGAGGCGTACACCCTGGGCGCGAAGCAGGAGGCTGCTGCCGGCAGCACCGTCGACGACAGTCCCGTCGCTCAGGCGCTCATCCGCGTCGCGGGCCGCTTGGTGGGCGGCGGTCAGCGGGGACTCAAGACGGCTCGGCGCCTCGATCAGGCGGCCGTGAGCATGCGGCCTGCCGAGTGGTTGCTGCTGCAGTGCGCGGTCGCGGTCGTGGTGGGCCTGATGTTCGCCCTCCTCTTCCGGGGCGGGATGCTGGGCTTCGCCCTCGGGGTCGTGGTCGGCGTGCTGGCCACCGGATTCTGGCTGCGGATGAAGGCCGACCGCCGGCGCGCCGCCTTCGTCGACGGGCTGCCCGACGCACTGCAGCTGATCGCCAGCGGGTTGAGCTCCGGCTACTCCTTCGCGCAGGCGCTCGACAGCGTGGTCCGCGACGGAGCCCAACCGGTTGCCGGCGAGATCGGACGCGCGCTGGCTGAGTCCCGCCTCGGAGTCTCGCTCGAGGACGCCCTGGACAACGTGGCGGCGCGCATGGAGAGCGACGACATGGGCTGGATCGTGATGGCTGTCCGCGTCCAGCGGGACACAGGGGGCAACCTCGCAGAGGTGCTGCACACGGTCTTCGAGACGATGCGCGAGCGCGCTCGGATCCGGCGTGAGGTGCGGACGCTGTCGGCCGAGGGGCGCATGTCGGCGTGGGTCCTCATCGCCCTGCCCATCTTCATGGCCGGCTTCCAGCTCTTGTTCCGACGCGACTACATGCGCCCCCTGTACACGGAGCCGGCGGGGATCTGGATGCTGGTCTTCACCGTCATCTCGGTGGTCATCGGTGCCGTCTGGACCAACAAGCTCGTCAAGGTGGAGGCGTGATGACGGCCGACCAGGTGCTGCTGCTGGGACTGTCGCTGGTGTTCGCGGCCGTGCTGACGCCGGTGTCTGCTCTCTGCCTGACTCGCGGCCGACGAGCGCAGGTGAACCGCTCACTGGAGGGCATCTCCCGGATCCGTTACGGGGCGGGACCGGTCCTGGCGCCGGAGGTGGAGCCCGCCTTCCGAGACCGTGTGGTCCGCCCGGTCCTGCAGCGCTTCTCCGTGCTCGGGCGGCGGCTCACGCCGAAGGGTGCGACGGACAAGATCATTCAGCGACTGGACCTGGCAGGCAACCCTTCGGGCCTCGACCTCGAGCGCGTCCTGGCGCTGAAGGCTGTCGGACTGGTCGCCGGGGCCTTGGCCGGCTTCGTCCTGGCCCCGGGTGGGCTGAAGGTCCTTGCCGTGCCGGCCGCGGCCCTGTTCGGCTTCTACGTCCCGGACCTGCTGCTGACCAATCGCGGCCAGAAGCGGCAGCTGGACGTGCAGCGGACCCTCCCCGACGCACTGGACCTCCTCACCATCAGCGTGGAAGCGGGGCTGGCCTTCGACGCCGCGCTCTCCCAGGTGGCTCGCAAGACCACCGGGCCACTGGCAGGCGAGTTCTTCCGGGTCCTGCAGGAGATGCAGATCGGCAAGAGCCGGGCTGCGGCCTTCCGTGGGATGGCCGAGCGCACGACCGTCACGGAGTTCGCGCGCTTCTCGTCCGCCATCGTGCAGGCGGACGGGCTCGGCGTGCCCATCGGCGGCGTGCTGCGCGAGCAGGCGGCAGAGATGAGACTCAAGCGCTCGCAGCGTGCCGAGGAGAAGGCGCACAAGGTGCCGGTGAAGATCCTGTTCCCGATGGTGGCCTTCCTGCTGCCTGCCATCTTCGTCATCATCATCGGTCCCGGCGCGCTGACCATCCTCGACACCCTCGGCTGACGGTGGCGGCAGGCTTGCTTTCGGTCCGGTAGGGCCCGCCGGCAGGCCGATGGACGAGAAGAACTGTCCGATCGGCTGAGGCGACCGCCGGAGCTCCCGCCCTACGGTCGGGAGCCGGCTGGACCTGATCGCGACGACCAACGGTCCCGGCGGTGCACGAGGTGGTAGGCGTTCTCGGGGTTCACCGGGTCGGGGGCAAGGGCCGCCACCCTGGACGGAGAGCATGATGACGACGCTCACGAACGACAAGCCAGCCGCCGCTGCGGCCGCGGCGACGCCGTCTTGGCGGCTGACTCTGTTCGCACGGATGTGGGCCGCTGCCGCGCTGTTCCACCTCGCCGGCAACTCCCGCGACGCGCTGGAGACCTCGGTGGCGCTGGCGGTCACATCGGTGCTGCTGGGCACGGCCGCCGTTCTGACCCTGCTCGCGCCGCAGCGGCTGCGGCACCTGGTGGCGCTGTGTGCGCTGATCCCGGCGACCGCCTGGTACGAGGCGCCGGTCGTCGGCAACCACTGGGTGCTCGCCTCGGCGATCAGCCTGGCGCTGCTGCTGAGCGCGGGGACCGCCCGGTTGCGTCGGCACGCCGGAGGGCTGCCCGACGTCTGGCGGGCCTTCGCACCGACCGCGCGAGTGACACTGCTGGTGGCCTACGGCTTCGCGGCGTTCGCCAAGCTGAACAGCGACTTCTTCGACCCCGCCGTGAGCTGCGCGGTCTACTACCACAACCAGCTGGCCGGCTCCTGGGGGTTGCAGCTGCTGCAGGTCGCGGACGGTGACCCTGCCGGTCGGGTCCTGCCGCTGTTCGCCGCCGTCACCGAGGTGACGGTCGCACTCACGCTGGCGCTCCCGCGGACGCGACGGCTGGGCCTCGTCCTGGCCGTGGGCTTCCACTGGCTGCTCGCCATGGACCTGGCACAGCACTTCTGGGACTTCTCGGCGGTGCTGTTCGCCGGTTTCCTGCTGTTCCTCGACGACGAGCAGGGACGCCGGTTGCGGCGTTGGACCACCTGGGTCAGCGCTCGTCAGGTCCCGGCCGGACTCGTCAGGGTCGCCGTGGTGCTGACGACCTTCGCCGTCGTCCTGCTCGCCGTGCTGCCCGCCTCGCGTGCCGTCGATGTGCTCCTGGTCGTGCTCGGTCACCTCGCCTGGTGGGGGTACGGCACCCTCGTCCTGCTCGTGGTGCTGCGGCTCGCCGCGGCCCCTCGGGACGCCGCTGTCGGACCTGCCGGTCTGCGGCTGCCGACACCGGTCCTCTGGCTGGTCCCCGTGCTGGTCCTGGTCAACGGCCTGACGCCCTACCTCGAGCTCAAGACTGGCTTCGGCTGGAACATGTACAGCAACCTGCGCACCGTCGACGGTCAGAGCAACCACCTGCTGATCCGCGACACGTTCGACCTCACCGGCGCCCAGGGCGACCAGGTCCGGATCCTGGCCTCTTCGGACCCCGAGCTGGCTCGGCTGGGCAGGAGCGACTACGCGCTGGCGTACAGCGAGTTCCGCGACTATGCCCACGCGCATCCGGGTGTGTCCGCGACGTACGAACGCGACGGGGAGATCGTCCGTGCCCGGCGGCTCGGCGACGACCCGGCGGGACAAGGCGGAGTGTCCCCTGTCGAACGGCGCCTGCAGTCGTTCCGCGTCATCGACGCCTCGAGCTCCGAGCGCTGCCAACCTGTCTTCAGTCCCGCACGTTGACGGGCTGAGCCGGCACTCGTCGTCCGTACTACCGTCCACCGCGTGCCGCCCCGCTCCCGGACGACGTCCGCACCCGCAGCGCCCACTCCCGAGACCGAGCCTCCGGGCCCCGTGAAGCAGCCCCGCGCGCGCCGGGCCGCGACCAAGGGCCCGGTCCGGCTGGCCAAGGCCGCGAGCCCGAGCTACGTCGTCGAGCGCTTCAGCCTCGACAACGGCCTGCGGGTGGTGCTGAGCCCCGACACCAGCAGCCCGGTGGTGGCGGTGGCCGTCTACTACGACGTGGGCATGCGCAGCGAGCCGCAGGGCCGCACCGGCTTCGCGCACCTGTTCGAGCACATGATGTTCCAGGGCTCGGCGAGCCTGGGCAAGACCGAGCACTTCTCGCACGTCCAGGGCAACGGCGGCACGCTCAACGGCTCGACGCACGTCGACTACACCAACTACTACGAGGTCATGCCGAGCGCGGCGACCGAGCTGGCGCTGTTCCTCGAGGCCGACCGCATGCGCAGCGTCGCGGTCACCCAGGAGAACCTCGACAACCAGATCGCGGTCGTCCAGAACGAGATCCGCGTCAACGTCCTCAACCGGCCGTACGGCGGCTTCCCCTGGCTGATGGTCCCGCCGCTGCTGTTCGACGACTTCGCCAACAGCCACAACGGCTACGGCGACTTCGTCGACCTCGAGAGCTCGACCCTCGAGGACGCGCAGGCCTTCTTCGACCGCTACTACGCCCCGGGCAACGCCGTCCTGACGGTGGCCGGCGACATCGACAGCGCGCAGGTCCGCGGCTGGGTGGAGCAGCACTTCGGCGACATCCCGGCGCGCCCGGTGCCCGAGCGCCCTTCCTTCGCCGAGCCACCGCTCGCCCAGGAGAAGCGCGCCGTCGAGCACGACCGGCTGGCCCCGGCGCCCGCCGTCGCGATGGCCTGGCGGGTGCCCGACCCGGCCGACCTCGCGACCTACCTGCCCTACGTCGTGCTCGCGGAGGTGCTCACCGACGGCGACGCCTCCCGGCTGCAGGAGCGCATGATCCTGAACGACCGCTCCGCCACGCACATCAGCGGCTACCTCGGGCTGCTCGGCGACCCGCTCGACGCCCGCGACCCCACGCCGTTCCTGCTCGAGGTGCACCACCCGGAGGAGACGAGCCTCGACGCGGTCGTGGCCACGGTCGACCAGGAGCTCGCCCGGCTGGCGAGCGACGGCCTCGAGCTGCCCGAGCTCGACCGGACGGTCGCCCGCATGACCGCCCGCTACCTGCGCGAGGTCGACGGCGTGCTGGGCCGCGCGACCACCATGTCGGTGTTCGAGCAGCAGCGCGGACGCGCCGAGCTCGTCAACGAGCTGCCGGACCTGCTGCGGCAGGTCGTGCCCGCGCAGGTGCAGGAGGCGGCGGCGACGCTCACCCCCGACACCCGCGCGCTGCTCGAGCTGCGCCCCGGCACGGGGGAGGACGCGTGACCACCGTGCAGAAGCGGCCCGTCCCCCCGCTCGCCAAGCCGCGCCCGGCCAAGCTGCCGGTCGTCGCCGAGAGGGTGCTCGACAACGGCCTGCGGGTGCTCGCCGTGCGCCGGCGCGGCGTGCCGCTGGCCGAGCTGCGCCTGCGCGTGCCGTTCGCCGGCCCGACCGGTCGCGGCGGGCGCAGCGACGGCCACGCGTTCCGGGCCCAGGCCCAGCTGCTCGGCGACACGCTGCTGTCGGGCACCGCGACGCGCACCGCCGCCCAGCTGGCCGCCGACGTCCAGGCTCTGGGCGGCCAGCTGTCGGCCAGCACCGACGCCGACCGCCTGGGCTTCGGTGCATCGGTGCTGGTCAGCGGCCTGCCCGGGCTGCTCGACGTGCTGCGCGAGGTCCTGACCTCGGCCACCTACCCCAAGCACGAGGTGGTCGGCGAGCGCGACCGCCTGGTGCAGGAGCTGGCCATCTACCGCAGCCAGGCCGCGGTCGTCGCTCGCGAGGCGCTGCTGTCGCGCATGTACGGCGAGCACCCGTACGGCCGGGAGCTGCCGACGGCCGAGGAGCTCTCGGAGGTCAAGGCCTCCCAGCTGCGGTCGCTGCACGGCAAGCGCATCGCTCCCGAGGGCAGCATCCTCACCCTCGTCGGCGACCTGCCGCCCTCACGCGCGCTCGACCTGGTCGAGACGGCGCTGTCGGGGTGGACGGCGGCCGGCAAGGCGGTGCAGACACCGCCGCTGCCCGCGCCGCCGGACGGTCCGGCGCTGCTGCGCGACCGGCCGGGCGCGGTGCAGACCACGCTGCGGATGTCCGGGCCGGCGCCGTCGCGCACCGACCCCGACTACGCCGCGTTCGGCCTGGCGAACCTGGTCTTCGGCGGCTACTTCTCCTCCCGCTGGGTGGCCAACATCCGCGAGGACAAGGGCTACACCTACAGCCCGCACTCGCAGGTCGAGCACCCGCCGGCGGGTTCACGGGTGACCGTGAGCGCCGACGTGTCGACGCCGACGACGGCCGCCGCGCTGCTCGAGACGGTCTACGAGCTGGGCCGGGTCGCCACCACACCGGTCGGTCAGGACGAGCTGGACCAGGCCCGCCGCTACGCCATCGGCGTGCTCGCACTGAGCACCGCGTCGCAGGCCGGGCTGGCCAGCACGCTGTCGCAGCTGGCCGGCGCCGGCCTGGGCGTCGAGTGGCTGCGTGACCACCCGGCCCAGCTCGCCGCCGTCACCGTCGACGACGCGCGAGCGGCGGCCGCCCGCTACCTGGCGCCGAACCGGCTCACGACGGTCCTGGTCGGCGACGTCGCCCAGGTCGAGGCGCCGCTGCGCACGCTGGTCGACCTCGAGGTCGGGTGAGCTCGGGCGCTGCACCCGCGCGCCGCACCCCCGGGCTGTCGCGCTCGACGGTCGACCGTGACGCCGGGACCCGGGACGACCCGCAGGCGCTCACCGAGGCCTGGGAGTCGGCCCGCGTCCTGGTCGTGGAGGACGGCTCCGCGACGGTGCTGGAGCAGGACCGGCCCCGGCTGGTCCTCGTCCCCAGCGCCGAGGCCCCGGACGGTGACCGCCTCTACCTCGGCACCGACGACGACGGGCCGCTGTTCGCCGTCGCCGGCCCGGTGCCGCGACGCCTCGGCGGGCGGGCGCTGGGGCTGCGCGAGGTCGGCGTGCTGCTCGACGACCACGACGCCGGCCTGCTCGTGCACGCCGTCGGGCTCACCAACTGGCACGCCGCCCATCCCCGCTGCGCGCGGTGCGGAGCACCCACCGAGGTCGTGCGCGGCGGGGCGGTCCGCCGCTGCCCGGAGGACGGCAGCGAGCACTTCCCCCGTACCGACCCAGCAGTGATCATGCTGGTGCACGACGGCGGGGACCGGTGCGTGCTCGGTCGGCAGGCCAGCTGGCCGCCGGGACGCTTCTCCACCCTGGCCGGCTTCGTCGAACCCGGCGAGAGCGCCGAGCAGGCCGTCGTGCGCGAGGTCGACGAGGAGGCCGGCATCGCCGTCACGGACCTGGAGTACGTCACCAGCCAGCCCTGGCCGTTCCCGTCCAGCCTGATGCTGGCGTTCCGGGCACGCGCGGTCGACCCGACGGCCGAGCCGGCCGCCCGTGACGGCGAGCTGGCCGAGGTCCGCTGGTTCTCCCGCGACGAGGTCCGCGCCGCCGGGCGGTGGGGGACCGCGTCCGGCCTGCAGACACCGCCGAGCGTCTCGGTCGCCTGGCACCTGATCACCGGCTGGGCCGAGGGCGAGGACTGATCCTCCTGCCGCGAGGGCAGGAGATCGCCGTGACCGCCGACAGCACGGCCCAGGCCAAGCGAGCGGCACGTGACCTGGAGGACAGCGACGCCGTACGCGCCCTCGCCCGGCTCGGGCTCGGCGCCCGCAGCGTCGTCTGGCTGGTCATCGGACTGCTGCTGCTGTCGGTGGCCCTCGGGGGCTCGGAGCAGACCGACCAGGGCGGCGCCATGCGGGCGGTCGCCGAGCAGCCGTTCGGCACCGTCCTGCTGGTCGTGCTGGCTGTCGGCTTCTTCGGCCACGGCCTGTGGCGGCTGCTCACCGCCGGCGTCGGTCACCGCACCGAGTCCGACCCGAAGAAGAAGTGGGGCCAGCGGGGCCTGTCCCTGGTCAAGGGCCTGGTCTACCTGTCGCTGGGCCTGGCCACCGTGCGCTTCCTGCTCGACGGCACCAGCTCCGACCAGACCCAGTCCCGCACCGCGCAGCTCCTGGGCGCGCCCTTCGGCCGCCTGCTCGTCGGACTGCTCGGGGTGGTCGTCATCGGGATCGGTGTCGCGATGGCGGTCAAGGGCGTCAAGCACGACCACGCCGACGACCTCGAGACGAGCCGCATGCCCGCCGGACTGCGGCGCCCGGCCGTCAAGGTCGGCGTCGTCGGGCTCCTGGGGCGGGGCGCCGTCTTCGCGCTGATCGGCGTGTTCCTGCTGCGCGCCGCCGTGCTGGTCGACCCGTCCGAGGCCAAGGGCCTGGACGCCGTGCTGCAGACGGTGGCCGCCCAGCCGTACGGCAGGGTCCTGCTGGCCCTGGCCGTGATCGGGGTCCTGGCGTACGCCGCCTGGTCGTGCGTCGAGACGCTCTACAAGCGGCTCTGACGCACCAGGACCGCCGGCCGGCGGGCGTCCTCCGCCCGCACGAGCACGTCGCAGACGTCACCGGGCCGGACCTGCCGGTCGTACTCCTCGTACGCCGGCACCTGCCACTCCGGCACGCCCCGCCGCCGCAGCGCCGCCGGTGACAGCGTGAGGTGCACCGCGAGCTCGCAGGTCAGACCGCGGCCCAGCAGGAACACCCCGTCGACCAGCACGACGGCGCGGTCCGGCACCGGCTCGCGTGCGCGCCGGTACGACCGGTCGCGTCCGGCGTCCCACAGCGCCGGGAGGTACCAGCCCTCCGCGGAGCGTGCCAGCACCTCGCGCTCGAGGGCGGCGGCGTCGAGCCAGTGCGTGCGGAGGTGCTCGGCGTCCTCGCGGCCCTGCTCGAAGCGCTCGCCCGCGGGGCGCAGGAAGTCCCGACCGCGCACTCGCAGCGGGGCCCGCCCCAGCGCGCTCAGCCCCGGCACGAGGGCGTCGGCCAGCGAGTCGGCGCCGTGGCCGTCGAGCAGCACCCGCACCAGGCCCGGCCGACCCGCGGCCAGCTCGATGAGGTCCTGCGCGAGCGTCTCGGGCGTGCGCGGCTGCAGCGCAGCCCGTGGACCCGGGCCGTCAGCGCGCTGCCCACCCGTCACATCCGTCTCCGGGCTCGACGTGCACGCTCGCCGAGGGGACGAGCGGGCTCAGCGGCGGCCGGCGAGCTCCGGCGGCAGCGGCACACCGGGATCCGTGGCCGACATGACGATCTCGCGCGACAGGTCGTGCACCTTGCGGCCCCGCGACCGGGCGACCTTGCGCAGGCGCTCGAAGGCCTGCCGCGGCGAGCTGCGCTGGCGCTCGGTCAGCACGCCGATCGCCTGCTCGACCACGACCCGGGCGGCCAGGGCGTGCTCGAGCTGCTTGACCGACATGCGCAGCTGCCCGACCTCGTCGAGCGGGGTGTCGCCCTTCGGCGGGCGGCTCCCGGGGGTGATCTCGGAGGCGAGCAGGTCGGCCAGCACCATCGCGCTCGTGAGGTCGCCGGCGTGGTGCTCCCCGACCGCCCAGCCGCCCTCGGGAGAGCGGCGGATCACCAGGCCCTCGTTGATCAGCGGCCCGAGGTGGGCGGCGATCACGTCGGCCAGCGACTGCAGCGTGGCGAGGGCGTCGTCGGACACCTCGACCGCACCCCGGTCGATGCCGCAGAGCGTCGCCACCACCTGGCCGGAGGCGTCGCGGATCGGCACGCCGACGTAGGACGTGATGCCGAGCTCCGACGTCTTGGCCGCTTCGGCGTAGGCCGGGTCGCGGGCCGCGTCGCTCGTCCGCGCGGGCGCGCCGCTGAGCAGCTGGTGGCACAGGGACCCCTCACGAGGACCGGAGCGACCCTCCTCCACGCCCGGCCAGTGGGCGCTGGCCTTGACCTTCTCGAAGGTGAACGTGTCCTCGGTGAGCCCCCCGAGGAACACGATCTCCATCCCGAGCAGCGAGGCTGCGGTCGACATGACGGCGTCGATGGCGGGATGGGGTGGTATCCGAGTGGTCACGGGGGACTTCCTGGTCGGGCGAGCGGGGCGGGGCGGGGCCACGGGAGCCGTACCCATTGTCACGCGTCCACTCCTCGGCCATGCGCCGTACCGCTGGAGGTCAAGCGGACAGGCGCTGCTTGACCTGGGCGACGCTCGGGTTGGTGAGCGCCGTGCCGTCGCCGAAGACGACCGTGGGCACCGTCTGGTTGCCGCCGTTGACGCTCATGACGTAGTCGGCCGCCCGGGGGTCCTGCTCGATGTCGACGACGTCGTAGGCCACGCCCTCGCGGTCCAGCTGCTTCATGAGGCGGTGGCAGTACCCGCACCACTGCGTGCTGTAGATGGTCAGGGCGTCGGCCACGTCTGCTCCTCGGTGTGCTCCCGTCCTGTCGACGGCTCGGAGTGCTCAACAGGCTGCGCGTCCTGCTGCTTCCCGGCGGCGCGCACCGGCAGACTGTCGCGGTGACCGTGCCCGCCCCCCGCGCCGACGTGACCGCGGACGCCGTACTGGCGGCCCTCGACCCCGAGCAGCGGGCCGCCGCCCGCGCCGTGCGGGGGCCGCTGGTGATCCTGGCCGGCGCCGGCACCGGCAAGACGCGCACCATCACCCACCGGGCGGCGTACGCCGTGCACTCCGGCGCGGTGCCCGCGTCGGCGCTGCTCGCCGTGACCTTCACGGCGCGGGCGGCGGGCGAGATGCGCACCCGCCTGCGCGCCCTCGGTGTCGGCGGCGTGCAGGCCCGCACGTTCCACGCGGCCGCGCGCAAGCAGCTCGCCTACTTCTGGCCGCGGGTGGTCGGCGGGGCTCCGCCCCGGCTGCTCGACAACACCTTCGGCCTGGTCGCCAACGCCGCCGCGCGCGCCCGGCTGCGCCCGGGCACCACCGAGCTGCGCGACCTGCTCGCCGAGCTCGACTGGGCCGCCAGCACGCTCGTCGGGCCCGAGGACTACCCGGCGGCCGCGGCCCGCGCCGGTCGTGAGGGGCCCTACGACGCGGCCGTCGTCGCGCAGGTCTACGAGGCGTTCCGCGACCTCAAGCAGGCGCAGGGCGCCGCCGACTTCAACGACCTGCTGATGCTGACCGCCGGGGCGCTCGAGGAGCACGCCGGCGTCGCGGAGGAGTTCCGGGCCCGCTACCGCTCCTTCGTCGTCGACGAGTACCAGGACGTCACGCCGCTGCAGCAGCGGCTGCTGGACGCGTGGCTCGGCGGCCGCGACGACCTCTGCGTCGTCGGGGACGCCCACCAGACGATCTACAGCTTCACCGGGGCGAGCCCGTCCTACCTGCTGGAGTTCCGGCGCCGCTTCCCGGCGGCGCAGGAGGTCCGGCTGGTGCGCGACTACCGGTCCACGCCGCAGGTCGTGGGCCTGGCCAACGACGTCATCGCGCGGGCCGCACCGCCGACCGGGGGCGCCCGGGCGGCCCGGCTCGAGCTGCTCGCCCAGCGGCCTGCGGGGCCGGCGCCGGTCTTCTGCGAGCACGACGACGAGCCCGCGGAGGCCGCCGCGGTGGCGCAGCGGTGCCGTGCGCTGGTCGACGCCGGCACGCCGCCCAGCGAGATCGCGGTGCTCTACCGGGTCAACGCCCAGAGCGCGGCGTACGAGGCGGCGCTCGCCGACGCGGGCGTGCCGTACCTCGTGCGGGGCGGGGAGCGCTTCTTCGACCGCAAGGAGGTCCGCGAGGCGCTGCTGCTGCTGCGGGGCGCGGTCCGCGCCGCGGACCCCGACGCTCCGGAGACCCTCGCCGAGCGCACGGCCGACGTCCTGCGTTCCGGCCTGTCCTGGGACCCCGACCGCCCGCCCGCCGGGGCAGGAGCGACCCGCGAGCGGTGGGAGGCCCTCTCAGCCCTGCACCGCCTGGCGGCGGACCTGGCCGTCGCGGTGCCGTCGGCCGGGCTGCGCGAGCTCGTCGCCGAGCTCGAGGAGCGCGCCTCGGCGCAGCACGCACCGAGCGTCGAGGGCGTCACGCTCGCCTCGCTGCACGCCGCCAAGGGCCTGGAGTGGGACGCCGTGTTCCTGGTCGGTCTGGTCGACGGGACGCTGCCGCTGGTGCACGCGGAGGGGCCGGAGGCGGTGGAGGAGGAGCGGCGGCTGCTGTACGTCGGGGTCACCCGCGCGCGCAGCGTGCTGCAGCTGTCGTGGGCCCTGTCCCGCTCACCCGGAGGTCGCGGCAGCCGACGGCCCTCCCGCTTCCTCGACGGCCTGCACGCGGCGTCCGCGCGCCCGGCGGCCGCACCCGGAGCAGCGCGCGCGGCCCGGCGCGAGCGCTCCGGCGCGGTCAGCTGCCGGGTGTGCGGCTCATCGCTGACGGCCGCGGTCGACCGCAAGCTCGGCCGCTGCGCCGACTGCCCGGCCGACCGCGACGAGCAGCTGTTCGACGCCCTGCGCGAGTGGCGCGCCGAGCGCGCCAAGGCTCTCGGGCAGCCTGCCTACTGCGTCTTCACCGACGCCACCCTCACCGCCATCGCCGAGCAGCGCCCGGAGAGCGTCGCGGCGCTCGTCGCGATCCCCGGGATCGGGCAGACGAAGCTGGACAAGTACGGCGACGAGGTCCTGTCGCTCGTGGGGCAGCGCGCGATCGTCTGAGATCGGTCCGTTAATTCGCTTGCACGGCCCGTCCGGCCCCTCTACCTTCCGTCGTGCCGGTAGTCGCCGGCACGCGCCGCCGGCGCGCACCGGCAGTGCCAGGACGGAGGTGGACGACGTGGTCACGACGCTGAGCAGCACGCAGAGCACGGGCCGGTCCTCCGACGTCATGGCCGGTCACGTGGCGTACACGGCGCCCGAGCGGACCCGGAAGGGGACAGGTCTGTCCTCCACCGGCATGTCGTTCACCCCGCTCCTCCCGGTCGTCTTCGGCGCCCGCGTCATCGATCTCCTGGGTCTTCCACCTCGAGGTGCACCGGTCTGACCTCAGACCCGTCGCAGCCTCGAGGCCGCGGATCCCGACAAGGGGATCCGCGGCCTTCGTGCTTTCTCCGGCACCTGTCCGCACCGCCTGTATCTCAGGCCCGATCCACTCCTCAGTCCTGTGCAGACCACGACCTGGCCCCGCAGGGACCCGTACCACGGAAGGTGACCGATCGTGCTCACCGCTCCTCCCTCCCCGACTCCCGACCCGACGCTGACCGACGGCGGCGCGCCGACCGACCTGACCGACCTGTCGGACTCGGCCGTCCTGCCCTGCTGGACCGAGGACCCGGACCTGTGGTTCGCCGAGTCCCCGGCCGACGTGGAGGCCGCCAAGGCCCTGTGCGTCCCCTGCCCGCTGCGCGAGGCCTGCCTCGCCGGGGCTCTCGAGCGTCGGGAGCCGTGGGGCGTCTGGGGCGGACAGCTCGTCGTCGCCGGCGTGGTCGTCCCGCGCAAGCGGCCCCGGGGCCGTCCCCGCAAGTCCGACATCGCCGCCTGACGCGCCGCCGCCGCCCGTCCGCGACGGCACCTGGGGCACGACGTCGACCGGCAGCGCCCGCTGACCGGTGCACCTCCTCCTCCCTGTCCACTCCGCCGGCCGGGCCGGGGCCTCCTGCAGGCCCCGGGTCGGTCGGCCCGACGACTCCACCGGACGACGACTGCAACGGAGCAGCCCGCCATGTACGACACCTCCGCCCACCTCCGCCTCCACGAAGCCGACCGTCGCGAGCGCACGACCTCCTCGGCGCAGGCCAACCGCGCCGCCCGGGTCGTGCGGCTGCGCCGGCTGGACCGCCGGGTCGAGCAGGCCGCCTCGCGCGCCCGGCTCATGCGGCTGGCGCTCGGCTGAGCCCACCCCCGGCGCCCCCGCACTCCTCGAGTGCGGGGGCGCCACTGTGCCGCGACGGTTGCCTGGAACGCTCATGCGCGAGAGCCTCTGCGTGCAGGCGTGTCAGGGCACGAGGGAGGCCGCGCGTGGCGATGTCCAGGGCGTACGGGTGGTCCGTCGCGATCCTCATCTGGAGCGTGGACCTCGTCTTCGCCGCCGCGCGGTTCACCTGAGGGCCGTTCCCGCCGCGGCCTGTCGGGCGTCCGCCGCGCCCGTACGCTTCCGCCGTGCCGCTGCCCTCCCGCGACCTGACCGCCCGCACCAGCCCGAGCGGACCCGCCGCCGACCTGCGTGAGCGGGCGCTGGAGGTCCTGCTCGCCCCGTCCCTCGCCCCGATCGTCGACCTGGTCTGCTGGCGCGAGGGCGACCTGGTGCACGTGGCCGACAGCGCCGGCCACGTCGCGCTGGCCGCCGACGGCGGCTCGAGCCTGCTGGCGGGCCGCGACCCGGTGGGCGACCAGGACCCCTTCAGCGACGCCACCAGCGCCTACCCGTTCGCGGCGGTCCGGCTGCACTCGCTGTTCGCCGACGAGCGGGCGCCCGACCTCGCCGTCGTGCACACCGGCGCCCACTGCTGGACCGACCGCGGCGGGCACCTGGGCGAGCACGGGTCCCTGAACGGCGTGCAGTCGCGGGCACCGCTGCTGCTGTCGGGCCGGGGCGTGCGGGAGCGCGGTCGAGTCGAGCGGGTCGCGCGCACCGTCGACGTCGCCGCCACCCTCGTCGCGCTGGCCGGAGGCGACCTCGACGACCTCGACGGCGTCCCGCTCGACCTCGCCGAGCCCGGGGCCCGGCACGTCGTCGGGCTGCTGTGGGACGGCGCTCCCTGTGCTGAGCTGCTGTCGCTCGCCGCCGACGGCACGCTGCCCAACGTCGCGCGCCTGCTCGAGCGCGGGTGCGCGCTGCGGGGCGGGGCGATCGCGGAGTTCCCGAGCGTCACCCTGGTCAACCACACCTGCGCGCTCACCGGGGTCGGCCCCGGGCGCCACGGGATCGTCAACAACGCCTTCTTCGACCGGGCGACCGGCGAGCAGGTCGTGCCGAACTCCTCCGCCTCGTGGCACCGCTCGATGGACTGGCTGCGGCCCGGCGTGCGCACGGTGTTCGAGCGCCTTGCGCCCGGGACGGACAGCGCCTGCGTCAACGAGCCCGTCGACCGCGGCGCCGGGTACAGCACCTTCGCCCTGGTGCGCGAGGCGGGTCTGGGCGGCACCGGCTCGCTGTCGGCGATGCTCCCCGTCGCGGTCGACGACGCCGTCGCGACGCAGCAGCACGTCAGCACGAGCACCGACTACGCCTGGGCCACCTCGGTCGACGCGAGCGGCCTCGAGCAGGTGCTCGGCCTGTGGCAGCAGGAGGTCCCGCCCCGCCTGACCTGGTGGAACACCACCCTGACCGACTCCGGCCACCACGCCGGAGGTCCGGGCTCGCCGATCGCCCGCGCCTCGCTGCGCGACGCCGACGCCCGCCTCGGCGTCTGGCTCGACCTGCTCGAGGCCCGGGGGCTGGCCGACGACACCGTGGTGCTGCTGACGGCCGACCACGGCATGGAGGCGGCCGACCCGGCCTGCACGGGCGACTGGGACGCGGCCCTCGAGGCGGCCGGCATACCGTTCCGCGACGAGGCGTACGGCTTCCTCTACCTGGGGTAGCTGACGTTCGGGGCGGCAAGGCCGCCTGACTGCGGTGCTGCTCGGCTGCTCGCGCGGCGAGCCGTCGCCGGCCCTGGGCTCTGGTCGCGGTCGACGGCCGTCCGGAGGCGGCGCCGGCTCACCGCGTCGGTCAGCCGGAGGTCTTGTGCTCCTCGATGATGCGGTGGGCGATCTCCAGGATCGTCCTCGCCTCGTGGTCTGCGGCTTGCCGGAGCAGCCCCTCGGCCTGCTCCACCGAGCAGCCCTGCGTCACGATGAGCATGCCGGTGGCCAGGCCGACGTCAGCGAGGTCGTCGGTGTCGCGCTGGGCCTCCTCGACGGTGGCCCGGGCCGCCGCGAACTCCGGCGAGCGGCTCACCGCTATCGCGACCTGTGCGGCCAGGACGGCCCCGACGGACATCGCGCTCTGGTCGAACGGGCCCCTCCGGCTGTACAGGTTCAGCGTCGCGACCACGTCACCGCCCCAGGTCGCTGGCACCGACAGGACCCCCAGCACCCCACGCTCGCTGGCAGCGCGAGCGAAGTGCGGGAACGCCTCGCCCTGCTCCACGACGTCCAGGCGCAGCATCTCGATGTTGCGGAAGCTGGTCAGACAGGGCCCGTCCTGGCTGTCGTACTGCACCAGGTCGAGCTCGAGCGCCACCCGCCCGGTCGCCGCCGCCGTCGCCGGTCGCCCCTCGATCGACAGCGCCACGCTCGCGGAGTCGCACCCCGGAACGGTCAGCACCGCAGCCTCCGCGATCGCGGCGAGCGCCGCGCCGAGGGTGCGCTGCGACTGCAGGACCGCCGCGAGCTGCTCCAGCGCGCCTGCCAGCTCCTCTGCGCTCACCGGGACTGCTCCTCTGCGCCGCTCGACGTCGCGTCCTCCACGATCCTCTCAGCGACCTCGCGCAGCTTCACGTTCTCGCGCTGGGAGACCTGGCGCAGCAGGGCGAACGCCTCGTCCGGCGTCAGCCCCCGGTTCTGCGCCATGAGCATGCCCTTCGCCTGCTCGATCGCGGCGCGCGAGCTCATCGCCTCTGTCAGCTGCTGACTCAGCTCGAACGCCGTCCAGTAGGCCGACACGTTCATGAGCACCGCAGCCCCCGCCGCCGCCAGGTCCATGGCGACCGACTCGTCCTCACCTGTGAAGCCGTCCTCGACCCGGCCGTAGAGGTTCACCGCCCCCAGCGCGACCTCCCCCGCCCGCATCGGGAGCGACAGCGTGCTGTACACGCCGTGCTGCAGGCACGCCGCGGCGAAGGCGGGATAGTCCTCCGCACAGTCGCGCACGCGCGGAACCCGGAACACGTCGTTGTTCCGCCATGCGTCGAGGCACGGCCCCTTGCCCTCCCGGTACTGGGCCTCATCGATCTCCGGCGAGTCCTGGTCGGTGTAGACCGCGGTCGTCGGCCGCCCGTCCTCCCCGATCATCGACATGCCCACGACGTCCGCCGCCGGCACCGCCGCCTGCGTGATGTCGGCGATCCGCTGGAGCGCCTCGCCCACGGTCGTCTCCGTCACCTGGAACGAGACCAGCGCCGCCAGTGCTGCAGCCCGTGCGTCCACCCACGTCCTCCGCGTCGCTGCGAGAGCTCCCCGGCTGCTGGAGGAACGCCGCCGAGCCTACGGCGGCGGGCAGGTCGTGACCAGCCGCGGCCGATGCGGTGCTCGACCGCCGGCGGCTGCCACCCTCGTCGCGCCGGCCGGAGGAGACCTCGACGACCTCGACGGTGTCCCACTCGACCTCGCGGAGGCCGGAGCCCGGCACGTCGTCGGGCTGCTGTGCGGACGCACCGCAGCCCCGCCCCTTCGAGGAGGGACGGGGCCGCGGTCGTGCGGAGCCGACTAGCTCGCGACGGGCTCGTCGTCGTGGTCGTGCTCGGCGTGCAGACCGCCGCCCTCGTTGATGCCGTCGACGCCCTCCTTGCGGGGGGTCGGGTCGATCAGCGGGCGCTTGACCAGGTCGCGGCGGGCGAGCACGTAGGTGGCGGTGGCCGCCGCGTCGCTCATCTCGTCGAGACCGGTGAGGTTGATGTTGCCCTGGAGCTTCCCGAAGCCGGTGAAGCTCCGGCTGCCGCGGTCCTCGCCGGTGAGGTTGTCGCACAGCTGGTGGTAGCAGGGGTCGAACGCCTGCCCGGCGACGCCGCCGAAGGCCGCGGCCATGGTCGCGGTCTTGGTGCCCTCGGCACCGGTGAACAGACCACCGGCCGGGATGCCCTCGGCGATGAAGGGCCCGTAGTCGCTGCGGCCGCTGAACGGCGTGGCGCCCGAGGCCAGTCCCTGGGTGCGGAAGGCGTCCTGGAAGATGCGCTCGATCTCACCGGAGCCCTTGGGGCCCGCCGCCGCGCCCGGGCCGACCGGGAAGTAGCTGTTGTCACCGTCGTAGATGAACCGGCCGTAGTTCGGCGAGCCGACCATGTCGAAGTTCAGGTTGGCCTTGATGCGGGCCAGCTCGGCCGGCTTGTCGGCCTTGAGCTCGTCGACGTAGGCCTCCGAGCCGAGCAGGCCGAACTCCTCGGCGCTCCACCAGGCGAAGCGGACGGTGTTCTGCAGGGCGCCCTTGCCGTTGGCGAGCTCCTCGGCCATCTCCAGGATGGTGGCGCTGCCGGAGCCGTTGTCGTTGATGCCCGGGCCGGCCGGCACGGAGTCGAGGTGCGCACCCACGACGATGACGTCGCTCTCGGCCCGGTTCGGGGCGGCCTCGGCCAGGACGTTGTAGGTGGTGCGCGTCTCGTTGACGCGCTGGACGCGCACGCGGGTGGGCTGACCGGCGCTGCCGACCAGCGACAGGCCCAGGTCGCGCGGGATGCCGACGACCGGGGTGCCGTGGGTCTGCACGCCGCCGAGAGTGCCGTTGAGCGGGCCTGTCGTGTTGTTGTAGATGACCGTGGCGACGGCCTTCGCGGCGGCGGCGTTCTGCGCCTTCGACGCGAAGGTGCAGCCACCGCGCGAGACCAGCGCCACCGAGCCGGCCGGGAAGCCGGCGAAGTCGGCCGCCTCGCAGCCGGGCGTCGCGTCGGCGGTTGTGGCGACCGGGCGGAGCGGACCCGTGGCGTCGCCGTTGGGGCTGAAGGTCATCGAGATGGCGCTCTCGCTGTAGTCGACGCCCCCGACGTTCAGGACCGGCGGGGCGGCGTCGGCGTTGTAGACGAACTCGAAGGGGTCGAGCGTGACCTTGTACCCCGCCGCCTTGAGGCGGTCGACGATGTAGTCGGTGCTGCTCATGTAGCCGGGGCTGCCGGCCGCCCGCGTGTCGTCGTTGCGGTCGGCGATCGCCTGGAGCGCCCGCAGGTGCTCCAGGATGCCGTCCACGGTGATGTCCTCGCGGAACTGC
>CADCUB010000161.1 GCA_902805775.1 uncultured Frankineae bacterium | reverse complement strand
CGGCTGCCGGGGACTGCTCGGCGCGGGCCCCGACGGGGCTCGGCCGGCGCTCCCCCGTCGGCGCGTCGTCACCAGCGGCGGCGCCCGAGTCGTCCGCGGCGGGGCCGTCGAGCGGCTCGGGGGCGCGCCCGCCCTGCGGCCCGTCGTCGTCCGGGTCGCGGTCATCGGCGTCCCGGCCGTCCGGCCCGCCGGACTCCGGCCCCGCAGGACCGGCCCCGCTGTCCGGCGGCACCGTGTCCGGCGGCACGCTGTCGAGCGCGTCGTCGAGCTGCTGCTCGTCCAGCCCGGGAGCCTCGAAGGGGGTGCGGCGGCGGCGGTGGGGCAGCGCGAGCCGGGCCGCCGTGCGCACGTCGTCGGTGTTCACCTCGTCGCGGCCGGCCCACGCCGCCAGCGCCACGGCGGTCTTGGCGGTCACCAGGTCGGCCCGCAGCCCGTCGACGTCGAACGCGGCGCAGACGGTGGTGACCTCCCGCAGCGCCCGGTCGCCGAGCACGACGGAGGGCAGGCGGACCCGGGCGGCGGCGATGTGCCGGGCCAGCTCGGCGTCGGAGGCCGCGTACCGGTCGGCGAAGCCCTCGGGGTCGGCCTCGTAGGCCAGGCGCCGGCGGACCACCTCGGCGCGCTCGGACGGCTCGCGGGTGGCGGCCACCTCGACGGTCAGGCCGAAGCGGTCGAGCAGCTGCGGCCGCAGCTCGCCCTCCTCGGGGTTCATGGTGCCGACCAGCAGGAAGCGCGCCGCGTGCCGGACCGACACCCCCTCGCGCTCGACGTACGAGGTGCCGAGCGCGGCGGCGTCGAGCAGCAGGTCCACCAGGTGGTCGTGCAGCAGGTTGACCTCGTCGACGTAGAGCACGCCGCGGTGCGCGGCGGCGAGCAGCCCGGGCTCGTACGCCGACACGCCCGTCGTGAGCGCGCGCTCGAGGTCGAGGGAGCCCACGAGGCGGTCCTCCGAGGCTCCGACGGGCAGCTCCACCAGGCGGGCCGGCCGCGCAGCCGGACCGCCGTGCGCGGCCGCGTCCGGGCACGCCGGGTCGGGCTCCACCGGCGAGCAGGAGAAGCGGCAGCCCGCCACGACGTCGACCGGTGGCAGCAGCGCCGCCAGGGCACGGACGACCGTCGACTTCGCCGTGCCCTTCTCGCCGCGCACGAGCACGCCGCCGACCGCGGGCGAGACGGCGTTGACGATCAGGGCGAGTCGCAGGTCGTCGAGTCCTACGACGGCGGTGAAGGGGTAAGCAGCGCTCATGGCGCGCACCCGGGCAGGCTCATGCGGACCCTCCTCGGGGTGTCCGCGCCCCGGGTCGGCGGAGCGACGCACCGAGTCTCTGGCTCCCCGGCAGGGCCGGGTCACAGTGGCGGGACCGCGCCGGGATCGCACCGGCTTCCTCGTCGTGCGTCGCTGGACAGGGCGAGCGTAGTGCGCAGGTCCGTCGGCCCGGGTCCCGGGCGATCCCGACCGGCCGCCGCCCTGCGACGAAGGGAGGTCGTGGAGCAGCAGACGCAGCTGGACGCGGACGGCGCCCGCGCGGCGCCGCGGCGCGGGCGGGGGCTGCGCCCGTACGCCGTCACCCGCAGCTCGTTCGCCTCCTCCATCCGGCTGGGGCTGCTGCTGCTGGCCGCCGTCGCCAGCCCCCTCGTCGGCGCCGACGACCCCGAGACCCTGCGCTACCTGGTCGCCGTGATCGGGCTGGCCCTGGTCGGCAGCAGCCTCGAGGACGGACATCGGGGCAAGCTGCCGGTCCTGCTGGCGGAGAGCCTGCTGACCGCCGTCGGCATCGCCGCGACGGCACCTCCGGCGCTCCCCCTGCTCATCTGCCTGCCGTCCACGACGATCGCGGCCGGCCTGGCCCGGGGCCCCCTCGGCGCGGCCGTGACCGGCGGCGCGGCGGCGGCCGTGCTGCTGGTCGGGCGGGTCCTGCGCGGCGACGGGCCGGACACGGCGGCCTTCAGCAGCGCCGCTGCCCAGTGGGTGCTGGTCGCCATGGTCAGCGGGGTGCTCGCCGCGCGCATCCACGGGCTGTCCACGGGCGCGACGCCGATGGACCGCTACGCCGAGGCCTCCCGCCTGCTGGCCCAGCTGCGGGCGGTGACCCGCCGCCTGCCGGGCAGCCTCGACCCCGGCACCGTCGCGCAGGTCCTGCTCGAGGAGTCGATCTCCGTGGCGGAGGCCGGGCACGGCGCCGTGCTGCTGCACGTCGGCGGCGACCAGCTCGTCCCGCTGGCCCTGCACGGCTACCAGCGGGTGCCCTGGCGGGCCGACCTGGCGAAGGACGGTCCGATCACCCGCGCCTGGCTGCAGGGCACGCCGGTCGTCGACCGCCGCCCGGCCGACCCCGACGGCGGCCGGGCCGGCAGCACGCTGCTGGTGCTGCCGGTCCGGGTCGAGGACCACAGGGTCGGCGTCGTGGCGCTGGAGTGGCGGTTGCCGTCGGTGCCGCGCACGGAGCGGGTGCCCGACCTGTCCGCCGTCGTCCAGCGGCACTCCCTGCCCCTGGAGACGGCGGCGCTGTTCGACGAGCTGCGCATCGGCGCCGCGACCGAGGAGCGCAGCCGGCTGGCCCGCGAGATGCACGACGGCATCGCCCAGGACCTCGCCTTCCTGGGCTACCAGCTGGACGCGCTCACGGCCTCCCTGCGACGGACCGGGTCGGACGAGGGGGCCGAGCAGGCGCGCGCCCTGCGCGCGCAGATGACCTCGTTGATCAGCGACCTGCGGCTGTCCATCTCCGACCTGCGCTCGAGCGTCGGCCCGGGCCGCGGCCTCGGCGCGGCGCTGTCGGAGTACGCCAGGTCGGCGGGCACCAGCTCCGGCATCACGGTCCACCTGAGCCTGAAGGAGGGCAGCACCCGGCTGCCGGCCGAGACCGAGGTGCAGCTGCTGCGCATCGCCCACGAGGCCGTGGGCAGGGCACGTCGGCGGCCCGGGACGCGCAACCTGTGGGTGGAGCTGGAGGTCGATCCGCCGTCCGCCTCGCTCGTGGTGGAGGATGATGCGCCGAACACGCAGGACAGCGTGCGCAACAGCGGACCGGCATCGAGGACCATGGACGAGCGAGCACGGGCGCTGGGAGCCCGCTTCGACGCCGAGCACCGGCTGCCGGCGGGCAACCGGATCAGTGTCGACGTCGGAGGGAGCACCGCATGACGATCCGGGTCCTGCTGATCGACGACCACGACCTCATCCGCGGCGGCCTGCGGGGAGCCTTCGAGCGCGACGGCGCCTTCGAGGTCGTCGACGAGGCCGGCGACGTCCGGCGGGGACTGGCGGCCGCGCTCAGCCTGCGCCCCGACGTCGTCGTGGTCGACGTCAACCTGCCCGACGGCAGCGGCCTGGACGCGGCCAAGCGGCTGCGCGCCGAGCTGCCCGACCTCGGGATCGTCGTGCTGACGATGTACGACGACGACGAGCACCTGTTCGCCGCGCTGGAGGCGCAGGCGTCGGCCTTCGTCGCCAAGAGCGCGCCGACCGACGAGGTGCTGTCGGCCGCGCGGCACGCCGCGGCTGCGCCGCACGCCTTCACCGCCGCCGACCTGCCGGGCGCCATGCGGCGCCGGATGGACCCCACCAAGCCGCGGCTGTCGGCCCGCGAGCAGGACGTGCTCGAGCTGCTGGGCGAGGGCCTCACCATCCCCGTGCTCGCCAAGCGGCTCTACATCAGCGAGTCGACCGCCAAGACCTACGCCTCCAAGCTGTACGAGAAGCTCGGAGCCAGCAACCGGAGCCAGGCGCTCGTGGAGGCCGTGCGCCTCGGGCTGCTCAAGGTGCCGGCCGGCGGCACGGGCAAGCGGTAGTCCCTGCCGGAGGCGCCGAGCAGCCGGTGTCAACCGTACGAACGGCTGGACCTCGGGCCACCCGGTCGTCGGACCGACCCGTTCGCCTCCTGCCGCACCTCCCCCGCGTCCGAGAGGATGCAGTCTCGGTGCGAGAGGGGGGACGATGTCGCTGGACGACCTGCGCGGACGGGATGGGCGCGACCTGCTGCTGGCGGTCCTGTGCCTGGGCGTGGTGCTCGCCCTCGTCGTCGTGGCGCTCGCCGACTGGGTGGCGGGCTGACGGGCCGGAGCGCCTGACGGGTCCGGCAGGCGTCACCGCCGCCTCAGGCGGGCGGGTCGACCAGCGCCCGCAGCACCGGCTCCATCAGCCGCTCGACGTCCTCGCGCCGCGCGCCCGCCACCGGGGGGATCTCGAGCAGGTAGCGCGCCATGCCCAGCCCGATCATGCAGGCGCCGATCAGCCCGGCCCGCAGGTCGGCCTCGTCGCCACCGAGGGTGCGGGCGACACCCGCGGCCCGGTCGCACATCACCTCGTCGCGCATGATGCGGGCGGCCTCCGGGTGGGTCAGGCAGTTGCGCATGAGCGCCACGGCCGCCTCGCGGTCCCCGGCCCCCTCGAACTTCTCGAACAGGTCGTGCAGGGCCGCCGAGGGCAGCTGCTCGCGCGTGGCGGACAGGACCGTCTCGTGCTCGTGCGACCACCGGGCGGCGGCCGCGAACAGCCGCTCCTTGCTGCCGAAGTACTGCATCACCAGAGCGGGGTCGACACCCGCCTGGGCGGCGACGACCCGGATCGTGGCGCGCTCGAAGCCGTTCTCGGCAAACGCCTGACGCGCCGCCTCGAGGATCGCGGCCTCGGTGCGGCGGCGGCGCTCCTCGCGAGGCAGGGACTCCTGCGGGACCTCGGTCACGGCGTTCACTCTACAGCGGTTGACCGATGTGGCGGTTCCCTCTACCGTCGTTGACTCAACATCCGTAGAGAGGTAGTCCGGCATGTCCCTCGCCGATCCCGCACCGCCGACCGCGTCGACGGTCGATCCCGCCCCACCGGCGCTGCACAAGGGCATGGCGCTGACCGTGCTGGCCATCAGCCAGCTCATGGTCGTGCTCGACGCCACGATCGTGAACGTCGCGCTCGAGCGCATCCAGGTCGCGCTGAGCTTCACCTCGCAGTCGGACCTGCAGTGGATCGTCACGGGCTACGCCCTCACCTTCGGCGGCTTCCTGCTGCTCGGCGGCAAGCTCGCCGACCGGCTCGGCCGTCGGCGGGTGTTCATCTGGGGCGCGGTGCTGTTCGCCGTGGCCTCCCTGCTCGGCGGCATCGCCGAGAGCCAGTCGCTGCTCATCGCCGCGCGCGCCCTGCAGGGCCTCGGCGGCGCGCTCATGTCCCCCGCCGCCCTGTCCCTGCTGACGGTGGTGTTCGCGGAGGGCAAGGAGCGCGACCGGGCGCTCGGCATCTGGGCGGCCATCACCGCGGGCGGCGCCGCGATCGGCCTCATCCTGGGCGGCGTCCTCACCGAGTACCTCTCGTGGCGCTGGGTCTTCTTCGTCAACGTCCCGATCGCGCTGATCGCCGTGCTGGGCGCCCTGCGCTACGTGCCGGAGAGCAAGGACGAGACCGCGCGCGGCTTCGACGTCCCCGGCGCCGTGCTCGTGACCGGCGGGCTCATGGCCCTCGTGTACGGCCTGGTCCAGGTCAACGACGACGCGGTCAGCACGACGGTCAAGACCGCCACCTTCGTCGCCGCGCTCCTGCTGCTGGGCGCCTTCGCCGTCGTGCAGCGGCGCTCGGCGTCGCCGCTGGTGCCCTTCCGGCTGTTCAAGAACCGCAGCGTGCTCGGCGCGGACGTCGGCGCGCTGCTCATCGGCGCCGGGATCTTCGGCATCTTCTTCTTCCTGACCCTGTGGATGCAGGTCCTCAACGGCTACAGCCCGATCGAGGCCGGCTTCGCCTTCCTGCCGATGACGCTGCTCATCGGCGTCGGAGCGGCGATCTCGGCCCAGCTGCTCGGCCGCATCGGCCCGCGCCCGCTGCTGCTCGTCGGTCCCACCCTCTCGGCCGCAGGCCTGCTGCTGCTGGCGCTGCGGCTCCAGCCGGACAGCTCCTACCTCACCGTGGTCCTGCCCTCCCTCGCGCTCGTCGCGGTGGGCATGGGCCTGGCCTTCGTCGCCCTGACCAGCGCCGCGGTCGCCGGCGTGCCGCAGGACGACTCCGGCATCGCCTCGGCGCTGCTCAACGCCGGCCAGCAGGTCGGTGGCGCGCTGGGCCTGGCGGTGCTCACCGCCGTCAGCACCGCGCGCACCTCCAGCCTGCTGCCGGACGGCGTCGGTGGCCTGGAGGGACTGGCCGCCGAGCCGGGTGCGTCCGGTCCGCCGGACCCGGCGTTCATGGCGCAGGTGTTCGACGCCGTCAACGAGGGCTGGGCGCTCGGGTTCGGCGTCGCGGCGGCCTTCCTCGCCGGAGCCGCCCTCGTCGCCGCCTCGCTCGTGCGGGTCAGCAAGGAGGACGCCGCGAAGGCCCTGAAGGAGGGCGTCGCCGCCGGCTGACCCCGGCCGCTGCCACCGTCAGGGGGCACCCGGGGGGACGAACGGCAGGCCGTCCGGCGCGCCGCCCGACAGCAGCGCCTGGACCGCGTCGGTGTCCAGGTGCTCGGCGACGAGGTCGCCGAGGGCGTTCAGACGCGCCTGACGGACGTCCTCGAAGGCCACCGTGCCCGGCCGCCAGTCGCGCCCGGTGGCCGACGCCACCTCCGACAGCAGGGCCCGGCGGGCGCCGTCGCTCTCCAGCGCCCCGTGCCACACCGTCCCGCTCACGGCGCCCACCCGGC
>CADCUB010000160.1 GCA_902805775.1 uncultured Frankineae bacterium | reverse complement strand
GTCACCGGCGTAGGCGACGGTGCGGGCGGCGCCGGCCACCTCGGCCAGCAGCGCGTCGGCGTCGGCGTGGCCGAGCGCCGCCGCCACCGCGTCCTGCTCCTGCAGCAGCAGGCGGTCGACCACCCGCCGGCCGCTGCCCGCCGTGCGCCGGTGCAGCTCGCTGCGCACGTCGAGCAGCACGGCGTGCGCGGCGCGCACCCGGCCGTCCGGCGGGTCGGCGACCTGCGCCGCGGCCAGCGCCTGCAGGGCGTGCACGTCGCGCAGGCCGCCGCGTGCGCTCTTGAGGTCGGGCTCGAGCAGGTAGGCCACCTCCCCCTCGGTGCGCGCCCGCTCGAGCACCGCTTCGCGCAGCTCGGGGAGCCGGCGCGCGCTGGCGGCCCGCCAGGCGGCGCGGGTGCGGCTCAGCAGCTCGGCCGACACCGCCGGATCTCCCGCCACGTGCCGGGCGTCGAGCAGGCCGAGGGCCGCCTTGAGGTCGTCGGCAGCGACGGTGAGCGCCTGCTCCACCGTGCGCACGGCGTGGTCGAGCCCGACCCCGCTGTCCCACACCGGGTACCACAGCGCGTCGGCCAGGGCCGCGACGCCGGTCCCGGGCGAGTGCACGAGCAGCAGGTCCAGGTCGCTGCCGGGTGCCAGCTCGCGGCGGCCGAGCCCACCGACCGCGACCAGCGCGACCCCGGGTCCCGGGTCGCCGAGCAGCTCGGCCAGCCAGCCGTCGTACAGCTCGACCAGCGCCGCGCCCAGGGCAGCGCCCCGCAGCGCCGGGTCGGCGAGCAGCGCCGCCCGCCGCCCCCGCACGTCGGTCACCGGGACGGCCGGCGCAGGCGGCAGGGGCCGTGCGCGGCTGTGCCCGCGCACGGCCCCTGGACGACCGCGGTGCTCAGAGGGCCTCGACGCCCCGCTCGCCGGTGCGCACCCGGACCACGTCGTCGACCGGCGTGCTCCACACCTTGCCGTCGCCGATCGAGCCGGTGTGCGCGGCCTTGGCCATGACCTCGAGGACGTCGGCCACGTCGGCGTCGTCGACGAGCACCTCGATGCGCACCTTCGGCACGAAGGCGACGGTGTACTCCGCGCCGCGGTAGACCTCGGTGTGCCCGCGCTGGCGGCCGAAGCCCTGCACCTCGCTGACGGTCATGCCCTGCACCCCGAAGGACTCCAGGGCGGTCTTCACGTCGTCGAGCTTGAACGGCTTGACGATGCCGGTGACGAGCTTCATCAGTGCACCTCCACCGAGGACGGACGCACGCCGGCGGGGGTGGCGGCGGGCGGCAGGACGGACGAGCCGGCGGCGCCGATGCCCCCGAGCTCGTAGGCGGACTCGGCGTGGACGGTGGTGTCGATGCCGGTGACCTCCTCCTCCTCCGTGACCCGCAGGCCGAGCACCGCCTTGATCACCAGGGCGATGAGCAGCGTGACGACGAACGAGTAGGTCATGGTCGCACCGGCGGCCAGGGCCTGACGGCCGAGCAGCCCGAGGCTCCCGCCGTCGAGCAGGCTGTCGTAGCCGGCGGCGAACTCGCTGTCGGCGACCACGCCGATCATGAGCGTCCCGACGAGGCCGCCGACGAGGTGGACGCCGACGACGTCGAGCGCGTCGTCGTAGCCCAGGCGGTGCTTGAAGGTCACCGCCAGGCAGCACGCGCCGCCGGCGACCAGGCCGATCGCGATGGCGCCGAGCGGGTTGACCGCGCCCGCGGCGGGGGTGATGGCGACCAGGCCGGCGACGGCGCCGGACGCCGCGCCGAGCGTGGTGGCATGGCCGTCGCGCAGGCGCTCGGTGCCGATCCAGGCGACCAGAGCCGCTGCGGTGGCGACCTGGGTGTTCATGAACGCGAGCGAGGCCAGGCCGTTCGCGGCCAGCGCCGACCCGGCGTTGAAGCCGAACCAGCCGAACCACAGCAGGCCGGCACCCAGCACGACGAAGGGCAGGTTGTGCGGGCGCATCGGCTCGCGGCCGAAGCCCCTGCGCTTGCCGAGCACCAGGACCAGTGCGAGGGCGGCGGCCCCGGCGTTGATGTGCACGGCGGTGCCGCCGGCGAAGTCGAGCGCGCCGAGGCGGTTGACGATCCAGCCGCCGCTGTCGGCGGCGAACAGGCCCGCCGAGGCGCCGGCGCCCTGGCCGTCCTCCTCCGCGACGCCGAAGGCGAAGACCCAGTGGGCGACCGGGAAGTAGACCAGCGTCGACCACAGCACGGTGAAGGCGACCCACGAGCCGAACTTCATGCGGTCGGCGACCGCACCGCTGATGAGCGCCACCGTGATGACGGCGAACATCACCTGGAAGCCCGAGAACGCCAGGTCGGGCAGGCCGAAGGTGTGGACGACCCCGTCCTCGGCCTGGTCGAGGGTCACGCCGTCGACGATGTCGCCGAGCCCGACCAGGCCCGAGCTCCAGCCGAACAGGCCCCCTCGGCTGGTGCCGAAGGCGATGGCGTAGCCGTACAGGACCCACAGCACGCTGACGATCCCGAGCGCCGTGAAGCTCATCATGAGCATGTTCAGGACGCTCTTGGACCGGCTCATGCCGCCGTAGAAGAACGCGAGCCCTGGGGTCATGAGCATGACCAGGGCGGCGCAGATCAACACCCATCCGGTGTTCGCGCCGTTGACGACCGTTTCCATGCTTCTCCTCGGTAGCGGGGACGACCTCGAGGGTGCCGACGGGGTGTTTCGCCTGCGGTGCAGGCCGTGTTTCGCCGACGTGACGGTCGAGCGGGCGGTGTTTCGCGGCCGTGACGTGCCTACTGTGCGTGCATGAGCAGGTGGCTGGAGGAGACCGGCGGCGGGCGCGGAGCGTCGTACGACGCGGTGTTCCACGAGCTGGCGGCCTCCGGCGTCGACGTCCACGGCGAGGCCGCCCACGTCGCGGCGCTGGTGCCGCCGGGTGCGCGCGTGCTCGACGCCGGGTGCGGCACCGGTCGGGTGGCGGTCGAGCTGGCCCGCCGGGGCTACGACGTCGTCGGGGTGGACGACGACGCCTCGATGCTCGAGGTGGCGCGCCGCTCGTCCGCGGTGCGGTGGCACGAGGCCGACCTGAGCGTGCTGGAGCTGGGCGAGCGCTTCGACCTGGTCGTGGCCGCCGGCAACGTCGTCGTCTTCCTGGCCGAGGGCACCGAGCAGGAGGTGCTGCGGCGGCTGGCGGCGCACCTGCGGCCGGGCGGCCTGCTGGTCAGCGGCTGGCGCACCGACCGGATGGGCGCGTCGGCGTACGACCGGCTCGCCGCGGCCGCCGGCCTCGAGCCGGTCGACCGCTGGAGCACCTGGGACCGCGACCCGTGGCGCGACGACGCCGACTGGTGCGTACGGGTGCACCGCCGCCCCGGCGCAGCCTGACCGGCCGCCCGGCCAGTACCGCCACCCGCTGCCCGCCGGTGCTGCAGTCGCCCGCCGCGGGGCTACAGGGCGATCTCGTCGCCGAGCAGGGCGTCGGCGAACGCCTCGGGCTCGAACGGCGCCAGGTCGTCCGGGCCCTCGCCCAGGCCGACCAGCTTGACCGGGATGCCGAGCTCGCGCTGCACGGCCACGACGATGCCGCCCTTGGCCGTGCCGTCCAGCTTGGTCAGCACGATGCCGGTGACGGTCACCGCCTGCGTGAACACGCGGGCCTGCACGACGCCGTTCTGGCCGGTGGTGGCGTCGAGCACCAGCAGCGTCTCGTCGACCGGGCCGTGCTTCTCCACCACCCGCTTGACCTTGCCGAGCTCGTCCATCAGGCCGGTCTTGGTGTGCAGCCGGCCCGCGGTGTCGATGAGCACGGTGTCGACGCCGTCCTCGCGGCCGCGCGCGACGGCGTCGAAGGCGACGCTGGCCGGGTCGCCGCCCTCGGGGCCGCGCACCGTCGTGGCGCCCACGCGCTCGCCCCAGGTCTGCAGCTGGTCCGCGGCGGCGGCGCGGAAGGTGTCGGCCGCACCGAGCACCACCGAGCGCCCGTCGGCCACGAGGACGCGGGCGAGCTTGCCGCAGGTGGTCGTCTTGCCGGTGCCGTTGACCCCCACGACCAGCACCACGGCCGGGGTGCCGTCCTCGTGCGGCAGGGTCCGCAGGGTGCGGTCGGTGTCGGAGCCGATCGCGCGGACGAGCTCCTCGCGCAGCAGCGGCCGCAGCTCGCTGATGCTGCGTACGCCGTCCACGCGCACCCTCGTCCGCAGCCGCGTGACGAGCTCGGTGGTCGCGGCCACGCCCATGTCGGCCGACAGCAGCGTGTCCTCGACCTCCTCCCAGGTGTCCTCGTCGAGGACGTCCCGGGACAGCAGCGCGAACAGCCCGCGGCCCAGCGTCGACTGCGACCGCGACAGGCGCGCCCGCAGGCGGTGTAGCCGCCCCGCCGTCGGCGCCGGCACCTCGAGGACGGGACCGACGACCTCGGTGTCGTCGTCGAGCAGGTGGGCGTCCGCGGGCAGGTCGACGACGTCGACGTTGCGCAGGGGGGTGTCGCGCGGCAGCTCCGCGTCGTCGCCGGTGCCCGGTGAGTAGTCGACGCCCGGACGCGGCGCGCCCACCCGGGTCGACGAGGCGCCGGGCGCCCGCGGTGTCCGCCGGGGGCCTCGGCCGCTGACCAGGGCGACGACCGTGACGACGGTCAGGACGAGGACGGCGACCAGCAGGCCGAGGAGGTCTCCCACGGCGACAGGTCTACCAGCGTGCTTGGCTGCGGTCCGTGGGGGATCGGCACCCGGCCCGGCGGGCCGCCGCAGTGCTGCTGCTGCTGGCCGCCGGCTGCGGCGGGTCGCCGGGAGCGGCGCCGCTGCCGGAGCTGCGGGTGGCGCTGGAGCAGTCGCGCGACAACGAGAACCGCCACCTGCTGCAGGTGGTGCTCACCAACGACGGCCAGACGCCGGTCGAGGTGGTCCGGCTGCAGCTGCGGGCAGCGGGCTGGACGCAGGTCGCGCCCACGGCCCGGACCGACGTCGTGCGGCCCGGGCGGCGGCTGGCGTTCCCGGTCGAGTACGGCACGGCGGTGTGCGGTCGGGACGGAGCGAGCACGGTCGTCGTCGGCCACCGCACGGCGGACGGCCTGCGGGAGGCCGAGCTGGCCGTCCCCGACGACGACCCGCTGCTCCCCCGCCTGCACCGGCGCGAGTGCGACCTGCGGGCCCTCGGCGAGGCGGTGGAGGTCGCGTTCGACGACGGCTCCTGGCGCCGGCGGGGGGACGTCGCCTCGGGCCGGCTCGTCGTGCGCGGGACGGGCGACGGCGCGCCGGTGACGGTCGACGCGGTGGAGGGGACGGTGGTCTTCACGCTCCGTCCGGGCGCCGCCCTGCCGGTGACGGCGACCTCCGGCGGTGCGCAGGTCCCGGTGACCGTCACCGCGAGCCGGTGCGACGCCCACGCGCTGATCGAGAGCAAGCGCAGCTACGACTTCCCGTACGTCGCCCGGCGCGGTGGCGGCGAGCCGCTGTCGGTGACGGTGCGGCCGGGGCCCCGGGGTGTGGCGCTGCTGGAGCGGCTGCTGGCGGACGTGTGCGCGCCGTGACCCGCCGCGCCCTCACCGGCGATCACGGACTCGTGTCACGCGGGCTGAGCGTGCGCAGGCTCCCGAAACGTGTAACACGCCCATGATCGCGCCTGAGGAGGGCGCGCTCAGGCGGGCACGCGCTCGCGCAGCCGCTGGCTGACGACCGTCGAGATCCCGTCACCGCGCATGGTCACGCCGTACAGCGCGTCGGCGATCTCCATCGTGCGCTTCTGGTGCGTGATCACCAGCAGCTGGCTGGTCTCGCGCAGCTCGCTGAGCAGCTCGAGCAGGCGGCCGAGGTTGCGGTCGTCGAGCGCCGCCTCGACCTCGTCCAGGACGTAGAAGGGCGAGGGCCGCGCCCGGAACAGCGCGACCAGGAAGGCGATGGCGGTCAGGGACCGCTCCCCGCCGGACAGCAGCGACAGCCGGGAGACCCGCTTGCCGGCCGGTCGTGCGAGCACCTCGATGCCGGACGTCAGCGGGTCGTCGGGGTCGGTGAGCACGAGCCGGCCCTCGCCGCCGGGGAACAGCGTCGCGAAGACGTGGACGAACTCGCGCGCGGTGTCCTCGAAGGCCGCGGCGAACACCTCGGAGATGCGCGCGTCGACGTCGCGGACGATGCCGAGCAGGTCGCGACGGGTGGACCGCAGGTCCTCGAGCTGGGTCGTCAGGAACGCCGCGCGCTCCTCCAGCGCGGCGTACTCCTCGAGCGCCAGGGGGTTGATCCGGCCCAGCCGCGCGAGCGCCCGCTCGGCGGCGACGGCACGTGCCTGCTGGGCAGCGCGGTCGTACGGGACCTGCTCGGGCTCCCCGTCGTCGGCGCCGTCCGGCTGCCCGGCCGGCACGGGGGCGTCGGGGCCGTACACCGCGAGCAGCTCGTCGACCGGCACGCCCCACTCGGCCAGCGACCGCTCCTCGAGCGCGGTGATGCGCAGCCGCTGCTCCGCACGGGCGACCTCGTCGCGGTGGACGGCGACGGTGAGCTGCTCCAGCTCGCTCGCCAGCTCCCGCGTGCGGCTGCGGACCCGGGCCAGCTCGTCCTCGTGCAGGGTGCGGGCGGTGGCGGCGCGGTCGCGCTCGGCGGCCGCGGCGGTCAGCGACCCGGCGAGGACGCCGAGGGCGGCGCCGGCGACGTCGGCGACCTGCCCGGCGAGGTCGGCGCTGCGGCG
>CADCUB010000159.1 GCA_902805775.1 uncultured Frankineae bacterium | reverse complement strand
AACTCGCGCGCCTGAGCGCCGCCACGGTCCCGCTCGTCCTCTGCGGCTGCGGCCAGGGGTGCCGGCTGCCCTCGGTGCTGGTCATCGCCTTCCTCCGGTGGTCGTCCTCGAACGGCCCTTGCCGCAACGCGCTCGCCCTGCCCGGACCGGTGTTGTCCTCAGGTCAACCGCCGGCCGGGATGCGTACGAAGCCGAACCGCACGCCGGGTGTCCCAGCGGCGACGAAGCCGCCGTTCGTCGTCGACACGAGTCGGAGGTGCAGGGAGGGCCGCGTCGCAGCATCGGCGTACTGGAGCAGCACGAGGTCGCCGGTCCTCAGCCCTGCGACGCGGACGGACGCGCGTCCCCGTCCGTCCAACCGTGCGTGTCCCGTCGTCGCGGTGGAGACCGCGGCAGGCCCCACTGGGCCGGCGGGACCGGACGGTCCCCTGGCGCCGGCGGGGCCCTGCGGGCCGGAGGGCCCGGGGCTCCCCTGGGGACCTGCGGCGCCGTCGGAGCCGACCGGACCTTCCGGGCCGGGCGCTCCGTCCGCGCCGTGCTCGGTGAGCGCGACCCAGCTCCGGCCGCTGCCGGGCTCCTGACCGGCGCTGGTGGCAGCGTCCGCCACCCAGGAACGGTCTTCGTAGGCCACGACCGACCCCTGCGGGTAGGTCGTGGCGGAGTCCCAGGTGCCCACGGGGTCGAGCGGTGCCGCGCTGGCCGACGTCGACGCGAGGACCGTGGCCAGCATCACCGGCACGGCCAGCAGGCGGCCGCGCCTCATGCGGCGGGGTGGACGACGTAGCGGAACGCGGCTCCGGGATGACCGGTGGCGCTGAAGCGGCCCGCCACCACGCTCACGACGTTCGTCGGGAGGGCGCGCTGCTCACCTCCGACGTACTGCAGCACGACCAGGCTGCCGGTCGTGACGCGGGAGTCGTCGATGGTCACGGCGCCGCGCTGGTCGAACTGCACGGTGCCCGACACGGCGGGGCTGGGCGGCGCCACGCCTGCCGGGCCCTGGGGGCCGGTCGGCCCCTGCGGTCCCTGCGGTCCCTGGGCGCCCTGCGGCCCGGCCGGCCCGGTGTCGCCGGTCGGGCCCGCCGGCCCCTGCTGTCCGACCGGCCCGGCCGGGCCGGTGTCTCCCGGCGAGCCGTCCGCGAACAGCTGCCAGGCGGTCGAGGCGGCCGACGGCTCCTCGCCCTTCGTCGAGGTGGCCGAGGCGATCCACGCCGAGCCGCCGTGCGTGACCACGTCGTCGCGCTGGTACAGCTGCGACGAGGTCCACGCATGACGCCAGCTCGGCCCGCTCAGGCACCTCGGGGCTGAGTCCATCGACACCTCCAGGCGGTTGCCGTGGAGGACCCACGTCAGGATCGGCGTCGACTCCGGGTTCCAGTTGATCACGAAGCGATCGCTCGAGCCGGGGTCGAAGACGTACGCCTGACCGCGGTCGAGCGGCGACGGACGGAAGAAGTTGTCCACCGTGCCCGGGAGAGGGACCTGCTTGCCCGGGTACGTCGAGTGGGCGCCGAACAGCCCCTGGACGTTCCCCGTCTCGGGGTTGTAGTGCAGGCACAGCAGGTTCGGTGTCAGCGTGCCCTCCGGCGTCTCCTGCGCGGACGCCGGGGGCAGAGCTGCTGCCCCGACCAGGGCAGCTGCCGCCACCGCCGTCGCTGTTCGACTGCTCGCCCTCATGGAAGCCCTTCACCGTCGTCGCACCTGCACGTCCACCCCTGCTGCCGCTGACGCGGCGTGGGTGGCGACATCGGTCGGATGTCTCGCGGGTGCCATCGTGTGCGCGGACTCCGTCGCCTGGCCCCCCTGAGCTTCACGGGCAAACCCTGAGGTTTGGCTCCGGTCACCCCTGGTCCCACGGCCTGCTCCCGGCGTGGTGAGCACCCCGCGCCGCGGCGCGACCTGCGCCACGACACCGGCAGCACCCCTGTGGCAGCGCCTCCCAGGGCACGTGGCGCTGCCGTCATCGGCGGACGCGCCGCCGTCCCCCGCGTACGCGGAGACACGAACACCGCGCGGAGGAGCTGGCTCCGACACCAGGGACGGAACGGCAGGCGTGGTCAGGCCGCTGTGCCGGCTGCGGTACACACCCCGAGGTTCGCCTGCCCACCGGGCCTGCGGGTGGCATCGTCTGCGACGTGGTCGGGACCGCGAGCCGCAGCGAGGCCGGCAGCACGACCACGACACGGACGGCGGAGCCGCTGCACGAGCGGGACCAGGAGCTCGACGTGCTGCAGCGCGCGTTGCAGCGCGCCGGCTGCGGCGGGGGTGAGCTGGTCGTCGTCGAGGGCCCGGCCGGGATCGGCAAGACGCGGCTGCTGCGCGAGGCCACCGTCCTGGCCCGCAGCGCAGGGATGGGGGTGGTGGCCACCCGCGCGCTCGAACGGGAGCAGGGCGTGCCGTGGGCAGTCGCCGCCCGGCTGCTCACCGGTCCCGTCCGCACAGCCGCGCCGGAGGAGCGAGGCCGACTGCTCGCTGGGCAGGCGGCGCTCGCGGCCGGAGTGGTCGACCCGTCAGCACCGCGCCCGGAGGACCGTCACTCAGTGCTGCGCGGCTTGTACTGGTTGACCGTCCACCTGACGAGCGGTACCCCGGTCCGGCCGCTGCTGCTGGCGGTCGACGACGTCCAGTGGACGGACGGGCCCTCGTCCGCCTTCCTGGCGCACCTCGCGGCGCGCGTGCACGAGCTGCCCGTCACCATCCTGCTGGCCGTGCGGACGGGCGAGGAGCCTGTCGGCGGCGACGTGCTCGAGTGGGTGCGTGACCACCGGGAGCGCCAGGTGCTCATGCCGGCGGCACTGACCCTGCGCGGCGTCGAGACGATGGTGACCGACGAGCTGGGGAGCGCTGAGCCGGAGTTCGTCTCAGCCTGTGCCCGGGTGACCGGCGGCAACCCGTTCCTCGTCTCCGAGCTGACCCGCACCCTCAAGGCGAACCGGACTCCGACGGCGGTCCGGTCGGTGCCCGAGGTCGAGCGGCTGGTCCCGCGCCCGGTCCTCGAGGCGGTGCTCACTCGGCTGCGACGCCTGGGGGAGCCGGCCCGCAGCCTCGCTGCCGCCGTCGCCGTCCTCGGCGACGGCGCTGCGCTGCGCTGGGCCGCTCGGCTGGCGGACGTCGACCCGACGACCGCCGAACGGGCGGCCGACGTGCTCGCCGCCAGCCACATCCTGGAGCCGGGCGAGCCACTGCGCTTCACCCATCCGCTCATCGCGCGGGTCGTCTACACCGACCTGTCGCCCTTCGCCTGCGCCCGAGCCCACCAGGCCGCCGCCGAGTTGCTGGCCTCCGACGGGCGACCGGCCGTCGAGGTCGCCGCGCACCTGCTGCTGACTCGGCCGGACGGTCGAGCGGAGACCGTCCGGACGCTGCGCGATGCAGCACGCGTCGTGCTGGCACAAGGCGACCCGCGAGCCGCGCTGCGGCTGCTGCACCGCGCTCTCGCTGAACCACCGGAGCCCTCGGAACGACTGGGCGCTCTCCTGCAGCTGGCCACCGTGCAGGTCGCATGCTGCGACGACGGGGCGGAGGCCAGCATCGAGGCCGCCCTCGCCGTCGCCACCGACCCGGCCGCGCGTGCGGCGGCGCACACGGTGCTGGCGAGCGCGCGCTTCGCCCGCAGCGACCACCTCGGAGCCGCCCAGGCGTTCGACCTGGTGCTCACCGACCTGGGGCCGCAGGACCCGTCCTACGAACGGATCCTCGGGCAGTACCTGACCGCCGCCACCTTCCAGGTGCAGCTGCGCGGGCGTACGCGGGCCCTGCTCGCCCCGGTGATCGCCGCCGCTGCTGCCCCGGCCCGGCGCCTGCCCGAGGATCCCTGCCTCCTGGCGCACCTCGCGCTGCGCGCGGCCCTGGGAGGTGGATCGGCAGCCCAGGTCCGGGCACTCGCAGACTCCGCGACGCGGGTCGACCCACTGGTCGACGCCGACACGCACGGCACAGCGATGGGGATGCTCGTCCACGCGCTCGTCGCGGTCGACGATGTCGACACCGCCCAGCAGATGGCCGAGGCGGCCCTGGCGGAGGCTCAGCGCCGCGGCTCGGTCCTGATGTACGCCAACGCCAGCTACCAGCGGGCGATGTGCCGCTACCGCCGCGGGGCGCTGACCGCAGCGCTCGACGACCTCGAGCAGTCCCTGCGGGCCAGTCAGGAGAGCCGGCAGGGCGGCGTGGTCTGGATCCAGGCACTCACGGCACGGGTGCGCCTGGAACGGGGTGAGGTGGCGGCCGCATCAGCGGCGCTCCTCCTCCCGGGACCGACGTCCCAGGAGCGGATGGACCACGCCGTCCTGCTGGCTGCCCGGGCCGAGGTCGCGCTCGCAGCAGGCGACCCCAGTGCCGCCCTGCGAGCCGCCACCGACGCCGGCCGCCACCTCGCGTGCTTCGGCATCGACCACTCCGGCCTCGTGGCGTGGCGCCCTGCTGCTGCGCGTGCCGCCTCTGCGCTCGACGAACCGCTGCGAGCAGCCCGGTTGCTCGAGCAGGAGCTCGAACGCTGCCGAGCCCACGGCGTCCCCAGCGCGCTGTCGCGGGCTCTGCGAACCGCCGCGGCCCTCGGTCAGGGTGGGGCCGAGCAGCTGGAGGAGGCGGCGTCCCTCGTCCGCGGCGGGCCCTGCGCCCTCGAGCACGCCCACGCGCTGGTCGCCCTCGGCGCTGCGCGGCGCAGAGCTGGCGACGACGGCCCTGCGCAGTCCCGGCTCAGGACGGGGCTGGAGCTGGCCGACGCCTGCGGTGCCTGGGCACTCGCGAAGCTGGCCCGGGACGAACTGCGGGCCACCGGGGCTCGACCCCGCCGGGCGGCGCTGAGCGGTGCAGCAGCGCTGACGCCGTCGGAACGGCGGATCGCCGAGATGGCAGCGGCCGGCCTGTCCAACCTGCGCATCGCGCAGGACCTGTTCGTGACACCCAAGACGGTCGAGACGCACCTGACCAACGCCTTCCGCAAGCTCGGGATCAGGTCGCGTCGCCAGCTGGCCGCGGCACTAGCGGCCCCCGCCGCCCTCCCGGCAGCCGGTGGCGGACGCGCCGAGATGGACTGAGCCCACGTCGGACCGGGTCCCTGTACTCGAGGTCATGCCTGCAGCCACAGGACGATCCGTCGCCGGCAACTGCACCGCCTTGACCCCCGTCGTGGGTCGTGCAGGTGCTTGGCTGTGTTCGTGGTGGACGCGGAGTTCGGGCATCCGCGGCTGGCAGCGCTGTACGACGCTCTGGTCCCTGATCGCGGCGACCTCGGGGCCTACGTGGATCTCGTGGTCGAGCTCGGAGCGTGTCGAGTGCTCGACGTCGGATGCGGCACCGGCAGCCTCGCGCTCTCCCTCGCTGCGCGTGGCCTCGACGTCATCGGGGTCGACCCGGCTCGGGCGTCCTTGGCGGTGGCGCGGGGCAAGGCCGGCGCCGATCAGGTCGTGTGGGTCGACGGTGACGCGACGTCGATGACCGTCACGGACCGCGACCTCGCTCTGATGACCGGGAACACGGCCCAGGCGATCAGCGACCCTGGGCAGTGGGCGGCGACGCTGCAGGGGATCCATGCCTGCCTGCAGCCCGGTGGGCACCTGGCCTTCGAGACCCGAGACCCGGCGGCCCGGGCGTGGGAGCAGTGGACGAGAGCAGCGACCCGCCAGGTGCACGACGTCCCTGGTACGGGCGAGGTCGAGAGCTGGGTCGAGGTGACCGCCGTCGAGTGGCCGCTGGTCAGCTTCCGTTGGACCTGGAGGTTCGCGTCCGACGGCGCGACGCTGACCTCGAGCTCGAGACTCCGCTTCCGCGAGCGGCTCGAGGTCGAACAGGACCTGCATGCCAACGGCTACGAGCTGGTCGACGTCCGTGGCGCACCGGACCGTCCCGGTCAGGAGCTGGTCTTCCTCGCGCGCCGGCGCGTCGAGTCCGCCGGCCGGCCGGCGCCTGGCTGATGTGCGGCCTGCAGCAGCCGTCCTGGACCGGCCTGGGATGACGGCTCCTGGTCGGCCTCGGCTCGTCGTCATCGTCGGTCCGATCGCCGCCGGCAAGAGCACGCTCGCCGGCGAAGTCGGCCGGCGCCTGCGTGAGCGCGGCGAGTCGGTCGCTGTCGTGGGACTGGACACCGTGGCCGAGATGGCGCAGCCCACCGTGGACTGGGACTGGGTCCACGAGGTCCACGCGCAGCTCGTCGGAGCCTGGCTCGCCACGGCGGTCCGGACGGTGGTCGCCGAAGGACCGAGCACGCCTGCGGAGCTCGACCTGCTGATGCGGTGCGTCCCGGGCGACGTCGCGGTCCTCACCGTGGTGCTCGTGACGCGCTACGCGATCGCGCTCGAGCGGGCTCTGCAGGACTCGGCACGGGGGCTCTCGAGAGACCCGGACTTCCTGCGAGCAGACCACGACCGGTTCGAGCGCGGCCGCCGACACCTTCCGTGCGACCTCGCGCTCGACGGTGCAGTCGCCACCCCCTCGGTGCTGGCCGAGCACGTCGTCGACACCCTGGACAGCTACAGACGCTGAGTGCGCACGCAAGGCCGGTCGTCGTGGGCGGACACGTGGACGCGCTGCGGCTGTGGTGCGACGGTGTCCCCCGTGCGGCAGGAGGAGATCTGGGACGAGGAAGCCGCTCGTCGCTACGACACCCCCGGTACCGGCATCGAGCTGTCCGCGCCGATGGTCCG
>CADCUB010000158.1 GCA_902805775.1 uncultured Frankineae bacterium | reverse complement strand
CGACCTGCCACTGCTGTGGGCTGAGGCGGTGGGACTGGGCCAGCATGACCCGGTCGCCGGGAATCAGCTCGCCCGCCTCGCGCCACCCTCCGGGAGTGCGGATCTGGTGGTTGGCGGTCACACCCATCTGCGCGCGTCCGTTGCCGCCGGGTCGAGCCACGGTGATCTGGAGGAACTGATCCGTCACGCCGTTGTCGAACCAGTTGACGACCTTGCGCGGCACCATCGCGCCCGCGTCCGGGTCGTAGGACAGGACCTCCACCGGCAGCTTCTGGTTGACGATCTTGCCGATCTTCTCCTGAGTGCCGTCGGCCAACGTGACGCGGGTGCCGTAGCTGAAGCAGCCGAACATCACGCCGATCTTCTCACGCAACTGGTTGATGAAGATCGCTGTCGTTCCGGTGTTGGCCAGTGCGCCGGTCATCTTGCGCAGCGCCTGGCTCATCAGCCGGGCCTGCAGACCGACGTGGCTGTCGCCCATCTCGCCCTCGATCTCGGCGCGGGGCACGAGCGCCGCGACGGAGTCGATGACGATGATGTCGAGGGCGCCGGACCGCACCAGCATGTCCGCGATCTCGAGCGCCTGCTCCCCGGTGTCGGGCTGCGAGACGAGCAGGGCGTCGGTGTCGACGCCGAGCTTCTTGGCGTAGTCAGGATCGAGGGCGTGCTCGGCGTCGATGAACGCCGCGATGCCACCGGCAGCCTGGGCGTTGGCCACCGCGTGCAGCGCGACCGTGGTCTTCCCCGACGACTCCGGTCCGTATATCTCGACGACGCGCCCGCGGGGCAGGCCGCCGATGCCGAGCGCCACGTCGAGGGACAGGGAACCGGTCGGGATGACGCCGATCGGGACGCGCACCTCGTCACCGAGCCGCATCACCGAGCCCTTGCCGAAGCTCTTGTCGATCTGCGCGAGCGCCATCTCGAGGGCCTTCGCGCGGTCCGGTCCTGCCATGTGCTTCTCCAGTGGTCGACGAGCACCCGGTCAGGGGCGGCCCGTGGCTGCGGTCCGATCGGCGGTGACGCTAGGAGCGGGGTCCGACAGTCCGCCAGGACCGCCGGCGCACCTGTGGACACCCGGACGAGGTCGACGGTAGACCGAACAGGCGTTCGAGCGGCGCGACACGCCGGACCCCCTGTCAGCGCTCCGAGGCCGGGGCGTTCGTGGCGTCGCAGACCGCGTGCCACACGTGCTTGGCGTCCTCGCCCTCGGCCAGCGCCTGCAGCACCGTGCGGCTGCCCAGCGTCGACAGCACCTGGTCGGCGGCGTAGCTGCGGGCGTACGACGCCCCGAAACGCGCGTCCATCCGCCGCCAGAACTCGGTCAGTCGCACCCGTCCACAGTAGGCACCCGGTTCCCGGAAAACGCGTGCACCGGCCCCTACGGTGGGTCGATGAGCACGACCCTGGTCTTCGACCACCTCACCAAGCGCTTCGGCGAGACGACGGCCGTCGAGGACCTGTCCGCCACCGTCCGCCCCGGCCGCGTCACCGGCTTCCTCGGTCCCAACGGCGCCGGCAAGACGACGTCGCTGCGCATGCTGCTCGGACTGGTCCGCCCCACCTCCGGCACGGCGAGCTTCGACGGCCGTCCCTACGCCGAGCTGACGGACCCCGTGCGCCAGGTGGGCACCCTGCTCGAGGCCACCGGCTTCCACCCCGGTCGCCGTGCCCGCGACCACCTGGCGGTGCTGGCCGTGGCCGCCCGCCTCCCGCGCCGACGTCCCGAGGAGGTGCTGGAGCTGGTCGGGCTCACCGACGCGGCGCGCCGCAAGGTCGGCGACTTCTCCCTGGGCATGCGCCAGCGCCTCGGCCTCGCGGCCGCGCTGCTCGGCGACCCTCCGGTGCTGGTCCTCGACGAGCCCGCCAACGGGCTGGACCCGCAGGGCATCCGCTGGCTGCGCACCTTCCTGCGCGGACTGGCGGCCGAGGGACGGACGGTCCTCGTGTCGAGCCACGTGCTGCCCGAGGTCGAGCAGACCGCCGACGACGTCCTCGTGCTCGCCCGTGGCCGCCTCGTGAGAACGGGGACGCTCGCCGAGCTCGGCGCAGGTGCCGCCACCGGCACCACCGTGCGCAGCCCCGACGCGGCCCGGCTGGTCGAGCTGCTCACGCGGGCCGGGCTGCCCGGGTCATGGACGAGCGCCGACGAGGTCAGGGTCGACGCGCCCCCTGAGCGCGTGGGAGAGCTCGCCGCGCAGCACGGGGTCGTCCTCCACCGGCTGACGCCCACCGCCGGAGGCCTCGAGGACGTGTTCTTCCAGCTGACCGGCGAGGCCCGGACGTGAGTGCCCTCGTCCGCGCCGAGCTGCTCAAGATGCGCACGGTCGCGCTGCCCGGGTGGCTGCTGCTGACGACCCTCGCCTTCGTGCTCCTGAGCGTCCTGCTGACGATCCTCACCGCCGGCATGCCGAACGCGCCGCTGCAGCGGGACGACCCCCAGATGCTCGCCCGGGCCGTGGCCAGCGCCAGCGCCGGCAACACGCTCGTGCTCGTCCTGGGGATACTGACCCTCACGCAGGAGTTCCGCTTCGGGACGGCGACGCCGTCCTTCCTGGTCAGCCCGCGCCGGTCCCACGTGCTGTCCGCCAAGCTCGTCGCGGTGTCGCTCGCCGGCCTGGTGTTCGCGCTGCTCTCCGTCGTCTTCGCCCTCGCGGTCAGCGCCGTCACCATCGCGGCCCGGGGCGACACGCTGACCTTCGACCGGACCGTGGTCGAGGTGCTGCTCGGGGTCGGCCTGTGCCTGCTGCTGTACGGACCCATCGGCGTGGGGGTGGGAGCGCTGATCCGCAACCAGATCGCGGCTGTCGTGGCGGCTCTGGTGTGGACGTTCGTCGTCGAGCAGCTGCTGGTGGGGCTGCTCCCCGAGGTGGGCAGGTGGACGCCGGGGGGTGCCGCCAGTGCGGTGCTGCAGCTCGGCGACCTGGCCACGACCCGGGGGACGCTGCTGCCGGTGTGGGCCGGGGCGCTGCTGCTCGTGGCCTACGCCCTGGTCCTGTCGGGGGTCGGTGCCAGGCTGACGCTGCAGCGCGACCTCACCTGACCCGCCGCACCGACGGCAGCAGTGCGTGGCGGCCGCCGACGAGGGGAGGCTCACGTGCATGGACGTCGACGTGGTGCACCTGCCCGACCGCTCGCGCTTCGAGGCGCAGGTCGAGGGCCTGACCGCCTACCTCACCTACGAGCGGGAGGACGGCGGCGTCGCGATGACCCACACGATCGTGCCCCCGCCGATCGAGGGCCGGGGCATCGCCGCCCGGCTCACCCGGACCGCGGTGGACTGGGCCCGGTCCGAAGGCCTCGCGATCGACCCGCAGTGCTCGTACGTGCGGTCGTGGTTGCGCAAGCACGGCTGACCGGGCACGCCTCGCCCGCGGGGACGAGGATGGCAGCGTGACCGCGCTCGACCGCTTCTCCCCCGCCACGCGGGCCTGGTTCACGGGAGCCTTCGAGGCGCCGACCGCGGCCCAGGAGGGTGCCTGGGACGCCATCTCCTCCGGCCGCGACACCCTGGTCGTGGCGCCGACCGGCAGCGGCAAGACGCTGTCGGCGTTCCTGTGGTCGCTGGACCGGCTGGCCTCCACCCCCGTCCCGGAGGAGCCCCGGTCACGCTGCCGCGTCCTCTACGTCAGCCCGCTCAAGGCGCTGGCCGTCGACGTCGAGCGCAACCTGCGCGCCCCGCTCACCGGCATCCGGCAGGCCTCCCAGCGGCTCGACCTCCCCGTCCCGGACATCGCCGTCGGCACGCGCTCCGGCGACACGCCGGCCGACGAGCGGCGCCGCTTCGGCAAGACGCCACCCGACGTCTTCATCACGACACCCGAGTCGCTGTTCCTGGTGCTCACGTCCGCCGCCCGCGAGTCGCTGCGCGGCGTCCAGACGGTCATCGTCGACGAGGTCCACGCCGTGTCGGGCACCAAGCGCGGTGCGCACCTGGCCCTGACCCTGGAGCGCCTCGACGAGCTGCTCGAGCGGCCCGCCCAGCGCATCGGGCTGTCGGCGACGGTGCGGCCGATCGACGAGGTGGCGCGCTTCCTCGGCGGTCCGCGCGAGGTCGTGGTGGTGCAGCCGCCGAGCAGCAAGACCATCGAGGTGCAGGTCGTCGTCCCGGTCGAGGACATGGCCGCGCTCGGCGAGTCGACCGGCCCGGTCCGCGGCGGGTCGGCCGCGGGCGCGGAGCCGCGCGCGTCGATCTGGCCGGCGGTCGAGGAGCGCATCGTCGACCTCGTCGAGCAGCACCGCTCGACCATCGTGTTCAGCAACAGCCGCCGGACCGCCGAGCGGCTGACCAGCCGGTTGAACGAGATCGCGACCGAGCGGCGGTACGGCGCACCGGACCCGCCGCCGGTGGACCTCGACCGGCCGCCGGGCTCTTCCGGCGTCAAGCCGTTCGGCGCCTCCTTCGCCCGCGGCCCGGCCGCCCACCCCGGTCAGGGCGGCGTCGGGACCGGCAGCGCCTGGGGCAACGGCACTCCCGCCGACGCCAGCACGGTCGAGATCGCCCGGGCCCACCACGGCTCGGTCTCCCGCGAGCAGCGCGCGCAGATCGAGGAGGCCCTCAAGTCCGGTCGGCTGCCGGCCGTCGTCGCGACCTCGAGCCTCGAGCTCGGCATCGACATGGGCGCCGTCGACCTCGTCGTGCAGGTGGAGTCGCCGCCCAGCGTCGCGAGCGGGCTGCAGCGCGTCGGCCGCGCGGGCCACCAGGTCGGCGCGATCAGCCGCGGGGTGATCATGCCGAAGTACCGCGGCGACCTCGTGCAGTGCGCCGTGGTCGCCGAGCGGATGGTCGACGGCGGCATCGAGGCGACGACCTACCCCCGCAACCCGCTCGACGTGCTGGCCCAGCAGGTCGTGGCGATGTGCGCGCTCGACGCCTGGACCGTCGACGGGCTCGCGGCGGTGGTCCGCCGGGCCGCGCCCTTCGCCGCGCTGCCGCAGTCGGCTCTCGAGGCCGTGCTCGACATGCTGTCCGGGCGCTACCCGAGCGACGACTTCGCCGAGCTGCGCCCGCGGATCACCTGGGACCGGGTCACCGGTGTCCTCGCCGGACGCCCGGGGGCGCAGCGCCTCGCCGTCACGAGCGGCGGCACCATCCCCGACCGCGGCATGTTCGGCGTCTTCCTGGTGGGCGAGAAGCAGAGCCGCGTCGGCGAGCTCGACGAGGAGATGGTCTACGAGTCGCGCGTGGGCGACGTGTTCCTGCTCGGCTCGAGCGCCTGGCGGATCGAGGACATCACCCACGACCGCGTCCTCGTGACGCCGGCGCCCGGGCAGCCGGGCCGCATGCCGTACTGGCACGGCGACGCTCCGGGCCGGCCGGTGGAGCTCGGGCGGGCGCTGGGCGCCTTCCTGCGCGAGCTGTCGTCGCTCGACGCGGAGCGCGCCGACGCCCGGCTGGCCGAGGCAGGGCTCGACGCCAGCGCCGCCACGAACCTGCTCGCCTACCTCGCCGAGCAGCGGGAGGCCACCGGCACCCTGCCCGACGACCGCACGATCCTCGTCGAGCGGTTCCGCGACGAGCTCGGCGACTGGCGCCTCGCCATCCACTCGCCGTTCGGCGCACAGGTCAACCAGCCCTGGGCGCTCGCGCTGTCGGCCCGGCTGCGCGAGAGCTACGGCGTCGACGTGCAGTCCATGCACTCCGACGACGGGATCGTGCTGCGCCTGCCCGAGACGGAGGAGGCGCCGGACGGGTCGGTGGCGGTGTTCGCGCCCGACGACGTCGAGCCGGCGGTGCAGGCTGAGGTGGGCGGCAGCGCACTGTTCGCCAGCCGCTTCCGCGAGTGCGCCGCGCGGGCGCTGCTGCTGCCGCGCCGCAACCCCACCCGTCGCACGCCGCTGTGGCAGCAGCGGCAGCGCTCGGCGCAGCTGCTGTCGGTGGCGTCGCAGTACGGCAGCTTCCCGGTCGTCCTCGAGACGATGCGGGAGGTGCTGCAGGACGTCTTCGACGTGCCGGGCCTGGTCGGGCTGATGAAGGACGTCGAGGCCCGGCGCGTGCGCCTGGTCGAGGTGGAGACCTCGCAGCCCTCGCCCTTCGCCCGCTCCCTGCTGTTCGGCTACATCGGCGCGTTCATGTACGAAGGCGACGCCCCGCTGGCCGAACGGCGGGCTCAGGCGCTCTCGCTCGACTCCGCGCTGCTGGCCGAGCTGCTCGGGCAGGCCGAGCTGCGGGAGCTGATCGACGCGGACGCCCTCGCCGAGGTGGAGGCCGAGGTGCAGCGCCTCACGCCCGAGCGGCGGGCCAAGGACCTCGAGGGCGTCGCCGACCTCCTGCGGATGCTGGGCGACCTCACGACCGCCGAGGTCGTGGCCCGGGGCGGCGAGCCGGCCTGGCTCGTGGAGCTGGAGGGCGCCCGGCGCGCTCTGCGCGTGCGCATCGCGGGTCAGGAGCGGTGGGTCGCCGTCGAGGACGCCGGGCGGCTGCGCGACGCCCTGGGAGCAGCCCTGCCCGTCGGCGTCGCCGAGGCGTTCCTCGAGCCGGTCAAGGACCCGGTCGGCGACCTCGTCTCCCGCTACGCCCGCACCCACGGGCCGTTCCACCCCTCCGACGTCGCCGCGCGCTTCGGGCTGGGGATCGCCGTGGTCGACGGCGCTCTGGCCCGGCTGTCGGCGTCCGGCCGCGTCGTGCACGGCGAGTTCCGCCCGGGCGGGACGGGGCTGGAGTGGTGCGACGCGGAGGTGCTGCGGTCACTGCGCCGCCGCTCGCTGGCCAAGCTGCGCAAGGAGGTGGAGCCGGTCCCGCCGGACGCACTCGCACGCTTCCTCCCGCAGTGGCAAGGGGTGGCGGGCGGGAGGAGAGACAGCGTGGCGGGTGGGAGGAGGGACGGCGTTGCGGGTGGGAGACGGGACAGCGGAGCCGGCGGGCGCAGCGGCAGTCGCTCCGTACCGCCGGAGCGCGGCGCCGACGCGCTCCTGCGGGCGGTCGAGCAGCTCCAGGGCGCGTCCGTACCGGCCTCCGCGCTGGAGACGCTGGTCCTGCCGTCCCGTGTCACGGGCTACTCCCCCGCTCTGCTCGACGAGCTGACCGCCTCCGGCGAGCTGCTGTGGGCGGGCGCCGGCTCGCTCCCGGGCAACGACGGGTGGATCTCGCTGCAGCTCGCCGACAGCGCCGAGCTGCTGCTCGCGCCGGTCGGCGAGCTGTCCTCGACGCCCGTGCACGACGCGGTCCTGGAGACCCTCGACGGCGGTCAGGCGCTGTTCTTCCGCCAGCTGTCCGAGCGCGTCGGCCGCAGCGGCGCCGGACCGGTCGACGACGCCGCGCTGGCGGATGCCGTCTGGGAGCTCGTGTGGGCCGGTCACCTCACCAACGACACCCTCGGTCCGCTGCGCGCCCTGCTCGGGACCGGACGCACGGCGCACAGCGCCGCCCGCGCGCCGGTGCGACCGCGCTCGCGCTACGGGCGACCGGTGATGCCCACCCGCTCGGGGCCGCCGCACGTCGCGGGCCGGTGGTCGCGCCTGCCCGAGCGCGACCCCGACACCACCCGCCGCACGCACGCGCTCGCCGAGGCGCTGCTGGACCGGCACGGCGTCGTCACCCGAGGTGCGGTGGTCGCCGAGGGCGCGCCCGGCGGCTTCTCGGCCGTCTACACGGTCCTCAAGGCCTTCGAGGAAGCCGGGCGCGTCCGGCGCGGCTACTTCGTGGAGGGCCTGGGCGCGGCGCAGTTCGCCGCTCCCGGAGCGGTCGACCGCATGCGCGCCCTCGCAGCGGCTCGGCCCGCGTCCGACGAGCCGCTGTGGGAGACGCCGGTGCCCGGCGGCTGGGACGTCGCGACCGCGCGCCAGCGACAGCGCCGCGACGAGGCCCGCGCAGTCGTGCTGGCGGCGACCGACCCGGCCAACCCGTACGGCGCCGCCCTGCCGTGGCCGGAGCGGGACGGCGCCGACGGCGAGAAGGCGACCGGGCACAAGCCCGCCCGCAAGGCGGGCGCGCTGGTGGTGCTCGTCGACGGGGCCCTGGTGCTCTACGTCGAGCGGGGCGGCAAGACGCTGCTGTCGTTCTCCTCGGACGACTCCTGCCTGCCGCCCGCCGTCGACGCGCTGGCCCTCGCCGTGCGTGACGGCGCGCTGGGCAGGATGACGGTCACCAAGGCCGACGGCGAGGCGGCGCTCACCTCACCGCTCGGGCTGGCGCTGGAAGCCGCGGGCTTCCGGCCGACGCCGCGGGGGCTGCGGCTGCGGGCGTGACGCGGGCGTCGTGCCGTGCACGCGCGCGGCGTGCACCGGCGACGCGGACGAGCAGCGGGCGCAGCGAGGCCGGTCGTGGTGCTGTGGCCGACGACGCACCGGCTGACGGGGCCAGCGGCGCGCGCCGACCGGCACCATGGACACCCGTGACCGCGCCCGCCTCCCCCTCGCTGCGGGCGGACGGTCGCGGCGCCGCGCGGACCTGGCCGGTCCTCGCCCTCGTGCTGCTGTTCTTCCTCGGTGTCGGCGCGACGCTCCCGGCGCTGCCCGCAGCCGTCCGCGACGCCGGCGGCAGCGGCGGTGCGCTGGGACTGGTCCTCGGCGTCTTCCCGTTCGCCGCGCTCGCCGGCCGGCTCGTCGCCGGACGGGCCACCGACCGCGGTGGGCGCGTCCTGACGCTGCGCGCCGGCCTGGTCGTGACGCTGGCCGCCGGTGCGCTGTTCAGCCTCCCGCTCCCCGTGCCGGGTCTGGTGGCGGGACGGGTGCTGCACGGCCTGGCCGACGCGCTCGTCTACACCGCCGCCTCGGCCTGGGTGCTCGACCGCACCCCGGCGGCCCGGCGCCCGCAGGCCCTGTCACTGCTCGGCGCCGGGATCTGGGGCGGGTACGCGCTCGGACCGCTGGTCGGTGCGGCTCTCGGTCTGCGCACGGTCGGCCTGGTCGTCGTGGCCACAGCGCTCGTCGGGCTGCTGCTGACCGTGCGGATGCCGGACGCGCCCGCCCTCGGCGAGCCGGCGAGCGGTCTGCGGGCGCTGCTGCCCGCCGGGGTCGCCGTGCCCGGGCTCGCCCTCGGGCTGGGCAACCTCGGCTACGCCGCGATGGTCGGCTTCCTCGTCGTGCACCTCGACGACCAGGGCGGTCGTGGCGCCGTCGCGCTGACCGCCTTCTCGGTGGCCGTCCTGCTGGGCCGCCTGGTCGTCGTCCCGCTGGCAGCGCGGCTCGGGATCCTGCGGACACTGCCGTACGGCCTGGTGGCCATGGCCGCCGGTCTGCTGGTGATCGCGTCGACGGGGAGCACGAGCGTCGCCGCGACGGCCGCTGCGGTCGTGGGGCTCGGCTACTGCCTGCCGTTCCCGGCGCTCGCCACGCTCGTGGCCGGTCGCGTGCCGGCCGCACAGCGCGGCGCCGCCATCGGTGCGCTGACCGCCTTCTACGACGTCTTCGTCGGGGTCGGCTCGGTGGTCGGCGGGCTCGTCGCCGCCCGCTCCGGAACGCCCCTGGTGTTCGTCCTGGCCGCCGCCGGCGTGCTCGCGGCGGCCGGGGTCAACCTCGGGCTGGCCCGCCAGGACCGGGCCCGCGTTGCAGCGAGCGTTCCGCGCGACTCCTGACCGCGCGGCCGCGTCAGGAGGTGGGGATCACGCGCGCTGGGACGCCCCGCCGGATCGCCACGTCCCCGAGCCGAGCCCCGCGAGGTCGTCCCGCCACCGAGCCCCACCTGGAGCACCACTCCCGCCGCCGAGCCCGCCCCTCAGCCCGCCTCGCGCAGCGCGACGGCCAGCCGTCGGAAGCCCTCGTCGAGGCCGACCTGCGGCGCGTAGCCCAGGTCGCGCCGGGCCGCCGAGATGTCGAACCAGTGGCTGGTGGCCAGCTGCCGGGCCAGGAAGCGGGTCATCGGCGGCTCGTCCGACCGGCGGAGCGCCCGCCACAGCCCCTCGGCCGCCGCCCCGGCGGCGACCGCGACCGGCAGCGGCACGCTGCGCGTCTCGGGCGGCAGGCCCGCCGCGGCGAGGATCGCGTTGACGACCTCGCGCACCGGCCGCGGGTCGGCGGAGCTGATGAAGTAGGCCCGCCCCGAGCAGGCCGCTCCCGGCGCCACCCGGTCGACGGCGCACAGGTGGGCGGCCACGGCGTCGTCGACGTACGTCGTGTCGATCAGCGCGCCGCCGCCGTCCACGAAGCGCAGCCGCCCGCTGCGCGCCCGCCCGACGATGCGCGGGACGAGCTGCGTGTCGCCCGGGCCCCACACCAGGTGGGGGCGCAGGGAGACCGTGCCGAGCTGGTCGTCGGCGGCCTCCCGGACGGCGCGCTCGGCGATCGCCTTGGTGCGGGGGTAGTCGGAGGAGAAGGAGCTGGCGTACGGCAGCGACTCGTCGCCGCCGGCGATGTCGGTGCCGGCGTGCACGACGCTCGGGGTGCTGGTGAACACCAGCCGGCGTACACCGAGCGCGCGGCAGGCCGTCAGCACGCTGAGCGTGGCCTCGACGTTGCTGCGCTCGAACTCCGAGGCCGTCCCCCAGATGCCGGCCTTCGCAGCGACGTGCACCACGACGTCGCACCCGTCGGCCGCGGTGAGCGCGACGGCCGGCTCGGCGAGGTCGCCGCGCACGGTGGAGGCGCCGAGCTCGCGCAGCGCGGGGTAGTCGCCGCGGGCGACGCTGACGACCTCGTCGCCGCGGGCGAGCAGCGCGCGGGCGACCGCGCCGCCGAGGAAGCCGCCGCCGCCGGTGACCAGGACCCTCACGGCTGACCTCCCGCCCAGATGCCGAGCGCCGGCCGGTCGATCTTGGAGTTGTGGCGGACGTCGACCGGGAAGTCGGCCTTGTACAGCACCCGCCGGATGGGCGCGGTCCGCGGATCGGCGGCGCCTCGTGCGAGCAGCTCGGCGGTCAGCTCCGGCGTGCCCTTCACGCCGCGCTCGAGCTGCACGCACAGGACCGGCTCGGCCGAGCCCCGGGGGCCGACGCCGACCAGCGCCGACCGCCGCACGGACGGGTGGAGGTTGAAGACCTCCTCGCACGGCACGCTGTGCATCGGGCCGTCGGCGGTGTGCACCACGTGGGCCTTGCGACCGGCGAACCACAACCGGCCGGAGTCGTCCCAGCTCGCGAGGTCGCCCATCCGGTGGGCCGGCTGACCGTCCCAGCTCAGCTTGGCGGCCGCCGTGGCCTCGGGCCGGTCGGCGTAGGCGGGGCTGACCACCGGGCCGCGCACGAGCACCTCGCCGACCTCCCCGGGTCCGACGAGCAGGTCGTCCGAGAAGCGCTCGATCGGCTCGTCGGTCACCCGGATCAGCGCGACGTCGACGCCGGGCACGGGACGGCCGACGCAGATGCCGGCCTCGGGCAGCGACAGCAGCTCCTGGCTGCCGATCGAGGCGACGGGCAGCGCCTCCGTGGCGCCGTACGGCGTGAAGACCTCCGCCCCCGGCGGGAGCATCTCGAGCGTGCGCCGCTGCACCCGGCGCGGCACGGGTGCGCCCGCCGAGATCACCCGGCGCACCGTCGGCATCCGGCCGCCGCCGCGGCTGACGGTGTCGAGCAGCGCCGGGGAGCCGAACAGCACCGTGGCGCCGAAGCGGTTCGCCGCGTCGACGACGCGGGCCGGGACGACGTCGGCCGGGCGGGTGGCGTCCATCCGCGGGACCACCGTCGTCACGCCCAGGGACGGCCCGTACAGCGCGAAGGGCGGGAAGGTGGACAGGCTCACCTCCGCGTCGCCGGAGAAGTACAGCTCGCGCAGCAGCTGTGCCTGCGCGCGCAGCTGCGACTCGCCGTGCTCCACCCCCTTGGGCGCACCGGTGCTGCCGCTGGTGAACGCGATGACGGCGGGCGAGCCGTCGGGTCGGGGCTCGGGGACGAACGGCAGGCGCCACGCCCCGTCCTGCTCGACGCGCCTCAGGCGACGGCCGCCCAGGGCCGGTCCGGAGCCGGCGGTGACCAGGACGTGTGCGTCCGGCGCCCAGCCCAGCAGGCGGCGCGCGAGGTGGGCCTTGGCGATGCCGACGAAGGCCTCGGGAGCCGCCTGGGCCAGGCACCCCTTGACGTTGTCGCGGCCGATGCCGGGATCGACGAGGACCGGCACCGCACGCAGGCGGAACAGCGCGAACGACAGCGCGAAGAAGTCCGCGGTCGGGGGCACGAGCATCGCCGTGCGCATCCCGGCTCGTACGCCGGCGTGCCGCAGCCCGGCGGCGATGCGGTCCACGCGAGCCTCGAGCTCGGCGTAGGTCGACGTGCGGAAGCGGCGGGAGCCGGGACCGGACGGCACGGCGAACGCCACGCGGCCGGGGTGCGCGCGGGCCTGCGTGGCGAGCAGCGCGTCGAGCGCCTCCGGCTCACCGACCGGGTCGCCGGCAGCACCCACCGGGCCGGCAGCAGCACCCGCCGGCCCGCCGGCCGGAGGAGGAGCGCTGCTCACGCCGGCGCGAGCAGTCGGGTGGCGACGGGCACGATCCGCTCGGGGACGTCCTCCAGGACGTAGTGGCCGGCGTCGGCCCAGCGGTGGACCTCGGCCTGCGGCAGCAGCGTGAGCAGGTGCTCCAGGATCTCGGCGTCGAAGACCGGGTCCTGCATGCCCCAGCAGACCGCGGTGGGCCGGTCCGCGAGCAGGTGCAGCCGCGACTCGGTGCGGGCGAGCACGCCGTACGCCGGGTCGTGCGGCGAGAGCGGGATGTCCTTGACGAACTGCGCGACCGACACGCGGTGCTCCGGGCTGTCGTACGGGGCCACCAGCCCCGTACGCGCCTCCCGGTCGAGCCAGCGCTGCGCGGTGCCCATGACGAGGGCGCCCCGGCTGAAGGCGTTCAGCCGGCGCACGGCGACGTCGCCGACGACGGGCAGCCGGGCGGCGGTGAGCTGCCACGGCAGGGCCTTGCCCGCCGGGATCGGGAACGCCGCCGTGTTGAGGACCAGCAGCTTGTCGACCCGCTCGACGTTCTCCACGGCCCAGGCCAGCGCGATGGCGCCGCCCCAGTCGTGCACGACCAGCGACAGGGGCGCGTCCAGGCCGAGCCCGTCGACGAACTCGCCGAAGTCGGCGACCCGCCGGGCCAGGGTGTGGGGGTAGTCGGCGACCGACGGCTTCTCCGACCGCCCCATGCCGATGTGGTCCGGGGCGATCGCCCGCAGCCCCAGCGGCGGCAGGGCGCGCAGCAGCGCGCGCCAGTAGAACGACCAGGTCGGGTTGCCGTGCACGAGCACCACGGGCGGGCCGGAGCCCTCGTCGACGTACGCCATCCGGTGACCGCCGACGACGGTCGAGGAGGAGGCGAAGGGGAACCCGGGGAGCGCCGAGCTCACCAGGCGATCTCGGCGGCCGCGGTGTTGATGCCGCTGCCGACGCCGAGCAGCATCACCTTGTCGCCGGCCGTGACGGTGCCGTCCTGCACCGCCTTGGACAGCACGGTCGGCACGCCGGCCGGGCCGATGTTGCCGAAGTGCGGGTAGATGAGCGGGAACCGCTCGATCTCCAGGCCGAGGGTGTCGCAGACCGCCTTGGTGTGCGTCTTGCTCACCTGGTGCACGACGTAGGTGTCGTGACCCTGGGAGTCCCAGTCGAACGCGCTGAGCGCCTCCTTCCAGGTCTGCGCGGCGAGCTCGAGCCCGGCCAGCAGCAGGCCCTTGGTGTCGGTGCGCATCTCGTGCACCTCCCCGGTGCACAGGTTCGCGTGCTGCGTGCCCGCGCGGCTCAGGCCGCCCAGGAAGCGTCGTCCCTGCTCGGGGGAGTCGGCGCGCGAGAGCACCATCGCGACCGAGCCGGAGCCCAGCGTCAGCGTGGCGAACTGCTCGCGGAACATCGTGTCGTCGCAGCCCTCGGAGGCCAGGCGCTCGATCGTGGCCTCCATGGTGAAGCGGCTCGTCTCGCCGTTGACGACGATGCCGTGCTCGATCTCACCGCGCTCGATCATGCCGGCGACGACGTTCATCCCGTTGACGAAGCCCAGGCAGGCGTTGCCGATGTCGAAGTTGACGGCCTCGGTCGGCAGGCCCATGAGCCCGTGCGCCAGGCTCGCGGTCGACGGCTCGAGGTAGTCGCGGCAGACGGAGGTGTTGAGCAGGGCGCCGATGTCGGCCCGGTCGACGCCGCTGTCGGCCAGGGCGAGCTCGCCGGCCGCGGCGGCGACGGTGCTGGGCTTGGTCCCCGCGTCCCAGACGCGGCGCTCGGCGATGCCCGACAGCCCCTCGAGCAGGCCCGGTTCGATGCCCAGGCGCTCGTAGGTGCGCGTCATCTGCGACTCGATGTCCGACGACGTGACGGCATGCGGCGCGTCGACGTGCGCGAGTCCGCTGATGACGACCTGCTCGTACCGCTGTGCTGCTCTCATCCGTCCCAGTTCCCCAGATCTGCCCGTGCCGATGTGTGCCGGAGCGACAAGTCTGGCAGCCGGCGCGGCGGGCACTGCCGTCAGCCGGGCGGGACCCGCGCCGCGCGGCCGCGCAGGACGTCCGCGACGGCGTTCGCGGCCTCCACCACAGCGGCCGTCTCGACGTCGAGGACGGCGGCGTCGAGCGCAGTGGTCGGATCGGCGCGCACCCGGACGTCGAGCGCCTCCCGCAGCTGCTCCCGGGCCTGCGCCAGACCGTTCTCGGGCACGGGCGGCCGGCCCTCGCGCAGCGCGGCGGCGAGCTCGCCGAGGGCCGCCCGCAGCTCCGTGGCCAGGGCGAGCAGGGCCGGGCGCACCGCGACCGGGCGCGCTGCGGGCAGGTGGGCGTGCAGCGCGAGCGCGGCCAGGGCGTACGACCGGGCGTGCGATCCGACCGCCGCCGCCTGCTCGGCGCTGATCCCCCGGGGCCGTCCGGGGGGCTCGGCCAGCGCCCGGGCGACGGACGCCTCGGCGTTGCTGCGGGCCAGCCGGGCCGACGCCCGCAGCTCCTCGAGGCCGGACTGCTCGGGCGAGGACAGGTCGGCGTACTGCTCGAGCAGCCTCGCGGCGTAGCCGGCCTGCGCGTCGAGCAGCCGGGCGAGCTGCTCGGCCACGCGCACGCGCTCCCACGTCGGCCACACGACGTAGGCCAGCAGGGCGAGCCCGCCGCCGAGCACGGTCGCGAGCAGGCGGTCGTCGACGGTGCTGAGCGCCGGCAGGCCGGCGAAGCCGAGCAGGAACACGACGAAGGCCGTCACGCACAGCCCGAACAGCGCGTAGTTGGCGAACAGGACCGTGTAGCAGCCCCAGGCGGCCAGCACGACGAGCAGCGTGAGCAGCAGCGGCCCGGGCTGCAGGGCGGCGACCACCCCCGAGGCGACGACGGCGCCTCCCGCCGTCCCCAGGACGCGGCCGATCCCGCGGGTGAAGGTGGACCGGAAGTCGGGCTTGAGCACGACCAGCGCGGTCAGGGGCAGCCAGTAGCGGTGCTCGAACGGCAGCTGGCCCGCCAGCGCGGTGCCGACGCCGAGCGTGCCGGCCAGGCGCAGCGCATGCCGGAGCACGGCCGAGCGCAGGGTCAGGTGGGCGCGCAGCGTCGGGACGGCGTCGGTCCAGGCGCGCGACCGGACGCGCTGCGGGAGCGGCCCCGAGGTGGCGCGGGACAGCCGCGCGACCGCCTCGAGCTCGCCCAGCAGCGTGGTCGCGAGGCGCTCGAGCTCACCGACCAGGGAGGCGCCGACGTGGCCCTGCGCCGGACCGGCAGCCGCGGCCGCCTCGCGCAGGGAGGTGGCCGCGCGCCCGAGCCGGCGCCAGCGCTCGGGCGAGCCCTCCGGACCGGCCGCGGTCAGCGCCGCCATGCGGGCCGCCGAGCGGGGCAGGCGCGCGGCGGCGGCGATCTCGTCGAGCACCGACGCCGCCTCGACGGCCAGCGCGTCCAGCTGTGCGACGGCGCCCGCCCGCGTCGGGGAGCCGAGGAGCCGGTCGCGCACGAGGGCGAGCGCGGCGAGCGTCGTGCGCACCTGCTCGGCCTGGTCGTGCAGCCCGGCGAAGACCAGCGCGTGCTCGTCGCGCAGGAACGGCTGGGGGTCGCGCAGGGCCCGGCGCGCCTGCGCCAGCGGCTGCAGGTCCGGCGGCTCGGCGACGCCGGCCGGCAGCGCGGCGGCGTAGGCCCCGAGCGAGCGGTAGACGTCGGCGAGGGCCGACCGCTCGGCCGGGGAGCGGCGCAGCGGCCAGGCCGTCAGCAGCAGGACCACCTGCACCAGGCCGCCGAGCAGCACCAGCCCGGCCCGGCCGAGGCCGTCGGCCAGCGGCATGGGGTACTGCGTGATGACGAGCAGCCCGATGACCGACTGCACGCCGATCGTGCCGGCGGCGACGCCGAGGCTGACGAGCATCCCGGCGACGAAGCCCCACACCGCCGCCGTGACGGCGAACAGCCACAGCACCTCGCCCACGGCGGCGCCGACGAACGTCGACACGGCCACCCCCGCGGTGGCGAGCAGCACCGCGCTCAACCGGGCGCGGTAGCCGGAGGCGAAGACCGCGAAGCCCGCGGCGAAGGCGCCGCCGGCGGCGGCCAGGCCGTCGAGCGGGCGGTCGACGGCGATGCCGACCAGCAGCGGCAGACCGACCCCCAGCGCCGTCCGCAGCCCGTCCCGTCCCTGCAGCCCGGCCCGGTCCACGGCGACGGTCTCGCGCAGCACGTCGCGCGCGGTGCCGCTCACCAGCACCCCCTCATCGGGCCATCGTCTCCCGGCAGGTGCGTCCCGCGCGGCCGGGGGGAGGATGGGGCCGTGCCGGAGGGGGACAGCGTCTGGAAGGCCGCCCGGCGCCTGCGCGAGCAGCTGGTCGGGCGCAGCGTCGTGGCGTCGGACTTCCGGGTGCCGCAGCACGCGACCGCCGACCTGTCGGGGCAGACCGTCACCGCGTTCGACTCCTACGGCAAGCACATGCTCACCCGCTTCTCGGAGGGCGTCACCCTGCACACGCACTTCGAGATGGACGGCGCGTGGCAGGTCGTGGGCCCCGGCAAGGCGCTGCCGAAGGACCTGGACGACGACGTGCGGCTGGTGCTGCGCACCGACGGGCCGACGGCGTACGCCCTGCGCATGCCGGTGGTCGAGCTCGTGCGGACGGCCGACGAGCACCGGGTGCTGGGCCATCTCGGACCCGACGTGCTGGGGCCGGGCTGGGACGAGGACGAGGCGGTGCGCCGGCTGTCCGCCGACCCCGACCGGCCGGTGGTCGAGGCGCTGCTCGACCAGCGGAACCTGGCCGGCATCGGCAACCTGTGGGCGGTCGAGACCTGCTACCTGCGCGGGGTCTCGCCCTGGACGCCGGTGCGCGCCGTCGACCTGCGGGCGGCCGTGCGGCTCGCCCGGCGGATGATGCGCCACTCGCTGGAGCACCCGGGGCAGGTGACGACCGGCGACACCCGGCGCGGGATGACCCACTGGGTGTACGGCCGCGCCGAGCGCCCGTGCCGCCGCTGCGCGACGCCCGTGGCGTTCCGCGACAGCGTGACGGGGCAGCCGTACGCCCGCGAGACCTGGTGGTGCCCGCACTGCCAGCCGGGCCCCTTCCCGACGCTGGAGCAGCGGCCGACCCGGCCGGGGCTGCGGCGCGGGGTGAACGAGGAGTCGTTCGGGTCGCGGACGCGGCGGACGGCCGGCCGGCCGGGCTACGCGCGTGGCTGAGCGCTGCAGTGCCTGAGGGCGACACCGTCTGGCTGGCGGGCAAGCGGCTGCACGAGGCCCTTGCGGGAGACGTGCTGCTGCGCAGCGACTTCCGCGTGCCGCAGCTGGCGACGGCCGACCTGTCCGGACGGTCGGTCCTCGAGGTCGTGCCGCGCGGCAAGCACCTGCTGACCCGCCTGTCCGGCGGTCTGAGCCTGCACACGCACTTCCGGATGGACGGCTCCTGGCACCTCTACCGCCCCGGGGACCGGTGGACGGGCGGTCCGGACTGGCAGGTGCGGGCCGTGCTCGAGACCGCGTCCTGGCAGGCCGTCGGCTACCGGCTGCCCGTCGTGGAGCTGCTCGACACGGCCGACGAGGACGCGGTCGTGGGACACCTCGGACCGGACCTGCTCGGCCCGGACTGGGACCTCGACGAGGCCGTCCGGCGCCTGCGCGCACAGCCCGACGCGCAGATCGGCCTGGCCCTGCTCGACCAGCGCAACCTCGCCGGGCTCGGCAACCTCTACCGCTGCGAGCTGCTGTTCCTGCGCGGGCTCACGCCGTGGCTGCGGGTGGCCGAGGTGCCCGACCTGCCCGCTCTGGTCGACCGGGGCCGCCGGCTGATGCTCGCGAACCGGGACCGCTGGGAGCAGTCGACGACCGGCTCGCTGCGCCCCCGCGAGCTGCACTGGGTCTTCGAGCGCAGCGGGCGGCCGTGCCGGCGCTGCGGGACGCGGATCGCGGCCGCCGAGCAGGGCGACCCGCCGTACGCCCGGCTGACCTACTGGTGCCCCCGCGACCAGCTCGGCCCCTCACCCGCCCGGGTGCGGGCACCGCTGCGCCGCGAGCGCCCGCTCGGCCGCACGTCGTACCGCCCCTGAGGCCCGGCGTGCGGCCGCTCGTCCGTCCGGGCCGCGCCGTGAGGGCCGTCGGGACGTCGGTGCGGGCGGACGAGCGCGGTGCGGGGGCCGGCTACCCGCCCAGCGCGTCCAGCGCCGCGACGTCGTCCGGCGACAGGCTGAAGGCGTCGACGTCGGCGTTCGTGCGGATGCGCTCAGGGTCGGTCGACTTCGGGATGACGACGGTGCCGTGCTCGAGGTGCCAGCGCACGATGACCTGCGCGGGCGTACGGCCGAGGCGGTCGGCGAGGCCGGTGATGACCGGGTGGTCGAGGGTGCCGCCGCGCAGCGCGCTGTAGCCCTCGAGGACGACGCCGCGGTCGCGGTGGCCCTGCTCGACGGCCGCGTCGTACAGCAGCGGGCTCCACCGGATCTGGTTGACGGCGGGCATGACCCCGGTGGCGCGCTCGCACTCGTCGAGCGCCTGGAGGCTGTAGTTGCTGACGCCGATGTCGCGGACAAGGCCGGCCTCGCGGGCCGCGACGAACGACTCCCACATCGGCACGCCCCCGCCGGGGGCGTGGACGAGCCACAGGTCGACGCGTTCCACCCCGAGCAGCGACAGGCTCTCCTCCAGCACGGCGCGGGCCGAGCCCGCCTTCTCCGGCGGGCACTTGGTCGTCACGAAGACCTCGTCCGCCGGGACGCCGCCTGCGCGCAGCGCCGCGCCGACCTCACGCTCGTTGCCGTAGACGGTGGCGGTGTCGACGTGGCGGTAGCCGGCGGCCAGGGCCGCCTCGGTGGCCTGCTGTGCCGCCGGGCCGGTGATCTGCCAGGTGCCGAACCCGAGCAGCGGCATGGCGCCGCCTGCGGGCAGGGCAGCGGTCGAGGACGGGACGGCGGGTGCGGTCATGGCCGAGCGCCTTCCCTCTGCGCAGGCGGAGCACGCCTGCCGCCCGCAGGCGCGAGGGTCAGCGGACCTCGCGCAGTCCCTGCGCCAGGCCGTGCAGCGCGTCGGTGGCGTCCTGAAGCCGGCGCGTGGCCATCGGATCGGCGCTGGCCGCGACCAGGTCGGCGACGGCCACGACCAGCCGTTCCTGCGCCTGCACGCCGGCGTAGAGCGGGCGCATCAGCTCGGGCTCGGCGCCGCGGTGCGGCTCGACAGCGGCGAGCCGGGCCGCCTGCCAGCGCAGCGCGGCGTCGGCCTCCCCCGCGGCGCGCCACGCCTCGTCGGCGACCGCCCGACCGACCGGAGCGACCAGCGGGATGAGCCGGACGAGCTCGTAGCGCACTCCCTCCAGTCGGCGGACCGCCGGCCAGGCCGCGCTGCGCGGATCGGGCGGCGGCGCCACCGGCGGAGTCGGCGGCAGCGCGGGGACGGCCTGCGGCGGCGGCCGGAGGAGGGCCGCGACCGAGCGCACACCGGCGACCAGAGCCAGCAGGCCGACGACGCCGAGAGCCTGGTCCGGCCCGGCGCCGGCGACCACCAGCGCCGTGCTGGCGACCACCGTCCCGCCCTGCCAGGGCAGTGCCCGGCGCGCCCTCAGCCGGGCGCGCTCGACGCGACGTGCGGCCCGGACCTGCTTGGCGTGGGCGTGCGCCGAGGCCTGCGCGGCGAGCCGCGCCTCACGGGTCAGCCGCTTGGCCAGCCTGCGGTCGGGCTCGAACACGGTCACCGCAGGTCAAGCCTTCTCGGCGTCGCCCTCGGCCACCGGGGTCGCCGGCGTGCCGCTGGTCAGTGGCGGCGCCGTCGCGCTCGGCGGTGCGGACAGCGCACCTCCCGACATGCTGGCGCGGATCTGCTCGAGCCGAGAGGTGCCGGCGAACTCCAGCGAGCTGCGCTCGACCTCGCGCATGCGTCCCTCGACGCTGTTCTCGGCGAGCTCGGCCTGGCCGAGCGCCTTGGCGTAGCGCGCCTCGATCTTGTCGCGCACCTCGTTGAGGTTGGGGGTGCTCCCGGGCGCGGACAGCTCCGACATCGACGACAGGCTGGCCGAGACCTGCTCCTGCATCTTGGCCTGCTCGAGCTGCGTGAGCAGCTGGCTGCGCTCGGCGAGCTTCTGCTGCAGCCGGTTGGCGTTCTGCTCGACCGCCTCCTTGGCCTGCTCGGCCGCGCGCAGCGCCTGGTCGTGCATGCTCTTGAGGTTCTCCATCGTCTGCTCCGCGGCCACCAGCTGGGTCGCGAAGGTCGTGGCGGTCTCCTCGTAGCGCTGCGCCTTGGCCTCGTCGCCCGCGGCCCGCGCCTGGTCGGCGAGCACGAGCGCCTGGCGGGCCGAGCCCTGCAGCTTCTCGACCTCGCTCATCTGGCGGGCGAGCTTCATCTCCAGCTGGCGCTGGTTGCCGATGACGGCGGCCGCCTGCTGGGTCAGCCGCTGGTGGGTGTGCTGCGCCTCCTCGATGGCCTGCTGGATCTGGATCTTCGGGTCGGCGTGCTCGTCCAGCTTGCCGGACAGCAGGGCCAGGAAGTACTTCCAGCCGCGGACGAACGGGTTGGCCATCGCGAGCACTCCTCAGTCAGGTGTGGTCGTACTCCACCAGTCTGACAGGCGCGGCGCTCCGGTGACCGGTCAGGCCCCGACTCGTCCCGCCCGCCCGCGGGTGCCTCTCCCGGGGTCGCGGCGGTCAGCGCGCCCCCGACGCGACCGTGTCCGGGTAGCGGGCGCCGAGCCGCCGGGCGCGCGCCGCGCCGGTGACGGCGCCGATCCGCGCCACGACCGCGGCGTGGGGCACGGTGAGGGCCAGCAGGACGACGAGCACGGCAGCCGGCAGGCCACGGCCGGCTGCGGCGAGCAGTGCCAGGCCGGCCACGGCCGCGGCGGTGGGGAGCAGCGCGCCGCGCAGCAGCCGGGCGCTGCGTTGGCCCCGGTCGCCGGACGGCTGCAGGGCGAGCAGCCGCACGAGGTGGCGCGGAGCGTGCCAGGCACCGAACCAGGCCGCGAAGACCAGCAGCGGCGGGGCGAGCAGCGCGGCCACCACGACCAGGCCCAGCTCCGCGGTCGGGCGCCAGGCGCGCGCGACGAGCCCGCTCACGACGCCGGCCAGCACCAGCGCCGCCGTCGCGAGCAGGACGGGACCGCGCACCTGCGCGAGCACGGCGGGCAGTCCCGGGTCGAGGGCGCGCAGCAGCGGACGGACCGGCTCCGGCCGCAGCAGCAGCGGCAGGGCGACGACCGCCGTGCCGAGCGCAGCGGAGGGCAGCAGCAGCCCGGGACCACCGCGCAGCCGGTCGAAGGCGAGCTCGCCCTCCGCGAAGTGCGCCGCCGACAGGACGAGCAGGACGAGCACGGCCGGCAGCGGTGCGCTCAGCGCCACCGCGGCGACCAGCACGGCACCGGTGCCGTACGCCACCAGCAGCGGCAGGGGCGCCGGACCCTCCTGCCCGCGCGCCCAGCCGAGTGCGAGGTGGTCGACCGCGCCGTGCGGCAGCCCCACCAGCGCGGCCAGCACGAGCAGCGCCGGACCTGCGCCGGTGTCCGGCACCAGCACCCCGACCGCCGCGCCGACCGCCACGACCGCCACCGAGACGCGGCCGGCCTGCTGCGCCGTGCGCTCGGCCGACCAGGGCGTTCCCACCGACGGAGCGTCGCACGGGAACGGCACAACGCGCCACACCTTGTTCGACTTGCGGGAAACGTGCGACAGCGCCACAGTCCCCTTGCCCCGCCGTGAGCCCGCAACCGCGGACCCCCTCCGGGACCGAGGACCGGCCGCCCTGACCCGTCCCCGCCAGTCGCCCGTCCCCCGTGCCGGCGCTGCCGGCCCGTCGTCGAAGGAGCAACTCGTGCTCGTCGCTGCAGGGATCCAGGTCAACGAACTCACGTTCGGCCAGTACGACACCGTCTACAACCTGCTGTCGCTGGCCATCGCCAGCCTCGGCTTCACCGGGCTCTACCTGGTGCTGTCACAGCGCCGAGTAGCCGCGCGCTACCGCAACGCCGTCGTCATCTCCGCGATGGTCTGCTTCATCGCGACCTACCACTACATCCGGATCTTCGACAACTTCAAGGACTCCTACGAGTCGACGGCACAGGGCGGCACCGGCCCGTACGTCCTCACCGAGGTCCCGTTCAACGAGGGCTACCGCTACGTCGACTGGCTGCTCACCGTGCCGCTGCTGCTCGTCGAGACGATCGCCGTGCTGGCGCTCGCCAAGGCGGTGCAGAAGTCGCTGCTGAGCAAGCTGGTCATCGCGAGCGTGCTCATGATCGCCCTGGGCTACCCGGGTGAGATCACCACCGAGGTCGGCCCGCGCCTGCTGTGGGGCACGCTGTCGACGATCCCGTTCCTGTACATCCTCTACGTGCTCTTCGTCGAGCTCAGCGCCTCGCTCGAGCGCCAGCCCGTCCAGGTGCGCAGCACGGTCGGCAAGCTGCGGATCATGCTCGTGGGCCTGTGGGGCGTCTACCCGATCGCCTACCTCATGCCGGTGCTCGGCTTCGACGGCCCGGACGCGTTCGTCCTGCGCCAGGCCGGCTACTCGATCGCGGACATCCTCGCCAAGGCCGCGTTCGGCCTGGTCATCTACAAGATCGCCCGGGTGAAGAGCGAGGTGGAGGACCCCGCGTTCGACGAGGTCGACGCGGTCACCGGGATGACCGCCGAGCCCGGTCGGGAGACCGTCCGGACCTGAGGCACGCCGCACGACCCCACAGGTCCGGGGCGTCCTGAGCCCCGCCCCGGACCTGCGGGCCGTCCGCGTCGACCCGCGTCAGGAGCACCCGTGAGCTACCTCGCCTTCGATCTGCTGTTCGTCGCGCTGCCGGCCGTCCTGCTGCTGTGGGGCGCACCCTGGCGTCCGCTCGTGGGGCCCTTCGCCGTCCTCGCGACCGTCGCGCTGCTGTGGACCGCGCCCTGGGACGAGCACCTCGTGCGCACGGGGGTGTGGGACTACGCCCCTGACGCGGTGCTGGCCCGGGTGGGTGCGGTGCCCGCCGAGGAGTACGGCTTCGTCGTCCTGGAGGTCCTGCTCGTCGGCGCCTGGGCCGTCCGCACGGGCGCTCTGCCACCTGCGGTGCTGCTCCCGGCCGCCGACGACGGCGCCCGTCGACGCGGTGCGCTCGCGTGGGGGCTGGTGACGGTGGTCGGCGTCGCGCTGGCGTCGGCCGGCGGGCACCTGCGCTACCTCGGGCTGCTGCTGCTGTGGGTCGGGCCGCCGATGGCCCTGCAGCGGGCCGTCGCAGGTGACGTGCTGAGAGCGCGCCGCGCGGCGCGCGCCCGCGTCGCCCTGCCCGTGGCCCTGTGGCTGTGCGCAGCCGACCGGCTCGCGCTCGCCGACGGGATCTGGGCCATCTCGCCGGCCAGCTCCACGGGAGTGCTCCTGCTCGGGCTGCCGCTCGAGGAGGCGCTGTTCTTCCTGCTGACCTGCGTGCTCGTCACCGACGGGCTGCTGCTCGCGGCGGACCCCGCGGTGCGGGAACGGGCCGCGGGGCTGCTGCGGGCCGGTCGGGGCGGTCAGGCCGCTGCGACGACCTCGTGCACGCCGGGGACCGTGGCCCGCAGGCTCGCGGTCGGGGAGTCGGCACCGACCGGCTCCAGGACCGGCACGCCGGCAGGGATGGTGTCGGGCACCGGCACCGGGGTGGGCTCGGTCTCCAGGACCGACAGGCTCTCGCTGACGTCGCGCAGGACGTCGGACAGGCGCACGCCGAGAGCCCGGCAGATGCTCGCGAGCAGCTCGGAGGAGGCCTCCTTCTGACCGCGCTCGACCTCCGACAGGTAGCCCAGGCTGACCTGCGCGGCGGAGGAGACCTCGCGCAGCGTGCGCTCCTGGTTCAGCCTCGTGGTGCGCAGAGCCTCACCGAGCAGGGTGCGGAGCACCGCCACGTCACCACCTCCTCGTCCGTCCGCTCAGATTACCCGCCTCGCGCATGCCCGCCACCGGCGCGGCGATGTCGTGCGTCCGCTGTGAGCGGAACAGGTGCACGAGACAACGCCGCCCGCCGTCAGGCTGTTTCCGGCGGCAGGGCGCGGCGCAGCAGGTCCAGGGCGCTGGTGACCGCGAGCAGCCGGACGCGGGTCCGGTCGCCAGGCAGGCGCACGGAGGCGGCCCGCACGCCGTCGGGGCCGGCGACGGCGACGTGCACGGTGCCCGCCGGCTTGCCCTCCTGCTCGTCGGGGCCGGCGACACCGGTGACCCCGACGCCGTAGGTGGCGCCCAGCCGCTCGCGCGCGCCGAGGGCGAGCGCCTGCGCGGTCGGACGCGAGACGGCTCCGTGCTCGGTGAGGACCTCCTCGGAGACGCCCGCGAGGCTGGACTTGAGATCGGTGGCGTAGACCTGCAGCCCCCCGCGGAAGGCGGCGCTGCTGCCCGGCAGCGCGGTCAGCGCGGCGCCGAGCAGACCGCCGGTGAGCGACTCGGCGACCGCCACCGTGGCCCCGGCGGCCACCAGCCGGCGCAGCACCACACCGGCCAGCGTGTCGTCGTCGCGGCCGAAGACGGTGTCGCCCAGCGCGTCGGCGAGGGCGGCCACGAGCGGGGCGAGGACGGCATCGGCCGCCGCCTCGCTCGCCGCCACCGTGGTGAGCCGCACCCGGACGACGGCGCCGCCGGCGAGGTAGGCCAGGTCGACGCCCGGCGGGACGGTGACGGTGCGCTCGACGGTCTCGGCGATGTCGCTCTCGCCGCGACCGGCGCAGTGCAGGGTGCGGGTGAGCGCCACCGTGCCGCTGCGGGTGGCGATCTCGGCCAGCACCCCGCCGGTGGCGACGGCCGCCAGCTCGTGGGGCGGGCCGGGCAGCGCGAACAGCAGCTGCCCGCCCAGCTCGACCCGCAGCCCGGGGGCGGTGCCGACGGCGTTGTCGAGGGGCCGCGCCCCCCGCGGCACGTCGGCCTGCCGCAGGACCGACAGCGGCATCTCGTAGCGGTAGGCGGCGAAGCGCTCGCGCAGCTGCTGCTCGAGCTCGGGCCGGCGCTCGAGCGGGACGCCGGCGACGGCGGCGACCGCGTCGCGGGTGAGGTCGTCGGAGGTCGGCCCGAGACCGCCCGTGACCAGGACGACGTCGGCGTCGTCGAGCGCCCGGCGCACCGCGGTGACGATCCGCCCGACGTCGTCGCCGACCATCGCCGAGTGCACCACCGGCGCTCCGGCGGCCGCCAGCCGCTCGCCGAGCCAGGCGGCGTTGCCGTTGACGATGTCGCCGAGCAGCAGCTCGTCGCCCACCGCGACGACCGCCGACCTCATCGCTGCCCGCTGCTGGCGTCCCGCCGGCGCTCGCGCTTCATCGCCGCCCGGTCGGAGGTCTGCCGCAGCCTCAGGGCGCGCACGACGTAGTCCAGACCGGTGGCCACCGTCACGACGACGGCGAGCACCATCACCCACGCGCGTGCGGTCGCCAGCAGACCCGACAGCGGCAGGACGTACATCACGATGGCGGTCGCCTGCAGGACCGTCTTGAGCTTGCCGCCGTGGCTGGCCGGCATGACGCCGTGCCGGATGACGAAGAAGCGCAGGAGCGTGATGCCCAGCTCGCGCCCGATCACCAGCAGGGTGACCGCCCACGGCAGCTCCCCGAGCAGCGACAGGGCCACGAACGCCCCGCCGGTCAGCGCCTTGTCGGCGATCGGGTCGGCCATCTTGCCGAAGCTGGTGATCAGCCCCCGGCTGCGGGCGATCTGGCCGTCGATGCGGTCGGTCCACGCCGCGAGCAGGAACACCGCGGCAGCCGCGAAGCGCCAGGTCGGGTCCTGCCCGTCCTCGGCGAGCAGCATCCCCAGGAACACCGGGACGAGCAGCAGGCGCAGGACGGTCAGGTAGTTGGCGAGGTTCCAGGGGCTGACCGCCGGCGCTGTCACGCCGGGACCGCGACCCGACGCCAGGCCGGACGGACGACCTCCAGCACCGAGGCGACCAGGTCGACACCCTCGCTGGCCACGACCCGCGCCCGCACCAGGTCACCGACGGCGAGCTCGTCCGCGCCCGGACCGGCGAGCGTCGTCGCGCCGTCGACCTCGGGTGCCTGCCCGGCCGTACGCCCCTCGGCCACGCCGTCGGCGACCGCGTCGACGAGGACCTCGACGACCTCCCCGTGGCGCTCCTCCGCCCGCTGGCGGGTCAGCTCCTCGACCAGCGCCGACAGGCGGGCGACCCGCTCGTCGACGAGGTCCTGCGGCAGGTGGTCGGGCAGCGTCTCGGCCTCCGTGCCGTCCTCGTCGGAGTAGCCGAACACGCCGACGGCGTCCAGGCGGGCCGCGACCAGGAAGCGCTCCAGCTCGGCGAGGTCGTCCTCGGTCTCGCCCGGGAAGCCCACGATGACGTTGCTGCGGACCGCGGCGGTCGGGTCCCCCGACCGGATGCGGGCCAGCAGGTCGAGGAAGCGGTCGGTGTCGCCGAAGCGGCGCATCCGCCGCAGCACGGTGGCCGAGGAGTGCTGGAAGCTCATGTCGAAGTAGGGCGCGACACCCGGCGTGCCGGTCAGCACGTCGATCAGGCCGGGACGCAGCTCGGCGGGCTGCAGGTAGGACAGCCGCACCCGCTCGACGCCGTCGAGCCCGGCCAGCTCGGGCAGCAGCGTCTCGAGCAGCCGCAGGTCGCCGAGGTCCTTGCCGTACGACGTGGAGTTCTCGCTGACCAGCACCAGCTCGCGCACGCCGCGCTCGGCCAGCCAGCGCGCCTCGGCCAGCACGTCCGACGGGCGGCGCGACACGAACGCGCCGCGGAAGCTCGGGATCGCGCAGAACGAGCAGCGCCGGTCGCAGCCGCTCGCCAGCTTCAGCGGCGCGACGGGGCTGTCGTCGAGGCGGCGGCGCACCACGGCCGGACCGCCGGCATGGCCGGGCAGGCCGATGTCGATCTCCCCGGGCTCCACGGCGCGGGCCCGCTCGACGGGGCTGATGGGCAGCAGCCTGCGGCGGTCCCCGGGCGTGTGGCTCGCCGGCCGCTCGCCCCCGAGCACAGCGGCGAGCGAGGCCGGCAGGCCGGCGTAGGCGTCGAAGCCCAGCACGGCGTCGGCCTCGGGCAGCTGCTCGGCGAGCTGCTCGCCGTACCGCTCCGCCAGGCAGCCGACGGCCACGACCTTGGCGCCGGTGTCGGAGGCGGCGAGCAGCGTGTCGATCGAGTCCTTCTTGGCGCTCTCGACGAAGCCGCACGTGTTGACCACGACGACGTCGGCGCCGGCCTGCTCGTCGACGAGCTCCCACCCGGCGCCCTCGAGCCGTCCGGCGAGCTCCTCGGAGTCGACCTCGTTGCGCGCACAGCCCAGGGTCACCATGGCGACGCGGCGCGTCGCGGAGGGCTCCCCGGAACTGGTCATCCGGGAAGTCTAGGGCCGCTGCATCCCCTGCGGCGTGCAGCGCAGGGTCACCGGTACGCCGGCGCCTCCGGGGGCAGGCGCTGCCACGCCCCCGCAGGAGGCACGCACTGCGGCTGCGTCGCCGACCCGCACGGTGACCACCACCGGGTCGTCGAAGCGCCGGGTCCACCCCGCCTCGACCTCCCCCTCGAACAGCCGGACGCTGCCCCGGTTGCGCACGCTCAGCCACGACCGGCCGGTGGCCTCGAGCACGAGCCGAGCCTCGCTCACCGGGTCGGGCGTCGCGGTCTGCGGCGGCACGGCCGTCGCTGCAGCCTGCGGCGTCGTCAGCGCGGCCTCGGGCTCGCGGTCCTCGCCGCCGCCGCTGAAGGTGTCGATCGTCAGCAGGGCCACCAGCACCGCCAGGCCCAGCAGCGAGGCGGTGAGCCAGCGGGGCTCGCTGCGCTCGGGCGGGACGGGCGCCGGCCGCGCGGGCAGGCGGGTGGTCAGCCGCGCGGGCAGGCGCGCGGACAGCGCGGCCGCCGTCGGGGTGGGCTGGCGCGGCGCGGGGACGGTCTCGGGCAGGACCACGGCGGAGGGCGCCGCGACACCCACCCGCTCGTCGAGGGCGCGCACGAGCGGCGCCGGGTCGGTGCCGACCGCGGCGGCGATGGCCCGCAGGTGCCCGCGCGTGTAGACGGCGCTGCCGGCCGGGCCCAGGTCGTCGTCCTCGAGCCGGCGCAGCACCGGCACCCGGATGCGGGTCACCGCGCTCACCTGCTCGAGCGTCATCCCCGCGGCCCGACGGGCCGCGCGCAGCAGCTCCCCCACCGCAGGGCCGTCGCCCTCGGCGCTGCTCGTCGCGACGACCTGGACGTCTCGGCGGTCCCCGTCCAGCACGGTCCCACCTCCTCCTGTGTGCCGAGCGCGATCGTAGGTCGCCGGCGCCGCCCGTCCCGCGACCGACACGTCACGTTTCGGTGCACGACCGGTGACGATGTGCAACGCCTGCGGGACAGGAGCCGCCGCCGGAGAACGGGCCGGTCAGACCTCGACGGGCTCGCCGCCGCGCAGGACGACCAGGACGTTCTCGAGCTCCTCGGGCCGCACCAGCACGTCGCGGGCCTTGCTGCCCTCCGACGGCCCGACGATGCCCCGGCTCTCCATCAGGTCCATCAGCCGGCCGGCCTTGGCGAAGCCGACGCGCAGCTTGCGCTGCAGCATGGAGGTCGAGCCGAACTGCGTCGTGACGACGAGCTCCACGGCCGAGCAGAGGACCTCGAGGTCGTCGCCGATCTCCTCGTCGACCTCCTTCTCGCCCTTGGGCGCCGGACCGGTGACGTCCTCGCGGAAGGCCGGTTGGCGCTGCTCCTTGCAGTGGGCGACGACGGCGGCGACCTCGGCGTCGGTGACCAGCGCCCCCTGGATGCGCATGGGCTTGGACGCACCCATCGGCAGGAACAGGCTGTCGCCCTTGCCGATGAGCTTCTCGGCGCCCGGCTGGTCGAGGATGACCTTGGAGTCGGTGCCGCTGCTCGTCGCGAACGCCAGGCGGCTGGGCACGTTCGCCTTGATCAGCCCGGTGACGACGTCGACGGAGGGTCGCTGCGTCGCGATGACCAGGTGGATGCCCGCCGCGCGGGCCAGCTGGGTGATGCGGACGATCGAGTCCTCGACGTCGCGCGGCGCGACCATCATGAGGTCGGCCAGCTCGTCGATGATCACCATGAGGTAGGGGTAGGGCTGGTAGACCCGCTCGCTGCCCGGAGGGGCGACGAGCTCGCCGGCGCGGACCGCCCGGTTGAAGTCGTCGACGTGCCGGAAGCCGCTGGCCGCGAGGTCGTCGTAGCGCATGTCCATCTCGCGCACGACCCACTGCAGCGCCTCGGCCGCCTTCTTCGGGTTGGTGATGATCGGGGTGATCAGGTGCGGGATGCCTTCGTACGCCGTGAGCTCCACCCGCTTGGGGTCGACCAGCACCATGCGGACGTCGTCCGGGGTGGCCCGCGTCAGGACGCTGACCAGCAGGCTGTTGATGCACACCGACTTGCCGGCGCCGGTCGCGCCGGCGATGAGGATGTGCGGGGTCTTGGCGATGTTGGCGCAGACGAAGCCGCCCTCGATGTCCTTGCCGAGCGCGACCAGCATCGGGTGGTGGTCGTTGACGGCGACGCTGCTGCGCAGGATGTCGCCGAGGCTGACGTTCTCTCGGTCGGTGTTGGGGATCTCGATGCCGACGGCCGACTTGCCGGGGATCGGGCTGATGATCCGCACGTCCGGCGACTTCACGGCGTAGGCGATGTTGCGGCTGAGCTGGATGATCCGCTCGACCTTCACGGCCGGGCCGAGCTCGACCTCGTAGCGCGTGACCGTCGGGCCGCGGGTGAAGCCGGTGACGGAGGCGTCCACCTGGAAGTCGTCGAGCACGCTGGTGAGCGCGACGATCACCTCGTCGTTCGCCTGGCTGCGGGTCTTCGGCGGGGTGCCGGCGGCCAGGATGTCGGGCGGCGGGAGCTGGTAGCCGCCCTCCGGCGGCGTGAGCTGCAGCTGCTCGGCGGCCCGCGGCAGGGGCGTGTGGGGCGGCGGCGTCTGCCCCGCGGGCGTCGCGGCCGGCTCCGGCGCCGGGGGCGCCTCAGGCGCCGGGGGGTGCTCGAGCACGACGGGCGAGACGTCCTCGGGCTCGCCCTGCGCGGCGAGGGCGCCGACGCGGCGACTGGGGCGGCGCCGCTGCAGCGGCGGGAGCGGGCTCGGCGCGGTCTCCTCCTGCGCGGGCGCAGGCGGCGTGCGGCGCAGCGCCTTGTCGCGCAGTGCCAGGAGCGCCGCCGGCACCGAGTGGAGGGGCGTGGCCGTGACGACCAGCAGCCCGAAGGCGGCGAGCAGCAGCAGCACCGGCACCGCGAGCCAGGCGGTCAGGCCCTGCTGCAGCGGGTCGCCGAGCAGGAAGCCGACCAGGCCGCCCTTCTCGTCGGTCGGCGTCGCGCCGCGGACGACGTGCAGCACCCCCAGACCGCCGAGGGCCAGCGCGACCCAGCCGACGACGAGGCGGCCGAAGCCGCCGGTCGCGGGCTCGGGCCCGTCGTCGGCCCGGGCCCGGGTGCGGGCGGCGTGCAGGACGCGCCAGGCGCCGAGCAGCAGCAGCAGTGGGAGCAGCAGCGCTCCCCTGCCGAAGGCCGAGGTGAGGCCGGCGTCGACGGCGGCCCCGGCCGACCCGGCGTGCCACCACGCGCCTCCCGCGCAGACGAGGGCGAGCGCGAGCAGGAGCAGGGCGAGGCCGTCGCGTCGATGGGCCGGGTCGATGCCGCGGGCGCCGTGACCGAGGGCCCGCACGGCGCTGACGAGCAGCCGGACGGCGCCGACCAGCAGGCGGACCAGTCCCCGGAGCAGGACGACGACGGCGTGCCCGACGCGGGCCCCGGTGCCGGGGCCGCTGCGCCCCCGTCCACGGGCCGGCGCACGCCGAGCAGGGGGGCGCTTGGCGGGGGTCCGCTTCGACGACGCGGTCGACCGCCCCCCGCTCCCGCCGCGGGGACGCGTCGTCGTGGTCGTCCGGCTGGCCATGGGCGGACGGTACCGCTCGGCACCACCCGTCCCACCTGTCACAGGCCCGGGACACGCCGCCGGGAGGTCCCGCAGGCGGGTCCGGGCCGCGCCGGTCAGACCTCGACGACGACCGGGATGATCATCGGACGGCGGCGGTAGGTGTCGGACACCCAGCGGCCGACCAGCCGACGCACGGCCTGGGCGATCTGGTGCGCGTCGGCGACCCCCTCGCCCGCAGCCCGGTCGAGCTCGGCCTCGATCAGCGCCTTGACCGGCTCGAAGGCCGCACGGTCGTCGCTGAACCCCCTGGCGGAGATCTCCGGACCGCCGGCGATCTTGCCGGTGACGCTGTCGACGGCGAGCGTGACGGAGATGAAGCCCTCGTCGCCGAGGATGCGGCGGTCCTTGAGGGTCGACTCCCCCACGTCGCCGACCTCGAGGCCGTCGACGAAGACGTAGCCGCACGGGACGGCGCCGACGATCTCGGCCTTGCCGTCGACGAGGTCGACGACGACGCCGTCCTCCGCGAGCACGATCCGCTCGACGGGCACGCCGGTCAGGCGGGCGAGCTCGGCGTGGGCCCGCAGGTGGCGCCACTCGCCGTGCACCGGCATGACGTTGGACGGCCGGGTCGCGTTGAGCAGGTAGAGCAGCTCACCGGCCGAGGCGTGCCCGGAGACGTGCACCTTGGCCACGCCCTTGTGCACCACGCGCGCGCCCCAGCGCGACAGGCCGTTGATCACCCGGTAGACGGCGTTCTCGTTGCCGGGGATCAGCGAGGAGGCCAGGATCACCGTGTCCTGCGCCTCGATGCGGATCTGGTGGTGGGACCGGTTGGCCATCCGCGACAGCGCCGACAGCGGCTCGCCCTGCGAGCCGGTGGAGATGAGCACGACGCGGTTGTCCGGCAGGTGCTCGACGTCCTTGAGCTCCACCATCAGGCCGGGCGGGATCCGCAGGTAGCCCAGGTCGGACGCGACCCCCATGTTGCGCACCATCGAGCGGCCGACGAACACGACGTGGCGGCCGTGCCGCTCGGCGGCGTCGATGACGGCCTGCACCCGGTGCACGTGGCTGGCGAAGCACGCGACGATGACCCGGCCGACGGAGGTGCGGATCACGTCGTCGATGACCGGCGCGATCTCGCGCTCGGAGGTGACGAACCCCGGCTGCTCGGCGTTCGTCGAGTCGGCCAGCAGCAGGTCGATGCCCTCCCGGCCGAGCCGGGCGAAGCCGCCGAGGTCGGTGAGGCGGCCGTCCATCGGCAGCTGGTCCATCTTGAAGTCGCCGGTGTGCAGGACGATGCCGGCCTGGGTGCGGATCGCGACCGCGAGCGCGTCGGGGATCGAGTGGTTGACGGCGAAGAACTCGAGGGCGAAGGGGCCGTACTGCTCGACCTGCTCCTCGCGCACCGGCCGCAGGACCGGCTTGATCCGGTGCTCGCGCAGCTTGGCGTCGAGCAGGGCGAGGGTGAAGGTGCTGCCGACGATCGGGATGTCGGCGCGCTCGCGGAGCAGGTAGGGCACCGCCCCCAGGTGGTCCTCGTGACCGTGGGTGATCACGACGGCCTCGACGTCGTCGAGCCGGTCCCGGATCCAGGAGAAGTCGGGGAGGATCAGGTCGATCCCGGGCTGCTCGACCTCGGGGAACAGCACGCCGCAGTCGACGACCAGCAGGCGGCCGGCGTGCTCGAAGACCGTCATGTTGCGGCCGATCTCGCCGAGCCCGCCGAGTGCGACGACGCGCAGGCCGCCGTCGGGCAGGGCGGGCGGCGGACCGAGGTCGGGGTGGGGGTGGCTCATGCCAGTGTGACCCCTCCGGCGGCCAGGTCGTCGGCCAGGAGCGCACGCTGCTCGTCGGTGGCGTCGACCAGCGGCAGCCGCACCGGACCGACCGGGGTGCCGAGCAGCGCGAGCGCCGCCTTGGCCAGGATGACGCCCTGGGTGCGGAACATGCCGGTGCTGACCGGCTGCAGGCGCAGGTGCAGCTCGCGAGCCCGGGCGACGTCGCCGGTGTCGTAGGCCCGGACCATCTCGACGAGCGCCGGCGTGACGACGTGGCTGATCACGCTCACCATGCCCACGGCGCCGATGGCCAGCAGCGGCAGGTTGAGCTGGTCGGTGCCGCAGTAGTAGGCCAGGTCGGTGCGCGCCAGCACGGCGGAGGTCGCGGCGAGGTCGTCCTTGGCGTCCTTGACGGCCACGACCTGGGGGTGCTCCGCCAGCCGGACCAGCGTCTCGGTGTGCAGGGCCACCCCCGTCCGGCCGGGGATGTCGTAGAGCATGACCGGCAGCGCGGTCGCGCCGGCCACCGTCTCGACATGGGCGACCAGCCCCTCCTGGGGCGGCTTGGAGTAGTAGGGCGTCACGACCAGCAGGCCCGTGGCGCCGGCCTTCTCGGCCGCCCGGGCGAGCTCGGTGCTGTGCCGGGTGTCGTTGGTGCCGACCCCGGCCAGGACGTGGGCGCGGTCACCGACGGCGTCGACCACGGCGCGCAGGAGCGCCGCCTTCTCCTCGTCGGAGGTGGTCGGCGACTCCCCGGTCGTCCCGGAGACGACCAGGCCGTCGTTGCCCTGCGCGACGAGGGAGTCGGCCAGGGAGGCGGCGCGGTCGAGGTCGAGCTCGCCCTCGGCGGTGAACGGCGTGACCATCGCCGTGAGGACACGACCGAAGGGCGCGGCGGGCGAGGTCATGGCCCGAAGGCTACCCATCACGACACGTTCCGACGGGGACCCGCGCGGCGTCAGCCCTCGCCGACGAGCGGGCTGGAGGCGACCTGCGTGCCGTCGGAGAGCGTGGACACCTCGAAGTCGGCGAAGGCGTTCGGCGCCACCCGCTGGAGCTCGCGCAGCATCGCGATCGCCAGCTCGCGGATCTCGACGTCGGCGTGCTCGCTGGCCCGCATCGCCACGAAGTGGCGCATCGCGCGGTAGTTGCCGGTGACGACGATGCGCGTCTCGGTGGCGTTGGGCAGCACGGCCCGCGCCGCCTGGCGTGCCTGCTTGCGCCGGCTGGTGACGTTGTCGACGTCGGCGAACTTCTTCTCCAGCCCCTCGAGCAGGCGGGTGTACGAGGCCAGCGCCTGCTCGCTGATCGCGACGAACTGCGCGTGCAGCTCGGGGTCGTCGGCGATGACGGCCGGCTCCACCATGGCGGCGTCGCGCTCGGGGACGTAGCGCTGGCTCAGCTGCGAGTAGCTGAAGTGGCGGTGCCGGATCAGCTCGTGGGTGAGCGAGCGGCTGATGCCGGTCAGGTAGAAGGTGACGCTGCCGTGCTCGAGCACCGACAGGTGGCCGACCTCGAGGATGTGGCGCAGGTAGCCGGCGTTGGACGCCGTCGTGGGGTTGGGCTTGCTCCACGACTGGTAGCAGGCGCGCCCGGCGAACTCGGCCAGCGCCTGCCCGCCGTCGCTGTCGGTCTCCCACGGGACGTCGGCCGGCGGCTCGAAGTGCGTGTAGGCGATGACCTGGACCTTCAGCGGCGCGAGCGCGACCAACGGGGACTCCACGAGGCAGGACGGGCCGCACGGCCGGGGAAGCAGCGGCCCGGTCAGGGTAGCGAGCGCTGCGGGCGGGACCGGTCAGGCGCGCGGCCCTGCCCGGCGCCCGTCGGTCAGCGGCGCAGGACCTCGCGCAGGACGGTGCGCGTCTCGATGCCGACGACGCCGGGCAGCACCCGCAGGGCGTTCGTCGCGTCGTAGAGGTCGCGCTGGTCGCGGAAGCGCACGCGCACCTGGTAGTCGACGGTCCCGCTCAGGTCGAGCACCTCCGTGACGCAGGGCAGGGCGGCGATCGCGGCCTCCAGCGCCGCCGCGTCGGCGTCGGTCGTCACCTTCAGCGACACCAGCGCCGTCGCCGAGGCCCCGTCGAGGGCCGGGTCGAGCACGACCGTCCAGCCGCGCACCACTCCCGCCTGCTCCAGGCGGCGCACGCGCTGGACGACGGCGTTGGCCGACAGGCCCACCACCGCCCCGACCTCGCGCCAGGTCGCACGGGCGTTGCGCACGAGCAGACGGAGGATCCGCTCGTCGACGGGGTCCAGACGGCGGTCGCTCATCGTCGTGCTGTCACGGGCCCATCGTCGCAGGGCTGCTGTGGTGGCATGGACCGGGTGAGCACCTCGACCCCCTCGACCCGGAGCGCCCCGGACACCCGGCGGCCGCACGTGACCACCGTGGCGGCGCTCGGGCTGCTGGTCGTCACCGCGGTGTGGGGCTCGACCTTCTTCCTGCTCAAGGGCGTCGTCGAGCGCATCCCGGTCACCGACTTCCTGGCCGTGCGCTTCGCCGTCGCGGCGGTCGCCGTCTGGCTGCTCGCTCCCCGCTCGCTGTCGCGCCTGTCGGCCGCGGAGCGCCGCAACGGCGTCCTGCTCGGGGTGGTCTACGGCGGCGCGCAGGTGCTGCAGACCCTCGGCCTGCAGACCACCTCGGCGTCGGTCTCCGGGTTCGTCACCGGCATGTACGTCGTGTTCACGCCGCTGCTGGGCGCCGCGCTGCTCGGGGCCCGGGTCGGGCGCACCGTCTGGACGGCCGTCGCGCTGGCCACCGCCGGCCTCGCGGTGCTGTCGCTGCAGGGCCTGGCCGTCGGCACGGGCGAGGCGCTGACCCTCGCGTCCGCCGTCCTGTACGCCGCCCACATCGTCGGGCTCGGCGCCTGGAGCACCAGCCGCAACGCCCTCGGGCTGACCGTCGTGCAGCTGCTGACGATCACCGTGGTGTGCGGCGTCGGCGCGGCGCCCGGCGGGTTCGTCCTGCCCGGCACCGCCGGCGACTGGGGCGCGCTGCTCTACATGGCGGTGGTGGCGGGGGCGATGGCCCTGGTCGTGCAGACCTGGGCGCAGGCCCACCTGCCGGCGACCCGGGCGGCGATCGTCATGACGATGGAGCCGGTGTTCGCCGGGCTGTTCGCCGTGCTGCTCGGCGGCGAGCGCCTCGGGCCGCGGGTCGTCCTGGGCGGGGCGCTGGTGCTGACGGCGATGTACCTCGTGGAGCTCGGCCCGCGCAGGCCCGGGGAGCAGGACGTCGCGGGGGAGGTCGGCGGCGTCACCCACGTCGGGCCGGTCTAGCTCTCCAGCACCTTCTGCAGGACGACGAGCCGGCCGTTCGTCCGGGCTCCCAGCAGGTCGTTGACCGCGATCATCGGTGCGTTCTCCTGGGCGTTCCACGTCGAGATGAACCGCGTGCGGGGGCTGCGGGCGGCGAGCTCCTGCAGCCCGGCCAGCTTGACGAGCGTGCCGAGGCGGTGACCGCGGTGGCCGGCCGACACCAGCGTCTCCCACTGGTAGGCCCGCTCCGGCCGGGAGCGCGGCAGCCCCATGGCGGTGAAGGCCACCATGCGGCCGGAGGCCTCGGACACGGCGCCCACTCCCACCCACGAGCGGTCCATCGTGCGCGCGAGCTGCTCGTTGCGCCGGACCCGGGCGCCGTCCCAGACCTCCTCCCGCCAGTCCATCTCGTCCTTGGGGACGTCGGTGGACATCTGCCGCATCAGCTCGGCGAGGTCGTCCAGGAGGTCGTCGGGACACGCGTCCTGCCAGACGCGCAGCCCGTAGCCGGCGGCGTACGGCCGGCAGGCGCTCTCGATCGCCGTGACCCGGGCGGCGGGCAGGGGCAGGTCGATGTCGCGCCGGACCTCCTGCTGGACGACGGCGTAGCCGAGGGCCTGCGCGGCGGCGCGGCTGCCCGAGCGGCCCTCCTCGGCGGGCGGCTCGTCGGCGAAGGACAGCAGCGTCGAGCGCCCCTGCTGACGGGCGAGCAGCTCGACCTCGCCCTGCAGCGCCCGCGCGACGCCGCGGCGTCGGGCGTCCGGGTGCACCGCGAGGACCAGCTCGCACAGGTGGAGGTTGTCGCGCCGCGGCAGCTCGAGGCGGGCGGCCCCGACGAGCCGGTCCCCGTCGCTCGCGGCGAGCAGGACGCACGCCGTGTCCGCGTCCGGACGGGTGCCGTCGAGGCTGATCGACCGCTCCTCGTGCAGCAGCCAGCCCGGCTCGTCCGGCCGGTCGTGCAGCTCGGCGGCCTCGGTGACCGCGAACCACGCGGCGAAGGCCCGCTCGTCGTGCGCGTCGAGCCGGTTGACCTGCAGTGTCGTCGTCCCCACGTCCTCAGACGGTGCCACCCGCGTCCAGCGGGTTGTCCGGCGTGCAGCGAGGTCGGGACCGCCACAGCTGCACGTCCTCGTCCAGGGTGATGCCGAGGCCGACGAGGCCGGCCTCCTGCTCCGGCGTGCCCGCGAGCTCGAGGCCGACGGGCAGCCCGCGGTCGTCGAGGCCGGCCGGCACCGACAGGGCGGGGAAGCCGCTGACCGACCACGCGCGCGTCGTGCGCAGCGAGGCCCCCGGGCCCCGGCCCGAGTCGGGCTGCACCGGCGGCGGCTCGGGCAGCGTGGGGTGGGCGACGGCGTCGAGCCGGTGCCCGGCGACCACCGCCCGCCACTGCTCCTGCCACCGCCGCCGGTCCTGACGGGCCTGCGCGTGCAGCTCCGGCGTGATCTCCCGGGCCTGGGCGAGGCGGTGCAGCACGGCAGGGCCGTACAGGTGCTCGCGCTCGGCCAGCCACGGGGCGTGGTGCTCGAGCGCCTCCGGGCCCATCAGCCCGCCGTACGCGCCGGGGAAGGCCAGGACGCGCTCGGTGTCGGGCGGCGGGTCGAACGGCACGAGCTCGGCGCCGCGCGCGACGAGCCGCCCGAGCGCCGACCGGCAGGTCGCGGCGACCGAGGCGTCGACGTCGTCCCAGAACCACCTCGTGGCGGTGCCGACCCGCACGCCGCTCAGGTCGTCGCGCCCGTCGTCGGGGTAGGCGGGGACCGGCTCGTCGAGCGAGCCCGGGTCGCGGGGGTCGTGCCCGGCCAGCAGGCGCAGCAGCAGGCTCACGTCACGCATCCGGCGGGCCATCGGGCCGGCCGTGTCGAGGGAGCGCGACAGCGGCAGGGCGCCGTACGTCGACACCCGGCCCTGCGCCGGCCGCAGGCTCGAGATGCCGCACGCGGCGGCGGGGATGCGCAGGGAGCCGCCGGTGTCGGAGCCGGTCGCGACCGGCACCATGCGGGCGGCCAGCGCCGCGGCAGAGCCTCCCGACGAGCCGCCGGGCGTGCGGGTGAGGTCCCAGGGGTTGCGGGTCGGGTGGGAGCCCGTGCCGTACGCGAACTCGTGCAGCGTCGTCTTGCCCAGCAGTCCCGCGCCGGCGGCGCTGAGCCGCTCCCACACGGCGGCGTCGATCCCGGGGTCGTGGCCCTCGAGCACCCGGCTGGACGCGGTGGTCGGCACCCCGCGGGTCAGGTAGAGGTCCTTGAGCGCGACGGGGACACCCGCGAGCGGACCTGTCGGCCGGCCTGCGGCCCGGGCGGCGTCGGCGCTCTCGGCGGCACCGCGGGCGAGCTCCGGCGTCAGCACGACGAACGCCCGGACCTGCGGCTCGTACGCCTCGACCCGCGCGAGGCAGGCCTCGACGAGCTCGCGGGCCGACAGCCGCCGGGTCTCGAGCAGCGGCAGCAGGTCGACGAGGGTCAGGTCGGCGGGGTCGGTCACCGGCGCGAGGCTAGAGCTCCAGTCGGCCCGGCGGAATGCCGACGAGGTGTGCGACGCTCTACTGGTCAGCAGCCCGCTCTGCGGCTGTCCGGTGCGCGTTGCGCCCGGTCCACACGGCAGCGGCCTCCCCGACGACGCGGAGGCGCGCCATCTCACCCGGCTCGACGGTCCCGACCTCGGTCGGACGAGGGCCAGCAGGAAGGAACGTCATGAACGACGACTACGGACCCTGGGACGACTGACCCAGGACGCACGACGAGGGCCCCGGCACACGCCGGGGCCCTTCGCCGTTTCGCGCGCCTCGTCACCCTGCCGCCACGGCGGCCGCCAGGGCGGGCGCGAGGTCGCCGCGGGGCTCGACCACCACCTCGCCCAGCCCCTGCCAGTCGGCGGCGTGGCGCAGCTGTGCCGCCAGCGCCGCCGCGGTCTCCCCCGCGTCCTCGCCGGCCTCGTGCCAGGCGGCGCGCACCCGCAGCACCCCCGCCTGCCGGTCGCCCTTGAGGTCGACCCGCGCCCGCAGCGCCTCGTCCTGCAGGAACGGCAGGACGTAGTAGCCGTGCACCCGCTTCTCGGCCGGCACGTAGATCTCGATGCGGTAGTCGAAGCCGAACAGCCGCGCCGTCCGCGAGCGCTCCCAGACCAGCGGGTCGAACGGCGAGAGCAGCGCCGCAGCGCGGACCCGGCGCGGCACGTGCGCTCCGGCGGACAGGTAGGCCGGACCCCGCCAGCCCTCGACCTCGACGGGCAGCAGCGCCCCCTCCTCGACGAGGGACCGCACGGCCTGCGCCGCCTCGTCCGGCCGCAGCCGGAAGTAGTCACGCAGGTCCTTCTCCGTGGCGACCCCGTGCGCGCGGGCGGCCAGGCGCACCAGCTCGCGCTGGGCGTCGGCGCGGGACGGTGTCGGAGCCGCCAGCACCTCTGCGGGCAGGACGCGCTCGGTCAGGTCGTAGACCCGCTCGAAGCCCCGCCGTGCTGCCGTGGTGATGCGGCCCGACCAGAACAGGTGCTCGAGCGCCACCTTGGTCGCCGACCAGTCCCACCACGGCCCGCCCGGCCGCTCCCCGACGTGCAGCTCGCCCGCCGAGACCGGTCCCTCCTCGGCGACCCGCTGCAGGACGCGGGCCACGAAGCCCGGGTCGTCGCGGACGATCTGCCGGGTGCGGCCCCACCCCTCCTCCAGCGCGGCCGCGCGCTCCATCCGCCACCGGAGCAGCGGCTGGGTGCGCACGGGCAGCAGCGACGCCTCGTGCCCCCAGTACTCGAACAGGTCGCGGTGCCGGTAGGCCGCGCGGTCGACCAGTCCCCGGTCGTACGGCCCCAGGCGCGAGAAGACGGGCAGGTAGTGGGCGCGCTCGAAGACGTTGACCGAGTCGATCTGCAGCAGGCCGGTACGGCCGACCACGCGGCGCAGGTGCCGCCGGTCGGGAGCGCCTCCGGGCGGCCGGTCGCCGAAGCCCTGCGCGTGCAGCGCGACCCGGCGGGCGACCCGCAGCGGCAGCCGCTCCACCCGCCGGCTACTCGGCGCGGGAGGTCGACGTGTCGCCGCTGTCGCTCCCGCCGACCCACACCGTCTTGGCGTTGCAGAACTCCTTGATGCCCAGGTCGGACAGCTCGCGGCCGTACCCGCTGCTGCGCACCCCGCCGAAGGGCAGCTCGGGGTAGGAGGCGGTCATCCCGTTGATGAACACCATCCCGGCCTCCAGCTCGGCGGCGAACCGGGCCTGCTCGTCCGGGTCGTTGGTCCAGGCGTTGCTGCCCAGGCCGAACTCCGTGTCGTTGGCGATCTCGAGCGCCTCGTCGATGTCCTGCGCGCGGTGCAGGACCGCGACCGGCCCGAAGACCTCCTCGTAGTACAGCGCCATGTCCTTCGTGACGCCGGTGAGCAGCGTCGGCGGGTAGAAGTACCCCGGCCCGCCGGGTGCCGCCCCGCCGAGGACGACGGTGGCGCCCTGACCCACCGCCTCGTCGACGAGTCCGGCGACGCCGTCCCGGCCGCTCTCGGTCGCCAGCGGGCCGACGTCGGTGGCCTCGACGGCCGGGTCGCCGACGACCAGCGCCCGCAGGGCGTCGGCGAACAGCCGCTCGAACTCGTCCGCGACGTCGGTGTGGACGATGAAGCGCTTGGCCGCGATGCAGCTCTGGCCGTTGTTCTGGCAGCGGGCGGTGGCGGCGACCCGGGCGGCCTGCTCGAGGTCGGCCGACGGCATGACGACGAACGGGTCGCTGCCGCCGAGCTCGAGGACGGTGGGCTTGAGGACGTCCCCGGCGACGGCCGCGACGGCCTTGCCGGCGGGCGTCGAGCCGGTGAGCGTCGCCGCCGCGACGCGCGGGTCGCGCAGCACCCGCTCGACCTCGGCGCTGCCGACCAGCAGCGTGGAGAACACGTCGGCAGGGAAGCCGGCGCGCGCGAGCACGTCCTGCAGGTAGAGCGCCGTCTGCGGCACGTTGCTCGCGTGCTTGAGCAGCCCGACGTTGCCCGCCATCAGCGCCGGGGCGGCGAAGCGCACCGCCTGCCACAGCGGGAAGTTCCACGGCATGACCGCCAGCACCACCCCGAGCGGCTGCCAGCGGACGTACGCCCGCACCGCCCGGACCGCACCGGCGTCGACCTCCACGTCGGCCAGGATCTCGGCGCCGTGCTCGGCGTAGTAGCGGAAGCCGGCGGCGCACTTGAGCACCTCGGCCCGGGCGGCCTTCACCGTCTTGCCCATCTCGAGCGTCATCAGCTCGGCGGTCGACTGCGCCTCCGCCTCGAGCAGGTCGGCGGCGGCCCGCAGCCAGCCGGCGCGCTGCGCGTACGACGTCCTGCGGTAGGAGGAGAAGGCCACCGACGCCCGCTCCAGCCGCGCGTCGAGCTCGTCCTCGGTCAGCGGGTCGAAGGTCTTCACGACCTCGCCGGTCGTGGGGTTGGTCGTCGCGATCGCCATGCGCGCTCCTCGGGTGTGGTCCTCGGCTGACGACCCTAGGCTGCCGCCCGTGGCCGATGTCAGCGTGCGTCCAGCCCGGGCCGAGGACGCCGAGCGCGTCGCGCGGGTGCAGCTGTCGACCTGGCGCACGGCGTACGCCCGGCTGCTGCCGCCCGAGGCGCTCGACGTGCCGGAGGAGCAGGCCGCGGCCCTGTGGCTGGGGGCCGTGGAGCGCCCCCCGACCCCCGAGCACCGGCTGCTCGTCGCTCTGGAGCGCGCGGAGCTCGTGGGCTTCGCCGCCAGCGGCCCGGCGGGCGACGAGGGACTCGACCCCGGCACCACCGTGGAGCTGCTGACGCTGCTCGTGGAGCCGCGCTGGGGCCGGCGAGGCCACGGCTCGCGGCTGGTGGCGGCGAGCGTCGACCACTGGCGCGGGGCCGGCTTCACGACGGCGGTCGTCTGGGCGTGGGAGCGCGATCCGGCGACCAAGGGGTTCCTCACCGGCTCCGGCTGGGAGCCCGACGGCAGTGCCCGCGGGCTCGACACCGGTCGGGGCGTGCAGCGCCAGCTCCGCTTCCACACCGACCTGCGGGAGACGTGATGTTCCGCGGCTTCCCCGAGGAGGCGCTCGTCTTCTACGAGGGCCTCGAGGCCGACAACACCAAGGCCTACTGGACCGACCACAAGCAGGTCTACGACCGCGCGGTCAAGGCCCCGCTGGAGGCGCTGCTCGCTGAGCTGGCGCCGGAGTTCGGCGCCGCCAAGGTGTTCCGGCCCTACCGCGACGTGCGGTTCTCCAAGGACAAGACGCCCTACAAGACCTCCGCCGCTGCCGTCGTCGAGGACAGCAGCGCCGGGACGGGCGCGCTGTACGTCCAGCTCGGCGCGGACGGGCTGTTCGTCGGCGGCGGCTACTGGCACACCGAGAGCGACCAGGTGCAGCGGCTGCGCGCCGCCGTCGACGACGACCTGTCGGGCCGTCGGCTGCGGCACGTCCTCGACGGCCTCGCGGACTGGGAGGTGCTGGGCGAGCGGCTGCAGCGGCTGCCGAAGCCGTACGCCCCGGACCACCCCCGGGCCGACCTGCTGCGCCACAAGTCCCTCGCCGTCGGCCTGCGCACGGAGCCCGCGCCGTGGCTGCACGAGCCCGAGTGCGCGGCGCGCGTCGCGGCCGCCTGGCGGCAGGTGCAGCCGCTGAACGCCTGGCTGACCCGGCACGTGGGGCCGACCCGGTCGCCGGGACGTCCGCGCGGCGGACGCTGAGGGGCCGCGGCCTCGCCCGACCGCCGGACGCCCCTGCCCCGACCTCCGGCTACGTGCTCGCTGCCCGCTTGTACTGCCAGGTGGCGAGCGGGACGAAGACGAGCAGGATGCCCGCGACCCACAGCAGCGTGTAGACGACCGGGTTCTGCATCGGCCACGCCTCCGGGGCAGGCAGTGCGGGGCTGGTGTTGCCGAACAGCTCGCGGGTCGCCTGCGTCAGGGTGGAGACCGGGTTCCAGTCGGCGATCGTCCGGAGCACGCTCGGGAAGTTGTCGGTCGGGACGAAGGTGTTGGCGATGAAGGTCGCCGGGAACAGCAGCACGAACGAGGCGTTCTGCACGACCTCCGGCGTCGGCACGAGCAGCCCGACGTACGCCATGATCCACGAGATGGCGTAGGCGAACAGCAGCAGCAGCGCGAAGCCGGCCACCGCCTCGAGGAACGACTCGCGGATGCGCCAGCCGACCAGCAGGCCGGTCAGCGACATGACGGTGATGCTGAGGGCGTTCAGCGCGATGTCGCTGCTGGTGCGGCCGATGAGCACCGACGACCGCGACATGGGCAGCGAGCGGAAGCGGTCGATGATGCCCTTCTGCATGTCGTCGGCGATGCCGGCACCGGTGAACGTCGCCCCGAACACGACGGTCTGCGCGAAGATCCCGGCGATGAGGAACTCGCGGTAGTCGATGCCGTCGAGGTCGATCGCGCTGCCGAACACGTAGGCGAACAGCAGGATGAACATGATCGGCTGGATCGTCGTGAAGACGAGCAGCTCGGGCACCCGCTTGATCTTGATGAGGTTGCGCTTGGCGACGACGGCGCCGTCGGAGAGCGTGTCGACGACGGCGGTCATGCTGCTGCCTCCTCGGGGGTGTCCTCGGCGCCGTGGCCGGTCAGGGTCAGGAAGACGTCGTCGAGCGTGGGCCGCCGCAGACCGACGTCGAGCACGGCGATGCCGGCCGCGTCGAGCCGGCCGAGCGCCTCGACCAGGACCTTGCCGCCGCCGGTGACCGGCGCCGTGAGCCGGCGCACGTGGTCCTCGACGACGACCTCCCCCGTGGCGACGGCGAGCAGCACGTTGCGGGCGCGGGCGAGGTCGGCCGCCTCCTGCACCACGACCTCGACGCGCTCGCCGCCGACCTCCGCCTTGAGCTGGTCGGCCGTCCCCTGGGCGATCACGCGACCGCGGTCGATGACGACGATCTCGTCGGCCAGGCGGTCGGCCTCCTCGAGGTACTGCGTGGTGAGCAGCAGCGTCGTGCCGCCCGAGACCAGCTCGCGGATGACCTCCCACATGTCGGTGCGGGAGCGCGGGTCGAGCCCGGTCGTCGGCTCGTCGAGGAAGAGCACCGACGGGGAGGCGACCAGCGCCCCGGCCAGGTCGAGCCGGCGCCGCATGCCACCGGAGTAGGTCTTGACCGGACGGTCGGCGGCGTCGCTGAGGGAGAAGCGGTCGAGCAGCTCGCGGGCCCGCTCGCGGGAGCGGCGGCGCCCCAGCCGGTAGAGACGGCCGATCATGTCGAGGTTCTCGAAGCCGGTGAGGTACTCGTCGACGGCGGCGTACTGCCCGGACAGGCCGATGCGCTCGCGCACCCCTCTCGGGTCGGCGAAGACGTCGATCCCGGCGACGTGCGCGCTGCCGGCGTCGGCCGTCAGCAGCGTCGTCAGCACGCGGACGGCGGTGGTCTTCCCGGCGCCGTTGGGCCCGAGCAGCCCGAGGACGGTGCCCTCCGGCACCGTCAGGTCGAGCCCGTCGAGCGCGGTCACGTCGCCGTAGCGCTTGACCAGGCCACGGGCCGAGATCACGTCGGTCATCTGTCCCCCTCTCGCGCACGGCGGGAGCCGCAGCGCCATCTCAGACGGTAGAGACCGCCTCCGACAAACGGATTCATCGCTGGTGCCCGGTCGCACCGCAGGCGTCAGCGGCGGGACCGCACCGCCGGCAGCAGCACCGCGAGGAAGGCCCCCGCGACGGCGAGGTGCATGACCTCGAGGGCGACGACGGTCAGCCCCTGGTCGGCCGCCAGGAACGGGTTGGCCGCGAAGAGCAGCAGCCCGAGCACGGCCAGCCCGACCAGCAGCCGCTCCGGCCGGCGGACGCGCCGGACGGCCAGCACGGCGACGGCGACGCCGAGGGCACTGGTGAGCGCGGCCACTCCGACGGCCTGGGCGACCCCGACGGCAGCCCTCGCCTGGCCGGGCGGCTGGACCAGGAAGTCGGCACCGGCGGCGTCGAAGACGACGTGCACTACAGCGGCGGCCAGGCCCGCCGCGGCGACGGCCAGCAGGCCGGGGCGCAGCAGGGACGCAGGACGCACGGGCGGGGCGGCCCTCGACTCCGGCGTGACGGTCACAGCTCCTCCGATCGCAGATGTTTCGGTGTCGCTTGAACATACGAGATGAGACCGTTCCCGACAAGAGGAGTAGGCTGGCCGCATGAGCGCCGAGTGCTCCGGCCCCCCGATCGGCGCCCTGCTGGCCCGCTCCAGCCACGCCTTCAACGCCGCGGTCGGCGAGGCCCTCGCCCGCGAGGGGATGACGCTGCGGGCCTTCCTGCTGCTCGAGGCGGCCGCGGGCGGACCGCGGTCGCAGCAGTCGCTGGCCGCCGACATCGGCCTCGACAAGACCACGATGGTCGCCGCGGTCGACGACCTCGTCGCTCACGGGCTGGTCGAGCGGCGCAGCGCCCCGGCCGACCGGCGCGTGCGGCTGGTGACCGTCACCGGTGACGGTGACCGGGTCCGGCAGCGCTGTCGCGAGGTGGTCGCGGCGACCGAGGCGGAGCTGCTCGACGAGCTGGGGGCGCAGGGGCGGGCCGAGCTGCGGGGGCTGCTCCTGCGCCTGCTGCACGGCCGCCTGGGGGCCTCCGGTCGGAGCGGGTCCTGCGTCTGATCCTCGGTCCGACGCCCTCCGGCACCGCCCGCCTCGGTCACCGGCGCAGCTCCTCCAGTGCGGTGCGCAGGGCACGGACCGCCTGGGAGGCGGGGTCGAGGTGCTCGAAGTGGCCGCCGGGCACGCGCACGAGTCGGGCGGCCTGCCCGGCCGCCGTGACGTAGGCCTCGCTGAGGGCGAGCGGCACGCGGTCGTCGCCCTCGGCGTGCAGGCACACCGTCGGGACCCCGGTCGGCAGCAGCGCCAGCGGGTCGGCGACGGCCAGGCGCCCGGGGACCTCGGCCGGCTCGCCGCCGAGCAGCGCCTGGGCGGCGCCGCTCCCGAGCCGCAGGCAGGCCGCCGCGGCGAGGTCGGCGACCGGCGCCTGGGCGACGACCAGCGCCGGCAGGGGCAGGGGTGGTGCCGCGCCGGGAGCTCCGGCCGGCAGCCGACCGCGCGAGGCCAGCCACAGCGCCAGGTGCCCCCCGGCGGAGTGCCCCACGACCGCGAGGCGCCGCAGGTCGACGCGGTCGTCTCCGCGCAGGTGGTCGTACGCCGCAGCGACGTCGGCGAGCGTCGCCGGCCACGGCTCGCTCGACGGCCGGTAGTCGACGTTCCACACGAGCCAGCCCCGCTCGGCGAGGTCCAGCGCCACCGCGTCCTGGAGCGTCAGGTCGTAGTCGTCACGCCAGAAGCCGCCGTGGACGAGCACGACCGTCGCCAGCCGGCCGTCCGTCGCGCGGTCGGCCGGGCCGTCCGGCAGCCACAGGTCGCCGACCTGGCGGGGATGCGCGCCGTAGCTCCCGCGCACCCTGGTCACCACCGGGCGAGAGTAGGCGCAGGGCTCAGGGACCGGTGCTGAGCAGCGGGACGAGCAGCTCGTCGTCGGTCAGCGCGCCGTGCTGGCCGAGCAGGGCGGAGAACCGGGGCTCGACCGAGCGCCGGACGACGGCGACCTCACCGGTCGCGACCGCCAGCACGTCACCGGTCCGGGCGCGGGCCGCCGCTCCCACGACGGGCCCGAGGAGCCCCGCCTCGACGGCCGCGTCGCGCGTGCCGACCCACATGCGGTCGCCGAGCAGCGCCGACCACCGGGCCAGCACGTCCGCGGCGGCACCGGGCTCGGCGTGCACGTGCCGGGCCCGCGGCTCCCCCGCCAGCGCCCGCACCCCCTCGCGCAGCACGTCGCAGGCGTCGGCGTCGACGCGCGCCTCGTCGGGCACGTCGACCATCCCGTGGTCGGCCGTGACGTGCAGGACGGTGCCGGCCGGCAGCCGCGCCGCCAGCTGCTCGGCGAAGGCGTCGACGAGCCGCAGCTGGTCGCGCCAGGCCTCGCTGGCGACGCCGCGGACGTGGCCGGTGAGGTCGAGGTCGGGGGTGTAGCAGTAGACGAGGCTGCGGGCACCGGCGCGGCTGCCGGCCACCGCGGTGGCGATCGCGTCGCCGCCGGTGACCGCTCCGCGGTAGGCGCCGCCGCGCAGCACCGCCCGGGTGAGCCCGCTGCCGTCGAAGGTCGCGGGTGCAGCGACGGTCACCTCGACCCCCGCGGCCACCGCGCGCTCGAAGGCCGTCGCCCTCGGCTGCAGCAGCTCGGGCACCAGTCGGCTGCGCAGGTCCTCCCGGCTGCCGACCGGCGACCACCCCAGCCAGCCGACGGTCGCCTCCACCTCCTCGACCCAGGAGGTGTAGCCCGTCACGCCGTGCTCCCCCGGCGGCGTGCCGGTCCCGAACGACGCCAGGCTGGTGGCCGTCGTCGACGGGAAGCCCGCGGTCAGCTCGCGCGCGCCCAGCGAGGACAGGAACGGCGCGGCGTCGGCGTGCCGGCGCAGCAGCCGGGCACCGAGCCCGTCGACGAGCAGCACGACCGCACGGGTCGTCGGGGCGAGTCGGAGGGCGCCGGCCTCGCCGGCCACGCCGAGGCTGGCCAGCACCGAGGGCAGCAGCTCGGCCAGGCTGCTCCGGCCGTACGCCGGGACGGGCAGCGCCGTCAGCGCGACCGGGGGCTCAGCCACGTCCGCGCTCGGCCCGTTCGAGGCCCACGGCCCGGCGCATCGCCCGCCGGCCACGGCGGTTGTCGCGGGCGTCGCCGTACGCCGCGGCCAGGCGCCACCAGGCCCGCCAGTCGTCGGGGTCGGCCTCGACCTGCGCCCTGCGCTGCGCGAAGACCCGGTCGGCGTCGTCCTTGTCGAGCCGGCCGCTGGGCAGGCGCGTGACGTCCGGCGGGTCGTACGGCAGCCCGCCCTCGGCGTCCAGCCGCCGGGCCAGGCGGGCGCTGTCGGCACCGAGCTTGACCTCGCCGGCGACCAGCACGCACCCGACGACCACGAGCAGCAGCACCCCCACCCCGACACCGCTCTGGACGAGGTCGCCGGTGGCCAGCAGCGACACCGCGGTCGTCACCATCGCGCCGCTGACCAGCAGCATCACCGCGACGGTGAGAGCGGCGCCCACCTTGCCGGCCAGGGGATCGACTCCGCCCGCTCAGAGCTCGAGCAGGTGCTCGAGCCCCACGGTCAGGCCGGGCCGCCCGGCGACCGCGCGCACCCCGAGCAGCACGCCCGGCATGAACGAGGCCCGGTCGTAGCTGTCGTGCCGGATCGTCAGGCTCTCGCCGGCGCCGCCGAGCAGCACCTCCTGGTGGGCGACCAGCCCGGCCAGGCGCACGGCGTGCACGCGCACCCCGCTGACGTCGGCGCCGCGGGCCCCCTCCAGGGCGGTCGTGGTCGCGTCGGGCATCGGGTCCAGGCCCGCACGCGCCTGCGCCACCAGCTCGGCGGTGCGCCGGGCGGTGCCGGACGGGGCGTCGGCCTTGCGCGGGTGGTGCAGCTCGACGATCTCCACCGACGCGAAGAAGCGGGCGGCGGAGGCCGCGAACTGCATCATCAGGACGGCGGCGACCCCGAAGTTCGGGGCGACGAGGACCCCGACGGAGGTGCCCTCGAGCATCGCCCGGACCTCGTCGAGGCGGGCGTCGTCGAAGCCGGTCGTGCCGACGACGGCGTGCACGCCCGCGTCGACGCAGGCGCGCAGGTTGCCCATCACCGCGTCGGGGTGGGTGAAGTCGACCGCCACGTCGGCACCGGACAGCTCGAGCGGGTCGCCGACGTCGAGCGCCGCGGCCAGCTGCAGGTCGTCGGCCCCCTCGACGGCACGCACGACCTCCGAGCCCATGCGGCCCCGCGCCCCCAGGACGGCGACGCGCGTCACGACAGGGCCCGCTGCAGGTCGGTGTCGCCGTACGGCCCGATGACGGCCAGGCTGCGCGGCCGGGTCAGCACGTCACGGGCGACCTCGCGCACCTCGTCGGGGGTGACCGCGCGGATGCGCTCGAGGACCTGCTCGGGGCTGAGGACCTCGCCGTGGACGAGCTCGGCCTTGCCGAGCCGGCTCATCCGCGAGCCGGTGTCCTCCAGGCCGAGGACCATCGACCCGCGCAGGTTGCCCTGGCTGCGGCGCACCTCCTCGTCGGTGACGCCCTTCTCGGCGACCTCCGCGAGCTCGGCGCGCACGAGGTCGAGCACCTCGCCGACCTTGCTCGGGGAGCAGCCGGCGTAGACGCCGAACAGCCCCGCGTCGGCGTGCGCGTCGGTGTAGCTGTAGACCGAGTAGGCGAGCCCGCGCTCCTCGCGCACGCTCTGGAACAGCCGGCTCGACATGCCGCCGCCCAGCGCGGCCGACAGCACCGACATCGCGAAGCGCCGGGGGTCGTTCCGGCGCAGGGCCGTCGTGCCGAGCACGAGGTTGGCCTGCTCGGTGTCGCGCTCGCTCACCGCGACGCGGGAGTGCGACCTCGGCGGCCGGGACGTCGGCCGCAGCGGTGCAGGGGCGTCCGGGCCGCTCAGGCGCTCGCCGAACGCCTGCTCCACGAGCCGGACGAGCGCGTCGTGCTCCAGCGCGCCCGAGGCGGCGACCACCATGTGGGGCAGGTCGTAGCGGCGCCGGTAGAAGCCGGCGATGGCGGTGCGGGACAGGCTCTCGATGCTGTCGACGGTGCCGATGACGGGACGCCCGAGCGGCGAGTCGCCCCACAGCGCCCCGGCGAAGGTGTCGTGCACGGCGTCGCCGGGGTCGTCGTCGTGCATGGCGATCTCCTCGAGGATCACGCCCCGCTCGACCTCGACGTCGTCGGCGCTGACCACCGAGGACAGGACCAGGTCGCTGACGACGTCGACCGCCAGCGCGAGGTCCTCGTCGAGGACCCGCGCGTAGTAGCAGGTGTACTCCTTGGCGGTGAAGGCGTTCATCTCGCCGCCGACGGCGTCCATCACCGACGAGATCTCCAGCGCGTCGCGCCGCGCCGTCCCCTTGAACAGCAGGTGCTCGAGGAAGTGCGACGCGCCGGAGATCGACGGCCGCTCGTCGCGGCTGCCGACGGCCACCCAGATGCCGAACGCGACGGAGCGCATCCCGGGCACCTGCTCGGTCACGACACGGAGCCCTCCCGGCAGGACGGACCGGCGCACCGTGGCCGGTGCGCCGGTCCCGTTCGCCGGGAGGGCTCGCGTGCGGGCTGACAAGGAGGTGCTGTCCGGCCTAGCTCTGCTGCTCGGCCGCGACCGGCTCGGCGGCCGGCGCGTCCTGCTGCACCGGCGTCAGGCTGATCTTGCCGCGCTGGTCGATCTCGGTGATCTCGACCTGCAGCTTGTCGCCGACGTTGACGACGTCCTCGACCTTGCCGATGCGCTTGCCGTTGCCGAGCTTGCTGATGTGCACCAGGCCGTCCTTGCCGGGCAGCAGGCTCACGAACGCGCCGAAGGCGGCGGTCTTGACGACCGTGCCCAGGAAGCGCTCCCCGACCTTCGGCATGGTCGGGTTGGCGATCATGTTGACGGTCGCCAGGGCCGCCTCCGCGGAGGGGCCGTCGGCCGCGCCGATGTAGATCGTCCCGTCGTCCTCGACGGTGATGTCCGCACCGGTGTCGGCCTGGATCTGGTTGATCATCTTGCCCTTCGGGCCGATGACCTCACCGATCTTGTCGACGGGGATCTTCACCGACAGCACGCGCGGCGCCGTCGGGGCCATCTCGTCGGGCTCGTCGATGGCCTCGCCCATGACCTCGAGGATGGCCAGGCGGGCCGTACGGGCCTGCTGCAGCGCGTTCGCCAGGACCTGGCTCGGGATGCCGTCGAGCTTGGTGTCGAGCTGCAGCGCCGTGACGAACTGCTTGGTGCCGGCGACCTTGAAGTCCATGTCGCCGAAGGCGTCCTCTGCTCCGAGGATGTCGGTCAGCGTGGCGTACTCGCCGCCCTCGAACACCAGGCCCATGGCGATGCCGGCGACCGGCGCCTTGAGCGGCACGCCGGCGTTGAGCAGCGACATCGTGCTCGCGCACACCGAGCCCATCGACGTCGAGCCGTTCGAGCCCAGGGCCTCGGAGACCTGCCGGATGGCGTACGGGAAGTCCTCGCGGCTGGGCAGCACCGGCAGCAGGGCGCGCTCGGCGAGCGCGCCGTGGCCGATCTCGCGGCGCTTCGGGGAACCGACGCGGCCGGTCTCGCCGGTGGAGTACGGCGGGAAGTTGTAGTGGTGCATGTAGCGCTTGCGGTTCTCGGGGTTGAGCGTGTCGACCATCTGCTCCATGCGCAGCATGTTCAGGGTGGTGACGCCCAGGATCTGGGTCTCCCCGCGCTCGAACAGCGCCGAGCCGTGCACCCGCGGCAGCACCTCGACCTCGGCCGAGAGCTGGCGGATGTCCTCGAGGCCGCGGCCGTCGATGCGGACCTTGTCCGTCACGATCCGGCGGCGCACGACGGTCTTGGTCAGGCTGCGGAAGGCCGCACCGACCTCCTTCTCGCGACCCTCGAAGCGGTCGGCGAGCGCCGCGAGCACCGAGGCCTTGGCCGCGTCGGTCGCGGCCTCGCGCTCCTGCTTGCCGGCGATGCTCATCGCAGCGGTGAGGTCGGCCTCGCCGGACTCCGTCACGGCCGCGAGCACGTCGTCCTCGTAGTCGAGGAAGACGGGGAAGTCGAGCGGCTCCTTGGGCGACTTGGCCTGAAGCTCGAGCTGCGCCTTGCAGACCGCCGCGATGGCGGGCTTGGCGGCCTCCAGGCCCTCGGCCACGACGTCCTCGGTCGGCATCCGACCGCCGCCGGCGATGACCTCGACGGCCTCGCGGGTGGCCTCGGCCTCGACCATCATGATCGCGACGTCGCCGTCGTCCAGCATGCGGCCGGCCACCACCATGTCGAAGGTCGCGCCCTCGAGCTCCTCGGTGGTCGGGAAGGCGATCCACTGCCCGGCCACGCAGGCGACGCGGGTCGCGCCGACCGGGCCGGTGAACGGCAGGCCGGACAGCAGCACCGAGCAGGCGGCGCTGTTGATGGCGAGCACGTCGTACAGGTGGGTCGGGTCGAGCGACAGGACCGTCGAGACGATCTGGACCTCGTTGCGCAGGCCCTTCTTGAAGCTCGGGCGCAGCGGGCGGTCGGTGAGCCGGCAGGTGAGGATCGCGTCCTCGGACGGCCGGCCCTCACGGCGGAAGAACGAGCCGGGGATGCGGCCCACGGCGTACATCCGCTCCTCGACGTCGACCGTCAGCGGGAAGAAGTCGAGGTTGTCCTTGGGGCGCTTGGACGCCGTCGCGGCCGACAGCACCATCGTGTCGCCGAGGTAGATCGCGACCGAGCCGGCCGCCTGCTGGGCCAGCCGTCCGGTCTCGAAGCGGATCGTGCGGGACGGACCTGCGCTGCCGTTGTCGATCACGGCGTCGGCGAACTGGCTGCCGTAGATGTTGCTCTCGTTGCTGTCCTGATCGGCCATCCAGGCCTCTCCTCTTCACTGCGCGCCGGGCCCCGGCAGGGGACGCGGTGCTCAGTGGAGGCGGCCGGCGCCCGAGGCACTCCGGCGACCACTCCCGAGGACCGTGCCCCTCGACGGGGCGCCGGCTCGTGGTCGTCGCAGGACGGGTCGTCCTGCGACGGAACGTGCAAGGGGAGCACCCGGTTGCGGGCACTCCCCTGACGTGCGGTCTAGCGGCGCAGACCCAGGCGCTCGATCAGCGCCCGGTAGCGCGCGATGTCGGTCTTCTCGAGGTACTTGAGCAGGCGGCGGCGACGGCCGACCAGGGCCAGCAGCCCGCGCCGCGTGTGGTGGTCGTGCTTGTGCTGCTTGAGGTGCTCGGTGAGGTCGGAGATGCGCTTGCTCAGCATCGCGACCTGGACCTCCGGCGATCCGGTGTCACCCTCGACCGTGGCGTACTCGCCCATGATCGACTTCTTCTGCTCCGTGGTGAGTGCCACAGGGTCCTCCGGTACGCAGGTGTGCGCCCAGGGTCTTCGACACCCGAGCAGACGGACACACCGCCGGACGCGCCGGCGTGCGTCCAGACTAGCAGCGGCGCCGCCGGCCGCCGTGCGCCCGAGCGGCGGCCGCCTGCACGTGCCGCAGCTGGCGCAGCAGCACCTCGGCGTCGACCGGCTTGGGCAGCAGGCGGTCGACGCCGCCCTCCCACGCGCGCCAGGCGGTGGCGTCGTCGTCCGCCGCGGTCAGCATCACCACCGGCAGGCGTGCCCCACCGTCGAGGGCCCGCAGCCGGGCCAGCACCTCGTGGCCGTCCATGCCCGGCATGCGCACGTCGAGCAGGACGCAGTCCGGCCGCTGGGCCGGGACGGCGCGCAGCGCCGCGAAGCCGTCGTCGACCGTGCGCACCTCGTGCCCCTCGGCCTCGAGCAGCCCGCGCAGCAGCGCCCGCACGCAGGCGTCGTCGTCGACGACGAGGATGCTCGCCACAGGACCTCCAGGGGTGCCGGACGCGTTCGTCCGCTCCTGCCCTGATCGGCCCGTTGCGTCCGGCGGCGCGTCACCCGTCCGGGTCGCTCCCGAGCAGCTCGCGGGCGCGGGCGACGTCGCGGTCCATCTGCGCGACGAGCGGCTCCACGCCGTCGAAGCGCAGGGTGTCGCGCAGGCGGGCCGTGAAGGTGAGCCCGACGTGCTCGCCGTAGAGGTCCAGCCCGGCGGGGGCGTCGAGGACGAAGGCCTCCACCCGCCGCTCGGTCCCGGCGAAGGTCGGGTTGGTGCCGATGCTCGTGGCGGCGGGCAGCAGCGCGCCGCTCGAGCGCACCAGGCGTCCGGCGTAGATGCCGTCGGCGGGCACGGCGCTCCAGGGCAGCGGCTCGAGGTTCGCCGTGGGATAGCCGATGAGGCGCCCGCGCTGGTCGCCGCGCACGACGACGCCGTCGATGCGGTGGTCGCGCCCGAGTGCCGCGGCAGCGCCGGCCACGTCGCCCGCGGCCACGCACGAGCGGACGTACGTGGACGACCAGGTCGTGTCGTCGCTGCCCTGCAGCGGAGCCGGCTCGACCGTGAAGCCGAAGCGGCGGCCGTCGACGGCCAGCGAGCCGACGTCCCCGCTGCCCCGGTGCCCGTAGCGGAAGTTCTCCCCCACGACCACGACGCTGACGTGGAGCCGCTCGACGAGCACGGCGTGCACGAAGTCGGCGGCGCCCAGCTGGCTGAACGCGTGGGTGAACGGCAGCACGCACATGACGTCGACGCCCAGCGCCTCCAGCAGCTGGGCCTTGAGCCGCGGTCCGGTGAGCATCGGCGGGTGCGAGCCGGGGCGCAGCACCTCGATGGGATGCGGGTCGAAGGTCACGACGACGCTGGGCACCCCGAGCTGGCGCGCCCGCTCGACCGCCCGGCCGATGATCTGCTGGTGGCCGCGGTGGACCCCGTCGAACACCCCGATCGTCACCACGCACCGTCCCCACCCGGACGGCGTCGCCTCCACCCCCCGCCAGCGCTGCACGCACCCACCCTGCCACGCGAGGACGACGGGCGTGATCAGGCCGGCGCTCTCAGCCCGTCGCCGTGGCTCAGGCGGGCGCGAAGACCACGACCGGGCGGGCCGCGGCGTCGCGGTCCTCGACGAGGGCGACGCACCGGCCGTCCGGGGCGAAGGCACCGACCACGCCCGGACTGCCGGTGACGGCCAGCCGCTTGCCGTACGACAGCGCGACCGCCTCGTCGGCGTCGAGCTCGCGGCGGGGGAACGCCGCCGCCACGGCCGCGTCGAGGGGCACCAGGGCCAGCTGCTCGGCGTGCTGCTCCAGGGTGCGGGCCCGGGACAGGTCGAACGGGCCGACCCGGGTGCGGCGCAGGGCGGTGAGGTGCCCGCCCACCCCGAGGGCGGCACCGAGGTCGCGGGCCAGCGCCCGCACGTAGGTGCCGGACGTGCAGTCGACCGCGACGTCGAGCTCGTCGCCGCGGCGGGCGAGCAGCGCGAAGCGCGAGACGACCACCGGACGGGCGGCCAGCTCGACGGACTCACCGGCGCGGACGCGGGCGTACGACCGCACGCCGTCGACCTTGACCGCCGACACCGCGGACGGCACCTGCTCCAGCGCGCCGGTGAGCCCGGTCATGGCTGCGGCGATCGCCCCGTCGGTCACGCCGCTCGTGTCGCGCTGCTCGACGAGCTCGCCCTCGGCGTCGTCGGTGACGGTGGTGGCCCCCAGGCGGACCGTCGCCTCGTAGGTCTTGTCGGTCAGGGCGAGGTGGCCGAGCAGCCGCGTCGCCCGGCCGACCCCCAGCACGAGCACACCGGTCGCCATCGGGTCGAGGGTGCCGGCGTGGCCGACCTTGCGCGTGCCGGCGAGGCGCCGGCAGCGGCCGACGACGTCGTGCGAGGTCCAGCCGGCCGGCTTGTCGACGACGAGCAGCCCGTCCGGTGCGGTCACACCGGCAGGTGGGGGGCGGCGTCGAGCTCCGCGCGCAGCCGGGCGAGCGTGCCCTCACCGTCCTCGTGGGACGTGAAGCCCGCCGCGAAGCGGTGGCCGCCGCCGCCCAGCGCCGTGCAGACGGCGCCGACGTCCACCGCCCCCTTGGAGCGGGTCGACACCTTGAACCCGCCCTCCAGCGGGTCGCCCTTGAGGACGACGGCGATCTCGGCCTCCTGGGCGACCCGCAGGACGTCGATCACGCCCTCGACGTCGGCCAGGCCGAGGCCGCTGCGCGCGAGGTCCTCCGCGGCGACGACGCACGACACCAGGCCCAGCCCACCGACGGCGTCGGGCACCAGCTGGGCGTTGGCGCAGGCCCGGCCCAGCAGCTGCACGTAGCCGAACGGCGCGTTGTCGTAGATGGCGCGGGTGATGAGGTCGTGCCGGATGCCGGTGGCGAGCAGCCGCGCGGCCAGCTCGTGCACCGACGGCGTCGTCGCGACGTACTTGAAGGAGCCGGTGTCGGTGACCAGGCCGGTGTAGAGCGGCGCGGCGACCTCCTGGGTGAGCGGCTCGCCCATGCGCTCGAGCAGGTCGGCGACGAGCACCGCGGTGGCGGCGGCGGAGACGTCGACCAGGTTGACCCCGCCGAAGCGGGTGTTGCTGGCGTGGTGGTCGACCACCACGCAGCACTGGGCCGACGTCACGCGGTCGGCCAGCGTGCCCAGCCGGTCGGCACTGGCGGTGTCGAGGGCGACGAACACCTCGGGCGCCGCCGGGAACTGCTCCGGGGGCACGAGCAGGTCGAGCCCGGGCAGGAAGTCGTACGCCGCAGGCACGCGGAACGGCGCGCCGCCCCAGGACGCCACGACCTGCGTGCCCCGCTCGCGCAGCGCGTTGCCGAGCCCGAGCATCGAGCCGAGGGCGTCCCCGTCGGGACCGACGTGGCAGGCCAGTGCCACCGACGGGGCACCGGACAGGAGGCGGACGATCTCGTCGCGCTCCTGCAGCCCGCTGCTCACTCGTCCTCGAGAGCCGTGCCGTCGGCGGTCGTCCGGGCGGCGCGGTACGGCTCGGCCTCCCCCGCCGGAGTGGCGCTCTCGGCGATGGCGTGCACCTGCGCGTCGGCCGCGCGCGCCCGGGCCAGCAGCTCGTCGATGCGCCCGGCCGTCTCGGGGACGACGTCGGCGATGAACTGCAGGGACGGGGTGTAGCGCACCCCGGTCTGCTGACCGACGGTCCTGCGCAGCACGCCCTTGGCCGACTCGAGCGCCAGCGCGCTGCTGTGCCGCTCCTCGTCGCTGCCGTAGACGGTGTAGTAGAGCGTGGCCTCGCGCAGGTCCGGGGTCACCTTGGCGTCGGTGATCGTGACCATGCCCAGCCGCGGGTCCTTGACCTGCGTCTCCAGGGTCATGGACACCACTTCACGGATGCGGACCGCGAGCTTGCGTGCCCGCGCGACGTCGACCATCAGTACTCCTCGGGGTCATCGGTGGAGCTGAACAGCTGGGTGGAGGCCGACAGCACCTCCACCTCCGGACGCGAGGCCACGAGCCTCTCGCACGCTGCGAGCACGTCACGCACGTGGGCGGCGTCCGCGGCGACCACGGCCACCCCGACCAGCGCCCGCCGGTGCAGGTCGAGGTGACCGGCCTCCGCGGCGCTGACGTCGAACCTGCGGCGCAGCTCCGCCACGATCGGCCGCACGACCGAGCGCTTCTCCTTCAGCGAGTGCACGTCCCCCAGCAGCAGGTCCAGCGCGAGAGCGCCCGTGAACACCACGCCTCCAGAGGTCGAGCGATCGGGGACACGCCTGCCCCTCGCCGTCACGGGACACGGACGGGGACAGCGCGACGAGCCGCAGGACGGTGGAGACCCGTCAGGGCCGTAGAGGCGCGAGGAACGAGCGCCAGGCCCCGAGGGTCTCCACCGTCCGGAGGCGGTCAGGAGCGGACTACGTCCGAGGGATCTCCCGCATCTCCCAGGTCTCGATCACGTCGCCGGTCTTGATGTCGTTGAAGCGACCCAGGCCGATACCGCACTCGTAGCCCTCGCGGACCTCGGTCGCGTCGTCCTTGAAGCGACGCAGCGACTCGACGGTCAGGTCGCCCTTGACGACGGCGCCGTCGCGCAGGAGACGGGCCCGGCTGTTGCGGCGGATCAGGCCCGTGCGGACCAGCGATCCGGCGATGTTGCCGATCTTGGGCACCCGGAAGACCTCGCGGACCTCGGCCGTGCCGAGCGAGACCTCCTCGTACTCGGGCTTGAGCATGCCCTTGAGCGCGGCCTCGACGTCCTCGATCGCGGCGTAGATGACCGAGTAGTAGCGGACGTCCACCCGCTCGCGCTCGGCGAGGTCGCGGGCGTTGCCCTCGGCCCGCACGTTGAAGCCGAGGATCACCGCGTCGGACGCGGACGCGAGCGTGACGTCGTTCTCGGTGATCGCACCGACACCGCGGTGGATGATCCGCAGCGACACCTCGGGGTCGACCTCGATCTTGAGCAGCGCGTCCTCGACCGCCTCGACGGAGCCGGACACGTCGCCCTTCAGGATGAGGTTGAGCTGGGTGTTCTCCCCCTCCTTGAGGCGGTCGAACAGCGACTCCAGCGTCGGGCGGCCACGGCTCTGCGCCAGAGCGGCGTTGCGCTCGCGCGCTGCCCGCTGCTCGGCGATCTGCCGGGCGACGCGGTCCTCGTCGACGACGAGGAAGTTGTCGCCGGCGCCGGGGACGCTCGTGAAGCCGAGCACCTGGACCGGCTGGCCGGGGGTCGCCGCCGAGACGTTCTCGCCACGCTCGTTGAGCATGGCGCGCACGCGGCCGAACGCGTCGCCGGCGACGATCGAGTCGCCGACGTGCAGGGTGCCGCGCTGCACGAGCACGGTCGCCACCGCGCCGCGGCCCTTGTCGAGCCGGGCCTCGATCGCCACGCCCTGGGCGTTGACGGTCGGGTCGGCGAGCAGCTCGAGCTCGGCGTCGGTCGTCAGCAGGATGGCGTCGAGCAGGCTGTCCAGCCCGGTGCGGGCCTTCGCCGACACGTCGACGAACATCGTCTGGCCGCCGTACTCCTCGGCCACCAGGCCGTACTCGGTGAGCTGACCGCGGACCTTGGCCGGGTCGGCGCCCTCCTTGTCGACCTTGTTGACCGCCACCACGATCGGGACCTCGGCGGCCTGGGCGTGGTTGAGCGCCTCGATCGTCTGCGGCTTGACGCCGTCGTCGGCCGCGACGACCAGCACGACGATGTCGGTGACCTTGGCACCGCGGGCACGCATGGCGGTGAACGCCTCGTGGCCCGGGGTGTCGACGAACGTCACCTCGCGCACGCCGCCCTCGACGGGGTGGTGCACCTGGTAGGCGCCGATGTGCTGCGTGATGCCGCCGGCCTCGCCCTTGACGACGTCGGTCTGGCGGATCGCGTCGAGCAGCAGGGTCTTGCCGTGGTCGACGTGGCCCATGATCGTCACGACCGGCGGGCGGGTGACGAGCTGGGCCTCGTCGCCGTACTCCGCGCCGAAGGACAGGTCGAAGCGGTCGAGCAGCGCCGCGTCCTCCTCCTCCGGCGTGACGATCTGCACGTCGTAGCCGAGGTGGGCGCCGAGCAGCTGCAGCGTCTCGTCGGTGCACGACTGGGTGGCCGTCACCATCTCGCCGAGCTCGGTGAAGGTCACCTGCACGAGCGAGCCGGGGTTGGCGCCGATGCGGTCGGCGAAGTCGGCGAGCGACGCGCCGCGCGGCAGGCGCACGACCTCGCCGTTGCCGCGGGCGACACCGCCGCCCATCGTCGGCGCGGCGAGGTTGTCGAACTCCTGACGCCGCTGCTTCTTGCTCTTCTTGCCGCGCACGGGACGACCGGAGGACCGGCCGAACGCACCGGGCGTGGCGCTGCCGCGGCCGGCGCCGCCGGGACGACCGCCCGGACGGCCACCGAAGCCGCCGCCGCCACCACCGGGACGGCCGGCGAAGCCGCCGCCGCCGCC
>CADCUB010000157.1 GCA_902805775.1 uncultured Frankineae bacterium | reverse complement strand
CTCGGTGAGCTGGCCGCCCTCCTCGTAGCCGACGTAGCCGGGGGGCGAGCCCACCAGCCGCGACACGGTGTGCTTCTCCATGTACTCGGACATGTCGAGCAGGATCAGGCTGTCCTCGTCACCGAACAGGAACTCGGCGAGCGTCTTGGACAGCTCGGTCTTCCCGACGCCGGACGGGCCGGCGAAGATGAACGAGCCACCGGGGCGCTTGGGGTCCTTGAGGCCGGCGCGGGTGCGGCGGATCGCCTGGGAGACGGCCTTGATGGCCTGCTCCTGGCCGATGACGCGCTTGTGGAGCTCGTCCTCCATGCGCAGCAGGCGGGCGGTCTCCTCCTCGGTCAGCTTGAAGACCGGGATGCCGGTCCAGATCGCGAGGACCTCGGCGATCTGCTCGTCGTCGACCTCGGCGACGACGTCCATGTCGCCGGCCTTCCACTCCTTCTCGCGCTGCGCCTTCTCGCCGAGCAGGGTCTTCTCGCGGTCGCGCAGGGACGCGGCCTTCTCGAAGTCCTGCGCGTCGATCGCCGACTCCTTGTCGCGACGGACGTTGGCGATGCGCTCGTCGAACTCGCGCAGGTCCGGCGGCGCGGTCATGCGGCGGATGCGCATGCGCGAGCCGGCCTCGTCGATGAGGTCGATCGCCTTGTCCGGCAGGAACCGGTCGGAGATGTAGCGGTCGGCGAGCGTCGCCGCCGCGACCAGGGCCGCGTCGGTGATGGAGATGCGGTGGTGCGCCTCGTAGCGGTCGCGCAGGCCCTTGAGGATCTCGATCGTGTGCGCCAGCGAGGGCTCACCGACCTGGATCGGCTGGAAGCGGCGCTCGAGCGCGGCGTCCTTCTCGAGGTGCTTGCGGTACTCGTCGAGCGTCGTCGCGCCGATCGTCTGCAGCTCACCGCGGGCGAGCATCGGCTTGAGGATGCTGGCCGCGTCGATCGCGCCCTCGGCGGCGCCCGCACCCACGAGCGTGTGCAGCTCGTCGATGAACAGGATGATGTCGCCGCGGGTGCGGATCTCCTTGAGGACCTTCTTCAGCCGCTCCTCGAAGTCACCGCGGTAGCGGCTGCCGGCCACGAGCGCGCCGAGGTCGAGGGTGTAGAGCTGCTTGTCCTTGAGCGTCTCGGGCACCTCGCCCTTGACGATCGCCTGCGCCAGGCCCTCGACGACGGCGGTCTTGCCGACGCCGGGCTCGCCGATCAGGACGGGGTTGTTCTTGGTGCGGCGCGACAGCACCTGCATGACGCGCTCGATCTCCTTCTCGCGCCCGATGACCGGGTCGAGCTTGGACTCGCGCGCCGCCTGGGTGAGGTTGCGGCCGAACTGGTCGAGCACCAGCGACGTCGACGGGGTGCCCTCGGCAGGCCCGCCGGTGGTGGTGGGCTCCTTGCCCTGGTAGCCGCTCAGCAGCTGGATGACCTGCTGGCGGACGCGGTTCAGGTCGGCCCCGAGCTTGACGAGGACCTGGGCGGCCACGCCCTCGCCCTCGCGGATGAGGCCGAGCAGGATGTGCTCGGTGCCGATGTAGTTGTGGCCGAGCTGCAGCGCCTCGCGCAGGCTCAGCTCGAGCACCTTCTTGGCGCGCGGCGTGAACGGGATGTGCCCCGACGGCGCCTGCTGCCCCTGGCCGATGATCTCCTCGACCTGGTTGCGCACACCCTCGAGCGAGATCCCCAGGGACTCGAGCGCCTTGGCGGCGACTCCTTCGCCCTCGTGGATCAGCCCGAGCAGGATGTGCTCGGTGCCGATGTAGTTGTGGTTGAGCATCCTGGCCTCTTCCTGGGCCAGGACGACCACGCGACGGGCTCGGTCGGTAAAGCGCTCGAACATGCTGTGCTCCTCACGGGGCGGAGGACGTCGTCTCCGTCGTCCTTCGCACAGTAGCCCCGGTCGGCCTGCTCCGTCGGGTGACGAAGGAGTGCGGCCGGGCCCCGCCGACGGTGCCGACGGGATCTGTCAGATCAGGCGGTACGAGAGGTCCAACCTCATGGCGGAGGTGCCCGTTCCCCTGCGTCGTACGCTCCCAGCGAAACGCCTCTCCCCCGTTCTCGGCAGCGCCGGCGAGGACTGCAGCGCAGAGCCCGCCCCGCGCGGCGCGGGACGGGCTCGACGAGCGCGTGCAGGAGCTAGTGCGCGGCCCGGTAGGCCTCGAGCACGCTGGCCGACAGGCGCCCGCGCTCGCTGACCTTGTGGCCGTTCGACCGCGCCCACTCGCGGACCGCCTGGACCTGCTCGCGGTCGGAGCCGCCGCCGCTGCTGCTGCTGCCCCCCGACGACCGGCTGGACGAACGGGACGTCCGTCGCGCACTCGCGCCACTGCCGCCGCCGGAGGCCTTGCGGGCCGCCCCGACGTACGTGGCGAAGGCCTCCTGCATCTCGCTGCGGTGCTGCTCGCACGCGTCGAGCTCGTAGCTCGCGCCGTCGAAGCCGAAGCTCACCGGCTCGACGTCCTTGGTCATCTCACCGTCGTGCAGGTCGCAGCTGAACACGACGGTCTCTCTCCTGGCCATTGTTCGCCTTCCTGGAAGCTTTTTGGGGGAATGGAGCTGATCAAGAGACAGGAAAGCACCCGACGGGTCCCCGTGCAAATCCTCCATCAGGATGTGACGCTGCGCACAGGAGCATTCACCCGTTCGACGCGAGCCCCTCCACCCTTCCGCTGCGGAACGCCTCCACGAAAAGGGCGTGGTCCTTACGAGCCTGCTCGGCGTAGTCGAGGGCGAAAGCGGTCAGGTCGGACACCAGGTCGTCCTCCCGGCCGCGGACCGCATCGACGATGGCGTCCTCGACCTGGAAGTCGACGAGCGGCGTCGAGGTGTCGTCGACATCGGACACGCAGTGCACCTTGGCGGTGGCGCGACCCAGTTGTTCGAGCACCTCGGCGAGCTCGTCGGGCTCGGTCAGCCCGCCCCAGTCGAGGTCTTTCTCGTACGGGCTGTACTCCGCCACGACGAACCCCGTCCGAGCGTCGTCCCGCCCCGGCATCTCGGCCCAGCCGAGCCAGGGGTCGGCGTGCGCCTGCAGCGCCCGCTGGCTGACCGCGGTGCGGTGGCCGTGGTGGCTGAAGTGCGCCGCGCACGCGTCGTCCTCGACGATGCGGCTCGGCGCGGCGATGTTGCCCTGCTTCATGGTGAGGACGACGTCGTTCTCCAGCGCTTCGGTGTGGCCCTCGACGAGCAGGTTGTAGGCGGGCAGCCCGGCGCTGCCGATGCCCAGGCCCGACCGGCCGACGACGTCCTTGACGGCGTAGGTCAGGCTGCCCAGGCGCTTGGACCCGGGGATGGTCTCCAGGTAGCCGGCGAAGGCCTCCTCCACGCGGGCGCGCTCGTCGTCCTCGAGCTGGCGCACCTGCGGCGCCTTGCGGAAGCGCCGCGCGTAGTCCTCGACCACCGTCGCGCGGTCGAGCAGCCCGACGCGGGTGGCGAGCTGCGCCTCGAGCAGAGCGTCCTCGACCGGTCCGCGGGCGGTGCCGAGACGCAGGGACCACTCGTGGTCGCGGTCGGAGTCGACGAAGTGCTCGGCCTGGTCGAGGTAGGCCCGCAGGAAGGTCTCGCACAGCCGCCGGATGTCGCCGTCGGCCAGGGCCTTGGTCCAGCCCATGAGCGCGACGCTGGCGACCAGGCGCTGGAGGTCCCACGTGAAGTGGCCGAGGTAGGCCTCGTCGAAGTCGTTGACGTCGAAGACCAGGCGGCCGGCGCCGTCCATGTAGGTCCCGAAGTTCTGCGCGTGCAGGTCGCCCTGGATCCACACCCGGGAGGTCCGCGCGTCGACCCACGGGTCCTCGCGGTCGCGCATGTCGGCGTAGAACAGCGCGGCCGAGCCGCGGTAGAAGGCGAAGGGGTCGGCCGCCATCGTCCGGTACTTGTGGCGGAAGGCGGCGGGATCGGCCTCGAGCAGACCGGCCGACGCCGAGGCGAGGGCGGTGAGCAGGAACTCGGTGCGGTCGGAGTCGGTCATGACCGGATCCTGCACCCTCGTCCCGACCGTCGGGCGCTGCTCGTCCACAGATGCACGCGCAGACCTCGCCGACGGTCCGGTGGACCACCACCGTGCCACCATGAGAGCGGCGAGCGAGGGGGCTCCAGATGTCGGTGATGCCGCGTGACCACGAGTGGACGGTCGCCGACCTGGCGCAGACCCCCGACGACGGGCTCCGCTACGAGCTCGTCGACGGGGTTCTGCTCGTGAGCCCTGCCCCGACCAACCGCCACCAGATCGCCGTCGGCGAGCTCCACCTGCTGCTGCGGGCCGCGTGCCCGCCGACCGCCCGGGTGATGCTCGCGCCGACGGACTACCAGCCCACCGACCGCCGGTCGCTGCAGCCCGACCTGCTGGTGGCGCGCCGGGCCGACGTCGGCGACGACCCGATCAGCGCACCGCTGCTGCTCGCGGTCGAGGTGCTGTCGCCGAGCACCCGCTCGGTCGACCTGCTGCTCAAGCACGGCGTCTACGCCGAGAGCGGCGTCGCGTCGTACTGGGTCGTCGACCCTGCGGTCCCCTCCGTGCGCGCCTGGCGGCTCGTGGACGGCGAGTACGTCGACGTCGGAGCTGCCGAGGGGGAGCAGGTGCTCCGGCTCGACGAGCCGTTCCCGGTCCGCGTCGTGCCGCAGGACCTGCTGGACCTCTAGGCGAGTGGTCGTACGAGGGGGAACAGGATCGTCTCGCGGATCGGCTGCCCGGTCAGGAGCATGACGAGCCGGTCGATGCCCATCCCCTGCCCGCCCATCGGCGGCGCCCCGTGCTCGAGCGCGCGCAGGAAGTCCTCGTCGAGCTGCATGGCCTCCGGGTCGCCGCCGGCGGCCTTGATGCTCTGCTCGGTCAGGCGCCGGCGCTGCTCGACCGGGTCGACCAGCTCGGAGTAGCCGGTGGCGAGCTCGGTGCCGGCGACCACGAGGTCCCACGCCTCGGCCAGCCGCGGGTCGTCGCGGTGGTCGCGGGCCAGCGGCCGGGCGCTGACCGGGTAGTCCTTGACGAACGTCGGCTGCAGCAGCGTGTGCTCGACGAGCTTCTCGTACAGCTCCAGCACGACCTCGCCGGCGTCCCAGCCCTCCTGCAGGGCGACGTCGTGCTTGGCCGCCAGCGTCACGACGTCGTCGAGCGGCGTGCCGGCGTCGACCTGCTCACCGACGGCCTCGCTGACCAGCGCGTGCAGGGTGGCACTGCGCCAGGGCTGCTCGAGGTCGATGTGGCCGCCGCGGCCGTCGGCCACGACGGTGCGCCCGGTACGCCGGGCCGCCTCGAGGACCATCTCGCGGGTGAGGTCGGCGACCGTGTCGTAGTCGCCGTACGCCTCGTAGAACTCCAGCATCGTGAACTCGGGTGAGTGGGTGGAGTCGACGCCCTCGTTCCGGAAGATCCGGCCGATCTCGAAGACCCGGTCGATGCCGCCGACGACGAGGCGCTTGAGGTAGAGCTCCAGCGCGATGCGCAGCGTCATGTCGAGGTCGAGGGCGTTCAGGTGGGTCGCGAACGGGCGGGCCGCGGCGCCGCCGTGGACGGTCTGCAGGACGGGTGTCTCCACCTCGACGAAGTCGTGCCCGTGCAGGACGTCGCGGACGGCGCGCACGACGGCGGCGCGGTCGTGCACCATCCGGCGGCTGTCGGGGTTGACGACGAGGTCGACGTAGCGCTGGCGGATCCGCAGCTCGGGGTCGGTGAGGCCGTGGTGCTTGTCGGGCAACGGCCGCAGGGCCTTGCTGGTCAGCACCCAGTCGCTGGCGAGGACGCTGAGCTCGCCGCGGCGGCTGCTGATCACTTCGCCGGTGACGCCGACGTGGTCGCCGAGGTCGACGTCGGCCTTCCACGCCGCGAGCCGCTCCGCCCCGACGCCGTCCAGGCTGACCATCACCTGCAGCTGCGAGTCACCCTCCTGCAGGGTGGCGAAGCACAGCTTCCCGCCGACCCGGCTGAGCACGACCCGGCCGGTCACGCTGACGACGTCGCCCGAGGCGGTGTCGGTCTCGAGATCGGCGTAGCGCTCGCGCACCTCTGCGAGCGTGGCCGTCCGTGGCGCGCCCAGGGCGTACGGCGGCGTGCCCGCGGCCAGCAGGCGGTCGTACTTCTCCCGCCGGACGCGGACCTGCTCCGGGAGGTCGGCTGCCGGGGCGGGTCCGTCGCTCACCGGACCAGCCTACGGACGGGCCTGCCGGCAGCCCCTCCCCGGAAGTGGCGCTCTCGGACGGTCAGCAGCCGATCCCCGACCCCTCAGAGGTTGCGCTCGTACACCAGCCGCAGGCCGATCAGGGTCAGGTCGGGCTCGTGGTGGTCCAGCGTCCGGCACACGCGGTACATCAGGTGGGACAGCCCGCCGGTGGCCAGCACGACCGGCGGGGAGTCGAGCTCGTCGGCGATGCGGCGCACGAGCCCGTCGACCTGGCCGGCGAAGCCGTAGAGCAGCCCGGACTGCAGGGCCTCGACGGTCGTCTTGCCGATCACCGACCGCGGCTCGACGAGCTCGACCTTGAACAGCCGGGCGGCGCGGGCGGCGAGGGCGTCGACGGAGATCTCGATCCCGGGCGCCAGCGCGCCGCCGAGGAACTCGCCGCGTCCCGAGACCACGTCGAAGTTGGTGGACGTGCCGAAGTCGACGACGATCGCCGGCCCGCCGTAGAGCGCGTGCGCCGCGAGGGTGTTGACGATCCGGTCGGGCCCGACCTCGCGCGGGTTGTCGTAGAGCAGCGGCACCCCGGTGCGCACGCCCGGACCGACGACGACGGTCCTGAGGCCGGCGAAGTACTTGTCGAACATCCGCCGCAGCTCGTCCAGCACGCTCGGGACGGTGGAGCAGACGGCCGCGCCGTCGGGCCGCTGGTGGTCCGACAGCAGGCCGCGGAACATCAGCGCCAGCTCGTCGGCGGTCACCCTCGGGTCGGTCTTGATGCGGTAGCTCTCGTAGAGGTCCTCGCCGTCGAACAGCCCGAGGACGGTGTTGGTGTTGCCGACGTCGACCGTGAGCAGCATCAGGTCGTCCTCAGGTCGGTCGTCAGGTCGACGCCGACGTCGAGCACCGGCGCGGAGTGGGTGAGCGCCCCGACGGCGAGGAAGTCGACGCCGGTCTCGGCGACTGCCCGGGCGACCGCCAGCGACAGCCCGCCGGACGCCTCCGTCAGCGCCCCGGACGTCCGGCACAGCTGCACGCTGGCCCGCAGGTCGTCCAGGCTCATGTTGTCGAGCAGGACGAGGTCGGCGCCGGCCGCCACCACCTCCCGCACCTGCGCGACGGTGTCGCACTCGACCTCGACCGGCAGCCCCGGGAAGCGCTCGCGCACCGCCGCGAACGCCGCCGCCACGCCACCGGCAGCCACGACGTGGTTGTCCTTGACGAGGGCGGCGTCCGACAGGGACATGCGGTGGTTGACGCCGCCGCCGCAGCGCACGGCGTGCTTCTCGAGCGCGCGCAGGCCGGGGGTCGTCTTGCGGGTGTCGCGGATGCGCGCGCCCGTCCCGTCGACGGCGTCGACCCAGGCGCGCGTCAGCGTCGCGACGCCCGACAGGTGGCAGAGCAGGTTGAGCGCCGTGCGCTCGGCCGTGAGCAGCCAGCGCACCGGACCGGCCGCCTCGAGCACGGGCCGGCCGACGACCGCTGCGTCGCCGTCCTGCGCGTGCGGCGTGAGGCGCACGTCCGGGACGACCGCGTCGAGCACGGCCATCGCGACGCCGAGACCGGCCAGCGTCCCGGCGGCACGCGGGACGAAGGCCGCGACGCCCGGCAGGTCGGCCGGGACGGTGGCGACGCTGGTGACGTCCTCACCGCCGTCGAGGTCCTCGGCGACCGCCCGGCCGACCAGGTCCAGGACGGCGGCAGGGTCCAGCCCGGCGCGCGCCAGCGCCGACTCGGTGGTCGTGCTCATCGGCATGCGGGCTCCGGGTCTGCCGGTCGGAGGGGGACGGGTGTACGGGTCACAGGGGCGAGTAGTGCGTGCCGGACAGCGTGGTCACCAGGTGCCCGCGCCAGGCGTCCTCGGTCTCGGGGTGGTCCTCGCGCCAGTGGGCGCCGCGCGTCTCCTCGCGGCGGGCGGCCGCCGCGACCAGCGCGGTGGCGACGGTGTGCAGGTCGGTGGCCTCCCAGGCGTCCGGCGACGGCACGGTGCTGCGGCGCCCGGCCAGCTCCGCCAGCACTCCGGCGGCCCGGTCCAGCGAGGAGGCGGTGCGCAGGACACCGGCTCCGTTCGTCATGGCGACGCCGAGCTCGGTGCGCACCGACGGGTCGAGCAGCGCGGCCGGACCGCTCAGGGGCTCCACCTCGCCCTGCGGCGGCAGGGAGCGCGCCAGGTCGGCGCCGATGCGCCCGGCGAAGACCAGGCCCTCGAGCAGGCTGTTGCTGGCCAGGCGGTTCGCGCCGTGGACGCCGGTGCAGGCGACCTCGCCGCAGGCGTACAGGCCCGGGACGTCGGTGCGGCCGTCGAGGTCGGTCCGCACCCCACCGCTGGCGTAGTGGGCGGCGGGAGCGACCGGGATGGGCGCGCTCACCGGGTCGACGCCCGCCGAGCGGCAGCGGGCCACGATGGTCGGGAAGCGGCGCAGCAGGACGTCCTCACCGAGGTGCCGGGCGTCGAGCAGGACGTGGTCGTCGCCGCGCTCGCTCATCCGGCGGTGGATGGCCTTGGCCACCACGTCGCGGGGCGCCAGGTCGGCGAGCGGGTGGTCGTCGGGGGTGAGGACCCGCTTTCCGTCGAGGTCGACCAGGAACGCGCCCTCGCCCCGCATCGCCTCCGACACCAGCGGCTGCTGCCCGGTCGACCCGGCGCCCAGGAACAGCGCCGTCGGGTGGAACTGCACGAACTCCAGGTCGGCGACGGCCGCGCCGGCGCGCAGCGCGAGGGCCACCCCGTCGCCCGTCGACACCGACGGGTTGGTGGTGCTCGAGAAGACCTGTCCCATGCCGCCGGTCGCCAGCACGACGGCCCGGGCGTGCACGGCGCCGACGCCGTCCTCGCTCCCCTCGCCGAGCACGTGCAGGGTCACCCCGGCGGCGCGCCCGTCGGCCGTGCGCAGCAGGTCGAGCACGAGCGCGTGCTCGACCACGCGGATGCGGGACGAGGCCCGGACGGCCGCCACGAGGGCCCGCTGCACCTCGGCGCCCGTCGCGTCGCCGCCGGCGTGCACGATCCGGTTGCGGTGGTGGCCGCCCTCGCGCGTGAGGGACAGCTCACCGGACGCGTCCCGGTCGAAGGCGGCACCGAGGGCGACCAGCTCCCGCAGGCGGGCCGGCCCCTCGGTGCACAGCACGCGGACCGCGTCGACGTCGCACAGCCCGACGCCCGCGACGAGCGTGTCCTGCAGGTGCTGCTCAGGGCTGTCCTCGGGCGCCAGCGCCGCCGCGACGCCGCCCTGCGCCCAGCGGGTCGACCCGTCGTCGACCAGCACCTTGGTCACGAGCAGCACGCTGCCCGTGGACCCGACGGCGTCGGCGGCGTGCAGGGCGACGGTCAGGCCGGCCACGCCGGAGCCGACGACGACGACGTCGGCCGTCGTCGTCCAGCCGGGCTCGGGGGCGAGGAGCCGACGGGCAGCGATCACCCGACCAGCGTGCCAGCCGCGCGCGCCGGCGGGACGTCGCCCCGTACCAGACCCCTCGCCGACGGCACGTGCGGCGCGGCCCCGGCGAGGTCGGCGCCCAGCTCGACGATGCGGTTGCCGGCGTCGACGAAGACGACCCTGGGCTCGTACGCGCGCGCCTCGGCGTCGTCCATCGACGCGTAGGCGATGAGGATCACCAGGTCGCCCGGGTGGACGAGGTGCGCCGCCGCACCGTTGATCCCGATCACCCCGGAGCCGCGCTCCCCCGCGATGACGTACGTCTCCAGCCGGGCGCCGTTCGTCACGTCGACGACCGCGACCTTCTCACCGGCCAGCAGGTCGGCGGCGTCCATGAGGTCCTCGTCCACCGTCACCGAGCCGACGTAGTGCAGGTCGGCCTGCGTGACGGTGGCGCGGTGCACCTTGCTCTTGAGCATGGTCCGCTGCACGTGCTCAACCCTCCTGCGGGTCGTCGAGGACGATGTTGTCGATCAGCCGGGTGCTCCCGACCCGGGCCGCCACCACGACCAGGTCGCCGTCCGGGTCGGCCGCGAAGCTCGTCCCGTGGACGCGCTCGAGGTACTCGAGCTCGACGCCCGGCTCGGCCTGCACCAGCGCCCGTCCGGCGCCGGCGTCGCCGGCGGCCCGGGCGCACTCGAGGGCGCGGTGCAGCACGAGCGCCGCTCGCCGCTCGTCGGCGGACAGGTAGCGGTTGCGGCTCGACAGCGCCAGCCCGTCCGGCTCGCGGACGGTGGGGACGGCCACGACCTGGACCGGCAGGTCGAGGTCGCGCACCATGCGCCGGATGCCGGCGAGCTGCTGGGCGTCCTTCTGCCCGAACAGCGCCACGTCGGGGCGGGTGAGGTGGAGCAGCTTGCACACCACGGTGAGCACGCCGTCGAAGTGGCCCGGCCGGCTCGCGCCCTCGAGGACGGCTCCCAGCGGCCCGGCGGTGACGCGCACGACCGGCGGCCCGTCGGGGTAGACGACGTGCGGCGCGGGGGTGAAGACCGCGTCGACCCCCTCCCGCTCGCACAGCGCGAGGTCGGCGGCCAGCGTCCGCGGGTAGCGGTCGAGGTCCTCCGCCGGTCCGAACTGCAGCGGGTTGACGAAGATCGTGGCGACGACGTGGTCGGCGCTGCGCCGGGCGGCGCGCAGCAGCGCGGCGTGCCCCTCGTGCAGCGCGCCCATGGTCATGACGACCGCCACCCGACCGCGCAGGCCGTCCCGTACGGCCGACAGGTCGCCCCGCTCGTCGACGACCCGCATCACCGGCCCACGCCCCCGGGCGTCGCCGGCGCCAGGACGGCGAGCAGCGCGCCTGCCCGGTCGGCGTCCAGCCGGCCGGACGCGAGCGCGCGGTCCGCCGTCAGCCGCGCCAGCGCGAGGTAGGACGGCAGGACCTCCGGGGCAGCGGCCTCGAGCGCCGCGAGGTGGGCGGAGACGGTACCGGCGTCGCCGCGGGCGACCGGTCCGGTCAGGGCCGCGTCACCGCGCTGCAGCGCGCCGTCGAGCGCGGCACCGAGCAGCGGCGCGAGGACGGCCCCCGGCTGCTCGACGCCGGCGCGGCGCAGCAGGTCGGCCGCTCCGGCGACCAGCGTCGTGAGGTGGTTGGCGCCGTGCGCGAGGGCGGCGTGCCACAGCGGGCGCTGCTCCTCCGTCAGCCGCACCGGCTCGCCGCCCATCTCCAGCACCAGGGCCTCGCCGACCGGGAGCAGCGGCTCCGGCGCGGTCAGGCCGAACGCGACCCCCACCAGCCGCTCGAGGTCGACCGCCGTGCCGGCGAAGGTCAGCGCCGGGTGGACCGCGAGGGGCAGGGCGCCCGCCTCGACGGCGGGCTGCAGCACCGCCACCCCGTGCCGACCCGAGGTGTGGGCCAGCAGGGTCCCCCGCCGCAGCGCGCCCGTGGCGACGAGCCCGTCCACCAGCGCGGCGAGGGCGTCGTCGGGCACGGTCAGGAGCACCAGGTCGGCGCCGGAGACCACCTCGTCCACCGGCAGCACGGGTGCCGACGGCAGCAGGGCCGCGGCCCTCGCCCGTGAGGCGTCGGACACCGCCGACACCCCGACCACCCGGTGACCGGCGCGGGCCAGAGCAGCGCCGAGCACGGCGCCGACACGGCCGGCACCGACGACGCCGACCCGGAGGCGGGCAGGGCGTACGGGCTCGAGCGGGAGGTGCTCCATCGTCGTTCCAGTCCTTCGCGGGTACCGGACGTTCAGGTAGAGCCTGCCTCCCGCCCGACGGGGCGTCCAGCGCCTGTGTCCCGGATCACCGGCGGGCGCGTGCCGCAGACTGCAGGACATGACTGCCCTGCCGTGGCGCACGGCGATGGAGCGTGCGCTGTACGGCCCGGACGGCTTCTACCTGCGCGAGACGCCGGGGCGCCACTTCCGCACCTCGGTCAGCGCCACCCCGGTGTACGCGGCGGCGGTCCGCGAGCTGGCCGGCCGCGTCGACGAGGCGCTCGGCGGGCCCGACCCGTTCGACCTGGTCGACGTCGGCGCCGGCCGGGGAGAGCTCCTGCAGGCCCTGCCGGACGTGCCGCCGCGGTGGCGGCTGACGGCCGTCGAGCGGGCTCCCGACCCGGGGCTGCCCGTGCGCTGGACGGCCGAGATCCCCCAGCTGGACGGGCTGCTGCACGCCAACGAGTGGCTCGACGTCGTGCCGCTCGACGTGCTGTTCGACGGCCGGCTCGTCGAGGTCGAGCCCGACGGGACCGAGCGGCTCGGGGGGGCGGCGCCGACGCCGCTGCTGGACTGGGCCGCCCGGTGGTGGCCGCAGGGCCGCCGGGTCGAGGTGGGGCTCGCCCGCGACCAGGCCTGGGCCGCCGCCGTCGGACGGGTGCGGCGCGGGCTGGCGGTGGCGGTCGACTACGGCCACGTCCTGGGGGACCGCTCCGACGGCGACCGCCGGCCCACGCTGACCGGCTACCGCGACGGCCGGCCGGTGCACCCCAGGCTCGACGGCAGCAGCGACCTGACCGCCCACGTCGCCCTCGACGCCTGCCGCGCGGCGACCGGCGGACGCCTGGTCCGCCAGCGCGACGCCCTGCGGACGCTCGGCGTCGACGCGACCCCGCCCGACCGGGCGCTCGCGGCGGCCGACCCGCGGGGCTACCTCACGCGGCTGCAGACCGCCAACGGCGCCGCCGAGCTGCTGGACCGGCGCGGCCTGGGCTCCTACGGCTGGCTCGTGCGCGCCGTCGGCATCGCGGACCCGCTGGCGGACGTGCCGGGCGACCCGCCGGCGGGCTGAGCGCCGGCACGCTCCTAGGCTCCCGCCCATGGCCCTCCGCGAGCAGGTGGTCGGCGTGGGGGCGGCCGCATACGCCGCCTGCGACGCCGTCCTGACCCTCGGGCCGCACCACCCGTCGACGCACGGCGTCCTGCAGCTGGCCCTGGTGCTCGACGGTGACGTCGTCGTCTCCGCCGACCCGGTCGTCGGCTTCGTGCACCGCGGGGCGGAGAAGCTGTTCGAGGTCCGCGACTACCGCCAGCTGGTCATGCTGGCCAACCGCCACGACTGGCTCTCGGCGTTCAGCAACGAGCTCGGGATCTGCCTCGCGGTCGAGCGGATGCTCGGGATGCAGGTGCCGGACCGTGCCGTCTGGCTGCGCACACTGCTGGCCGAGGTCAACCGCGTGCTCAACCACCTGGCCTTCCTCGGCGCCGCCGACCCGGCCCGGGCCGTCGCCTTCACCGAGCGGGAGGCACTGACGGCGGTGATGGAGGAGGCCACCGGAGGCCGGGTGCACTTCCAGTCGAACCGGGTGGGCGGGCTGCACGAGGACGTCCCGCGGGGGTGGACCGACCGGCTGCGGGCGGCGCTCGACGGCGTGCGTGCGGCGCTGCCCGCGCTGCGGGCGGCCTGCGACGGCCTGGGCGCCGGTGTCGCTGTCCTGCCGCCGGAGGTGGTGCTCGCGCACGGCGTGTCCGGTCCGGTGGCCCGGGCCTCCGGCGTCGGGATGGACCTGCGCCGCGACGAGCCCTACCTCGCCTACGGCGAGCTCGACGTCCCGCTGGCCGTCCGCAGCGAGGGCGACGCCGCGGCCCGCTTCGCGTGCGTCCTCGACTCGACGTCGGCCTCGGTGGCGCTGGCCGAGCAGTGCCTGGACCGCCTGCCGGCGGGCCCGGTGGCGCTGCGGCTGCCCAAGACGGTCAAGGCCCCCGAAGGCGCGACCTACGCCTGGACCGAGAACCCGCTGGGCGTCCAGGGCTACTACCTCGTCTCCCGCGGTGACCGGGTGCCCTGGCGGCTGGCGATGCGCACCGCGTCGTTCAACAACGTCTCGGCGCTGCCGGCGGTGCTGCCCGGCACCCGGCTGGCCGACCTCGTGCCCGCCCTGTGCTCGTTCTTCTTCGTGATCGGTGACATCGACAAGTGACGACCGTGCTCGACGAGCTCGACTGGCGGCGCCAGCTCGCCCAGCTGTACGCCGGCGTGCGGGCCGAGCGCTTCCCCTCCGTGGGCCACGGCGGGTGGGCGGCCGTGCGCGACCACCTGTACGCCGAGCACCCGTGGTCTCCGGCCGCCGAGACCGGCTTCGCCGGGCTGACGGTGGCGCCGTACGACCCGGCGTGGCGCGCGGAGGTGCACCTGGAGCCGGCTCCCCCGCACCGGCTGGAGCTCGACGCGGGGCCCGACGGGCCGGCTCCCGTCGAGCGCGTCGGCGTCCTGCGCACCCCCTGGGGACCGCTGGACGCCTGGTGGGTCGACGCGTGGGGCGGCGGGCTGTGGGTGCCGGTCCGCGACGGCGGCAGCGGCCGGCTGTCGTACGACGGGGGCCGCTACCTGCTCGCCGCGGCCGACGGCGCGGACCTCGGCACCGGACCGGACGGGGGGCTGGTCGTCGACCTCAACTTCCTCTACGCGCCGGCCTGCGCCCACGACCCGCGCCGGGTGTCGCCGCTGCCGCCCGTGACGAACACGCTGCTGGCCGTGGTGCCGGTCGGTGAGCTGACTCCGCCTGCCCAGGAGGGGTAGGGGTCGGGTGCGGAGCTGCACCGCAGCTCCCCGACGAGGAGGTCCACCATGCTGCGATCACTGATCAACGGCGCGCTGCGCTCGGGTGCGGCCGGGCGCAGGGGCGGCACGTACGGCGCTGCGCCGCGCGGCGGCCTGGGCTCCGGCCTCGGCTCGGGCCTGGGCGGACGTCGTGGGCGCACCGGCGGCGGCGACGTGGGCGGACAGGTCGGCGCCTCCGTGGGCCGCTCGCTGTTCAGCGCCCTGCGGCGCCGCTAGTCGCGCAGGTAGTCGAGGAACCGGGCGCGCAGCAGCGGCTCGTCCTCGCCCAGCGGCTCCTTGCCGAGCAGCTCGCGCACGACGTGGACGGCCTCGGCGACCGAACCGGTGATCGCCCCGGACGAGCCGTCCTCGCCGGCGATGGCCCGGGCGCCGCGCATGTGGCGCACGACGTCCCACACGAACGCGACGTCGCGCGTGCGCTCGGCCCGGGCGAACGCCCGGGTCCGCAGCTCGTCGGTCGACAGGGCGTGCAGGTCCTCGCTCACGCCGCAGACTCTAGGTGGCCGGGCCGACGCCGGGGTCGAGGCGATCGGGCGTGCGGCACGCCCTCTCGAGGACGAGCGCGGCGACGACCAGCACGAGCGCGGCCAGCGCCGACAGGCCAGCGACGAGGGCGTCGTCGCGGGCGGCGGCCAGCTCGTCGCGTCGCGGCAGCGTCCAGGCCAGCAGCCCGCCGTAGGCGCCGAGCAGGACCGCGCCCGTCGTGCTGCTGGCCTTGGCCAGCACCGCAGCCCGCGCGACCTGCATCGGGTGCAGCGGGCGCCCGCGCGGGCGGCCGCGGCTGTCGCGCCGGTGCGCCAGCCGGTCGGCGACGACCTTGGCCATGCCCAGCTCGGTGACGGCCAGCAGGGCCAGCGTCACCGGCGCGTAGCCGGGCAGCGGCGGCAGCGACCCGTACGCCGTCTCGGCCAGCAGGTAGAGCAGGACCGCGAAGCCGGCGACCAGGGCGAGCACGGGGCCGGGCCGGGTGGGCCTCACAGGTGCAGGTCCGCTCGCCGGCGCACGTCCTGCGCGCCGAGGCCGGCGAGCAGGTCGCGCACCGCGCCGGCGCCGGGCAGCACGGCGTCCGCGTCGACCTCCGTCCAGGGCGCCAGGACGAACGCGCGCTCGTGGGCGCGCGGGTGGGGCACGAGCAGCCCGTCGGGGACGGGCGGATCGGCGACCACGACGTCGACGTCGAGGGTGCGGGGGCCCCACCGCACGACGCGCGAGCGGCCGGCGGCCTGCTCGGCCGACTGCGCGAGGGCCCAGGCGCCGGTGGCGTCCAGCTCGCAGACCACGACGGCGTTGAGGTAGTCGTCCTGCTCCGGTCCGCCGACCGGCGCGGTCTCCCAGACGCCCGACACCGCCCGCGGCTGCAGCACGCGCACGGCCAGGCGCAGCGCAGCCAGGCGGTCACCGAGGTTGCTGCCGATCGACAGCACGGCGGTCACGGACGGACCACGGTGACGCTCACGTCGGCGAACGGCACGGCGATGGGTGCCTGCGGCTTGTGGACGGTGACCTCGACGCGCTCCACGGGACCAGCCGCGAGGCAGACCTCCGCGAGCCGGGCGGCCAGCGTCTCCAGCAGGTCGACCGGCTCACCCGCCACGACCGCGGCGAGCTCCTCGGCCAGCACGCCGTAGTGGACGGTGCGTGCGAGGTCGTCGGAGGAACCGGCCGCGCGCAGGTCGAGGTGCAGCACGGCGTCGACCACGAAGTCCTGGCCGTCGCGACGCTCCTCGGGCAGCACGCCGTGCCACCCGCGCACGCGCAGCCCGGTGAGGGTGATCCGGTCCGGCACCCGGTCAGCCGCCGTCGGCCTCGTCGGCCAGCCGGCCCAGGACCGGCGAGCCGTGGTGCACCTGCATCCGCCAGCCGTCGGGGCGGCGGACGAGGACGTTCGTCGCGACGACGGTGGCGCCGGCGTGCGCCGCGTCGGTGACCTCGGTCAGGACGTTCTCGGTGCAGGTGACGACCGCGACGTCGCCGCGCACGTGGACCCGCACGTCGGTGAGGAAGAACTGGATGTACTCGGTGTTGGCCATGACGGCCGACCACGACCGCAGCACCGGCCCGAGCCCGCGCAGCATCGGCCAGCCCGGGTGCACGCAGACGACCGCGTCGGGGGCGACGTCGTCCCAGACCCGCTGCATGCGGTCGACGTCGGCGGTCTCGAACGCCTCGTAGAGGGAGGCGTTGACCGCGCGGGCGTCGTCGACGTCGCTCACACCGGCACCCCCGCGGCGCCGGCCGTCGCGGCGACGACCCGGACGGCGTCCGCGCTCGCGCGCACGGCGTGCACGCGCACCGCCCACGCTCCGGCCTGCGCCGCGAGCACCGTCACCGCCGCGCTGGCGTCGTCGCGCCCGGCAGCGGGTCGCGCGGTCCCGTCGGGTGCGGCGAGCAGCGCGCCGAGGAAGCCCTTGCGGGAGGCGCCGACCAGCAGCGGCCCGAGCGGGGCCAGCCGCTCGAGGCCGGCCAGCAGTGCCCAGTTGTGCTCCGCGGTCTTGGCGAACCCGAGCCCGGGGTCGAGCACCAGCCGGTCGCCCGCGATCCCCTGGGCGGTCGCGGCGTCGCGGCGTGCCTGCAGCTCGGCGACGACGTCCGCGACGACGTCGTCGTAGACCGCACGCGTCTGCATGTCGCTGCTGTGGCCGCGCCAGTGCATGGCGACGAAGGGGCAGCCGCGCTCGACCACCAGCGGCAGCATCGCCGGATCGGCCAGGCCGCCCGACACGTCGTTGACCAGCTCCGCGCCGGCGTCGAGCGCGGCGGCCGCGACGCTCGCGCGCATGGTGTCGACCGACACGACGGCGCCCTCGCGCACCAGCGCGGACACGACGGGGACGACGCGGGCGCGCTCCACGTCCTCGGGGACGCGGCCGGCGCCCGGCCGGGTCGACTCGCCGCCGACGTCGACGAGGTCGGCGCCGTCGTGCAGCAGGGCGAGCCCGTGGCGGACGGCCGCGGCGGTCTCGAGGTGCTGCCCGCCGTCGCTGAACGAGTCGGGGGTGACGTTGACGACGCCCATGACGCGCGTGCGGCCGAGCGCCGGGAAGCCGGCGACGAGGGGGATCTGGGGCATCAGCGGCCCAGGATCAGGCTCATGGCCTCGGACCGGGTGACCGCGCTGGTCTTGAGCACCCCGCGCACGGCCGAGGTCACCGTGCGGGCGCCCGGCTTGCGCACGCCGCGCACGGTCATGCACATGTGCTCGGCCTCGACCACCACGATCACGCCCCGCGGCTCGAGGCGCTCGACCAGCGCGTCGGCGACCTGCGAGGTCAGCCGCTCCTGCACCGAGGGCCGCTTGGCGTAGAGGTCGACCAGCCGGGCCAGCTTGCTCAGCCCGGTGATCCGGCCGTCCCTGCCCGGCAGGTAGCCGACGGCGGCCGTGCCGGTCCACGGGATCAGGTGGTGCTCGCAGAAGCTCGACAGCGGGATGTCGCGCACGATGATCAGCTCGTCGTGGTGCTCGTCGAAGACCGGCAGCACCAGCTCGTCGGGGTCGTCGTGCAGCCCGGAGAAGACCTCGGCGTACATCCGCGCGACCCGGGCCGGCGTCTCGCGCAGCCCCTGGCGGTCGACGTCCTCGCCCACCGCAGCCAGCAGCTCGCGGACCGCCGCCTCGACGCGCTGGACGTCGAAGGGCGGCACGCGCCTGCTCAGGAGGCCGGGTCGGTGCCCGTGGCCCGACGGCGTCGTGACGTGGGCTGCGCGGCCGGAGCCGGCTGCACGGCCGGCGCGGCCTTGCGGGCGCGCACCGTGGCGGGCTGCACCTGCGGACCCGTGCCGGCCTGCGGACCCGTGCCGGCCTCGCTCGGCGGCTGGGCCTGCGCCGAGGCGGCGGGCGAGGCCTGCACCTGGGGATCGGCTCCGGACGGGGCTGCCGTCGGGTCCTGCCGGCGGGGAGCGGCGGCGGCGCGGGCCGTGCCGATGGCCTTGCGCGCCGCAGCGGCCGTCCGGTTGACGTTGGCCCGGGACCGCGACGGGGCAGCCGGCGCCTCGGCGCCGTCCTCGACGGCCGGTGCCCGGCGGCGGGAGGCGGGCTTGACGGCACCGCTGACCTTGCGGCCGCGGGCGAGGTCCTCGAGCTCCTGCACGTCGGCCGGCCCCATCAGCGCCAGCTCGGCGGGCGTGAGCACCGGCGGACGCGTCGACAGCGGACGGCGGCCGTTGCCGGTCGGGTGCGGACGCGACGGGCGCTTGGCGATCGGCGCGAAGACCTCGGCGATCTCGTCCTTGGACAGGGTCTCCTTGTCGAGCAGCTTGAGGACCATGTCGTCGAGGACGTCGCGGTACTCGACGAGGATCTCCCACGCCTCGTGGTGGGCGGTCTCGACGAGCGCCCGGACCTCGGCGTCGACCTGGGCCGCGATCTCCTCGGAGTAGTCGCGGCCGTGGCCCATGTCCTTGCCCATGAAGACCTCGCCGGAGCCGTCGCCGAACTTCACGGCGCCCAGGCGCTCCGACATGCCGTACTGCGTGACCATGGCGCGGGCGGTCGCGGTGGCCTTCTCGATGTCGTTGCTGGCGCCGGTCGTGGGGTCGTGGAAGACGAGCTCCTCGGCGGCGCGGCCACCCATGGCGTACGCGAGCTGGTCGAGCAGCTCGGCCCGCGTCTGGGAGTACTTGTCCTCGGTCGGCAGCACCATCGTGTAGCCGAGCGCCCGCCCCCTGGGCAGGATGGTGATCTTGTGCACCGGGTCGGTGTTGGGCAGCGCGTGGGCGACCAGGGCGTGTCCGGCCTCGTGGTAGGCCGTGACCTTCTTCTCCTTGTCGCTCATCAGGCGCGTGCGGCGCTGCGGGCCGGCCATGACGCGGTCGATGGCCTCGTCGAGCACCGCCATCGTGATGAGCTTCTCGCCGCTGCGGGCGGTCAGCAGGGCCGCCTCGTTGAGCACGTTGGCCAGGTCGGCGCCGGTGAAGCCGGGGGTGCGGCGCGCGATCACCTCGAGGTCCATCCCGGGCGCGACGGGCTTGCCCTTGGCGTGCACCTCGAGGATCTGCCGGCGGCCCTGCATGTCGGGGCGGTCGACGGCGATCTGCCGGTCGAAGCGGCCGGGGCGCAGCAGCGCCGGGTCGAGGATGTCGGGCCGGTTGGTGGCCGCGATGAGGATGACCCCGCCCTTGACGTCGAAGCCGTCCATCTCGACGAGCATCTGGTTGAGCGTCTGCTCGCGCTCGTCGTGACCGCCGCCCATGCCGGCGCCGCGGTGGCGGCCGACGGCGTCGATCTCGTCGATGAAGATGATCGCGGGAGCGTTGGCCTTGGCCTGCTCGAACAGGTCACGCACGCGGCTCGCGCCGACACCGACGAACATCTCGACGAAGTCCGAGCCGGAGATCGAGTAGAACGGCACGCCGGCCTCACCGGCGACGGCGCGGGCGAGCAGCGTCTTGCCGGTGCCGGGCGGGCCGTACAGCAGGACGCCCTTGGGGATCTTGGCGCCGACGGCCTGGAACTTGGCCGGCTCCTGCAGGAACTCCTTGATCTCCGAGAGCTCCTCGAGCGCCTCGTCGGCGCCGGCGACGTCGGCGAACGTCGTCTTGGGCATGTCCTTGCTGACGAGCTTGGCCTTGCTCTTGCCGAACTGCATGACGCGGTTGCCGCCGCCCTGCATCTGGTTCATGAAGAAGAACAGCAGGCCCAGGATGAGCAGGATCGGCAGGAAGCTGATGAGCAGGCTGACCAGCAGGCCCTGGCTGTTGACCTGGACGGTCCACGGGACGTCGGCCCGGTCGAGGGCGTCGGTGAACTGGCGGCCCTCGTCGAGCAGGAACGACGCCTTGACCTTCGACTCGCCCTCGATCTCGCTGCCGGCGGCGAGCTCGAGCTGGATCTCCTGCTCCTTGTCGAGCACCTGCACCGGGTCGTCAGCGGTGTTCGCGACGTCGCCCGCCTGGATGGCCGCCAGGACCTGCGCGGTCGGCACCTCGGTGTAGTCGCCGTCGCCGCGGAAGCTGTCGGTCAGCAGCAGCAGAGCGAGCAGGCCCAGCAGGATGTAGAGGAACGGGCCACGGGTCAGGCGCTTGAGGTTCATCGTTGCGGGGCGGACAGCCCCGTCCCTCCTGGGAGAAGATGGATCACCGACGGTACACCGGGACGGGCCGCCGCTGATCCGTCCAACGGGTACCTCTCCAGCGGTGTTCCGCTGCCAGTGTGAGGTGTGGACGACGTGTCCGCACCTGTTCTCAGACGGTGTACACCTCGGGCCTGAGCAGGCCGACGAACGGCAGGTCGCGGTAGCGCTCGGCGTAGTCCAGGCCGTACCCGACGACGAACTCGTTGGCGATGTCGAAGCCGACGTACTTGACCGGGACCTCGATCTTCGCGGCGTCGGGCTTGCGCATGAGCGCGACGACCTCGACAGAGGCCGGGCCGCGCGAGCGCATGTTGCGCAGCAGCCACGACAGCGTGAGCCCGGAGTCGATGATGTCCTCGACGACGAGCACGTGCTTGTCGGCGATCTCCCGGTCGAGGTCCTTGAGGATCCGCACGACCCCGCTGGAGGAGGTGGACGAGCCGTAGGAGGACACGGCCATGAACTCCATCGACACCGGCGTCCGCAGCGCGCGAGCCAGGTCGGCCATGAACATGACCGCGCCCTTGAGCACGCCGACGAGCAGGATCTCGCGGCCGGCGTAGTCGGCGTCGACCTGGGCGGCGAGCTCGCGCACGCGCTCGGAGATGGCCTGCTCGCTCATCACCACGGACTCGATCTCGGGCGGGACGTCCGGACTGCCGACATCGATCACGGGGGCGAGGCTAGCCGCGCCCCGTCACGCCGGGCACGCACCCCTCCCGGCAGCGCCACCGGCCCCTGACCGTGCCAGTCCTCGACGAGCGCGCGCAGCGCCGCGACGTGGGCAGCGGTGACCGGACGGCCGCACGCGCGCTCGGCCCAGCGCTTGAGCGCCCGGGTCCGCAGCGCGACGGGCAGGGCGAGCAGCTCGGCGACGTCGCCCGTCTCGGGGGTGAGCGCGTCGAGCGCGTCGGCGTCGTCGCGCAGCTGCTGCGCGGTGCGGGCGAGGGCCGCGGCGACCCCGGGGCCGAGCTGCTGCTCGAGCAGCGGCAGGACGGTGGCGCGCACGCGCACGCGGGCGTACGCCGGGTCGTCGTTGTGCGGGTCGGACCAGGGGACGAGCCCGGCCTCGGCGCAGGCGGCGGACGTCGTGGCGC
>CADCUB010000156.1 GCA_902805775.1 uncultured Frankineae bacterium | reverse complement strand
GCCAAAGGGCGTGAAGGTCTACATCCCGCTGCAGGCCTACTTCCGCATCAACACCGAGAACATGGGCCAGTTCGAGCGGACGCTGATCATCGCCGACGAGGGCTCCTCGGTGCACTACGTCGAGGGCTGCACCGCCCCGATCTACAGCAGCGACAGCCTGCACAGCGCCGTCGTCGAGATCATCGTCAAGAAGGACGCGCACGTCCGGTACACGACCATCCAGAACTGGTCGAACAACGTCTACAACCTGGTCACCAAGCGCACCGCGGTGCACGAGGGCGGCCGGATGGAGTGGATCGACGGCAACATCGGCTCCAAGGTCACCATGAAGTACCCGGCCTGCTACCTGCTCGGCGAGCGCGCCTCGGGCGAGACGCTGTCGATCGCGTTCGCGGGCGCGGGCCAGCACCAGGACGCCGGCGCGAAGATGGTGCACGCGGCGCCCCGCACGACGAGCAACATCGTCAGCAAGTCCGTCGCCCGCGGGGGCGGCCGCACGTCCTACCGGGGCCTCGTGCAGGTCCAGGAGGGGGCGACCGGCTCGAAGAGCAACGTCGTCTGCGACGCCCTGCTCGTGGACACCATCAGCCGCAGCGACACCTACCCGTACGTCGACGTCCGCGAGGACGACGTCTCCCTCGGGCACGAGGCCACGGTGAGCAAGGTCGGCGACGACCAGCTCTTCTACCTGATGAGCCGCGGGCTGACCGAGCAGGAGGCCATGGCGATGGTCGTGCGCGGCTTCGTCGAGCCGATCGCCCGCGAGCTGCCCATGGAGTACGCGCTCGAGCTCAACCGGCTCATCGAGCTGCAGATGGAGGGCTCCGTTGGCTAGCGGCCCCGCTCCCGAGCCCGCCGTCGGCGTCGAGACCGACTCCGGCGCGCAGACCGCGATGGGTGCCGCCCTCGCCACCGAGCGGGCGGCCCTGAAGGAGACGGGTGGCATCACCGACGGCGCCGTGGCCGTCGGCGTCACGCCCTCGACGCCGCGCCGTCCGGCCGGCGGCAGCCCGGCCGACGTGCGTCCCGAGCGGGTCCGCTCGACCGACCCCGACGTCTTCGGCGCGCCGACCGGACGCGAGGAGGAGTGGCGGTTCACCCCGCTCGACCGCCTGCGGGTGCTGCTCGACGGCGCCCCGTCCGACGCCCACCTTTCCGTCGACAGCGAGCTGCCCGAGGGCGTCGAGCTCGTCGAGGTGCCGAGCGACTCGCTCGACGTCCCGGCGCCGGTCGACCGGCTCTCGGCGCTCGCCCTGCAGCGCGCCGGCTCCGCGCTCGTCGTCCGCGTCCCCAAGGCCCTCGAGGTGGAGGCGCCGGTGGTGCTGCGGCTCACCGGCACCGGGCTCGACCAGGTCGTCTGGGGCCACGTCGTCGTCGACGTCGCCGAGCAGGCGCGCGCCACCGTGGTGCTCGAGCACAGCGGCAGCGCCCACTACGCCGCCAACGTCTCCGTGCTGGTCGGTGACGGCGCCGCCCTGCAGCTCGTGCAGGTCCAGGGCTGGGCCGACGACGCCGTCCACGGCGCCCACGTCGCCAGCCGGCTCGGGCGCGACGCCCGCCTGGTGTCCACCGCCGTCACGCTCGGCGGCGACCTCGTGCGGCTCAACGAGACGGTCGAGTTCACCGGCACCGGCGGCGAGGTCGAGCTGCGCGGCGTGTCCTTCGCCGACGGCGGCCAGCACCTCGAAGCGCGGCTGCTCGTCGACCACTCGGTGCCCGACTGCCGCAGCAACGTGCTCTACAAGTCGGCGCTGCACGGCGACGAGGCGCACACCGTCTGGGTCGGCGACGTGCTGATCCGCGCCGCGGCGACCGGCACCGACACCTACGAGCTCAACCGCAACCTGCTGCTCAGCCCGGAGGCGCGGGCCGACTCGGTGCCCAACCTCGAGATCGAGACCGGCGAGATCGCCGGGGCCGGCCACGCCTCCGCCACCGGCCGCTTCGACGACGAGCAGCTGTTCTACCTGCAGTCGCGGGGCATCCCGGCCGAGGTCGCCCGGCGCATGGTCGTGCGCGGCTTCTTCGCCGACGTCGTCGAGGACCTCGGCGTTCGCGAGCTCGAGGAGCGCTTGATGGCCACGATCGAGGCCGAGCTCGAGGGGGCCTTCGCATGACCGCCGCACCCAGCGCCGGACCGGTGCGCGCGTGCGCGCTGTCCGAGCTCGCCGAGGACACCGCGCTGCGGGTGGAGCTCGCCGGCCGACCGGTCTGCATCGCCCGCTCCGGCGGCGAGGTGTTCGCGCTCGCCGACGTCTGCTCCCACGCCGATGTGGCCCTGTCCGAGGGAGAGGTCGAGGACGGCCACATCGAGTGCTGGCTGCACGGCTCGATGTTCGACCTGCGCACCGGCAGGCCCACCGGGCTGCCCGCCACCAAGCCCGTGCCCACCTTCCCCGTGACCGTCGAGGGCGACGACGTCCTCGTGCAGATGGAGTCCTGATGGCCGACAGCACGCAGCGCGCCGCCGGCGCGACGCTCGAGATCCGCGGCCTGACGGTCGCCGTCGACGACAAGGAGATCCTCACCGGCGTCGACCTGACGATCCGCGCGGGGGAGACCCACGCGATCATGGGTCCGAACGGCTCAGGCAAGTCGACGCTGGCCTACGCGATCGCCGGCCACCCGAAGTACACCGTCACCGGCGGCACCGTGACCCTCGACGGCGAGGACGTCCTCGCCATGGCGGTCGACGAGCGGGCCCGCGCCGGCGTCTTCCTCGCGATGCAGTACCCCGTCGAGGTCCCCGGCGTCTCGGTGTCGAACTTCCTGCGCTCGGCGGCGACCGCGATCCGCGGCGAGGCCCCCAAGCTCCGGCTGTGGGTCAAGGAGCAGAAGGAGGCCATGGGCCGGCTGAAGATGGACCCGGCCTTCGCCGAGCGCAACGTCAACGAGGGCTTCTCCGGCGGGGAGAAGAAGCGCCACGAGATCCTCCAGCTCGAGCTGCTGCAGCCGAAGATCGCCGTCCTCGACGAGACCGACTCCGGCCTCGACGTCGACGCTCTTCGCGTCGTGTCCGAGGGGGTCAACCGGGTCCGGGAGAGCGGGCGCACCGGCGTGCTGCTCATCACCCACTACACCCGCATCCTCAACTACATCCGCCCGGACTTCGTCCACGTCTTCGTCGGCGGCAGGATCGTCGACGAGGGCGGCGCGGAGCTGGCCGACGAGCTCGAGGCGAACGGCTACACGAAGTACGACGGTGCGGGCGTCCCGGCCGGCGGCCGTGAGCTGCCACGGGGTCCGGTCGCCCCCGGGGCGGTGACCACGGCATGACCGCGCTGCTCGCGCAGGGCACGTCCTACGACGTCGAGGCCGTGCGGGCCGACTTCCCCGTCCTCACCCGGGTGATCGGGGGACGGCCGCTGGTCTACCTCGACAACGCCTCCAGCTCGCACAAGCCGCGCCAGGTCCTCGACGCCGAGCGGGCCTTCGTCGAGCAGCACTACAGCAACGTCCACCGCGGCGTGCACACGCTGTCCCAGGAGGCCACCGACGCCTACGAGGCCGCCCGTACGACGGTCGCCTCGTTCCTCGGCGCGGCCGACCCGCACGAGGTGGTGTTCACCAAGAACGCCACCGAGGCCTACAACCTCGTCGCCTACAGCTTCGGCAACGCGCGGGCCGGCTCCCGCTTCGCGCTCGGTCCCGGCGACGAGGTCTGCGTCACCGAGATGGAGCACCACTCCAACCTCGTCCCGTGGCAGATGCTCTGCGAGCGCACGGGCGCGACGCTGCGCTGGATCCCGCTCACCGACGAGGGCCGGCTCGACCTGTCCGAGCTCGAGACGCTGGTCAACGAGCGGACCAAGGTGCTGGCGTTCGTCCACGTCAGCAACATCCTGGGCACCGCCAACCCGGTCGAGACGCTGGTCGCCCGCGCCCGCGAGGTCGGCGCCTTCGTCCTGGTCGACGGCGCGCAGTCGGCGCCCCACCAGGTCGTCGACGTCCAGGCGCTCGGCGCCGACTTCTTCGTCGCCACCGGCCACAAGATGCTGGCGCCCTCGGGCATCGGCGTCCTGTGGGGCCGGCGCGAGCTGCTCGACGCGATGCCGCCGTTCCTGGGCGGTGGCTCGATGATCGAGGTCGTGCAGATGGGCGGCTCCACCTACGCCCCTGCGCCCGAGCGCTTCGAGGCCGGCACCCCGGTCATCAGCCAGGCCGTGGCGCTCGCCGCCGCCTGCGACTACCTGCGCGAGGTGGGCCTGGACCGCATCACGGCCCACGAGCAGGTCCTCACCGCGCGACTGCTGGAGGGCCTGCGCGACCTCGACGGCGTCTCGGTCATCGGCCCCGACTCCCTGCACTCGCGCGGGTCGGCCGTGTCGTTCGCGGTGGAGGGCGTGCACCCCCACGACGTCGGTCAGTCGCTCGACGAGCTCGGCATCGCCGTGCGCGTCGGACACCACTGCGCCGCGCCGGTGTGCCGCCGCTACGGCGTCCCCGCCACGACCCGCGCGTCGTCCTACCTCTACAACACCGAGGGCGAGATCGACGCCCTGCTGGAAGGCATCAGGACCGTCCAGCGTTTCTGGTCGTGAGATGACGACGAACACCAGCCCCGAGTCGCTGTACCAGGAGATCATCCTGGACCACTACCGCCACCCCCACCACAAGGGCCTGCGCGACCCGTACGACGTCGAGGTCCACCACGTGAACCCGACCTGCGGCGACGAGGTCACGGTGCGCGTCAAGGTCGCCGAGGGCCCCGACGGCGCGACCGTCCAGGACGTGTCCTACGACGGGCAGGGCTGCTCGATCAGCCAGGCCAGCACGTCGGTGATGACCGACCTCGTCATCGGCAAGCCGGTCGACCGGGCGCTCGAGACCTCGGAGGCCTTCCTGACGCTCATGCAGAGCCGAGGGCAGGTCGAGCCCGACGAGGACGTCCTCGAGGACGGCATCGCCTTCGCAGGGGTGTCGCGCTACCCGGCGCGGGTCAAGTGCGCGCTGCTCGGGTGGATGGCCTGGAAGGACGCCACCGCTCAGGCGGTCGGCGGCACGGCGCCGCAGGACAGGACCGCGAGCAGGACGACCGGAGGAGCAGCATGACCCAGACCGACAGCCCGAGCGCCGTCCCGGCCGCTGAGCCCGTGCTCGAGACACCGACCGTCGGCGACGCCCCGCGGGCCAAGGCCAGCGACGACGACGTCGTCGAGGCCATGAAGGACGTCGTCGACCCCGAGCTGGGGATCAACGTCGTCGACCTCGGGCTGCTCTACGGCCAGCAGGTGCACGACGACCACACCGTCACCCTCGACATGACCTTGACCTCGGCGGCCTGCCCGCTCACCGACGTCATCGAGGACCAGACCCGCACCGCGCTGGCGCCGCTCGTCGACGACGTGCGCATCAACTGGGTCTGGATGCCGCCGTGGGGGCCCGACAAGATCACCGACGACGGTCGGGAGCAGCTGCGGGCGCTCGGCTTCAACGTCTGACCGGACGACGCAGGCGCCCCGGCCGCACGAGCAGGCCTCGACGGGCGCAGGCGGCGTAGCCTGAGACCGTGCTCCCGACGACCGACTGACCAGGCGGAAGCCGTCCGCCCGTCCGTCGCCATCCCGAGGAGCCCCGCTGATCACCGTCTCCGACGTCGAGCTGCGTGCTGGCGCGCGCCTGCTGCTCGACGGCGTCACCTTCCGCGTCCAGCCCGGCGACCGCATCGGCCTGGTGGGCCGCAACGGCGCGGGCAAGACGACCCTGACCAGGACGCTGGCCAAGCAGACGCTGCCGGCGGCCGGCAGCATCACCCACACGGCCCCGGTCGGCTACCTGCCGCAGGACCCGCGCACCGGCGACCTGGACGTCCTCGCCCGCGACCGGGTGCTGTCGGCCCGCGGGCTGGACGAGGTCCTGCGGAGCCTGGAGAAGTCCCAGGTGCAGCTCGCCGAGCGGCCGGACGACCCCGCCGTGCTCGAGCGGTACGGCCGGCTCGAGGAGCGGTTCACGGCCCTCGGCGGGTACGCCGCCGAGGCCGAGGCCGCCCGCATCTGCAGCAACCTCGGCCTGCCGCAGCGGGCGCTGGACCAGCAGCTCGGAACCCTGTCCGGCGGTCAGCGCCGCCGGATCGAGCTGGCCCGGATCCTGTTCTCGGACGCCACGACCCTGCTGCTCGACGAGCCGACCAACCACCTGGACGCCGACTCCATCGCCTGGCTGCGCGGCTTCCTGGCCAAGCACGCCGGCGGTCTGGTCGTCATCAGCCACGACGTCGAGCTGCTGGACGCCGTCGTCAACAAGGTGTTCCACCTCGACGCCAACCGGGCCGCCCTCGACCAGTACAACGTCGGCTGGAAGACCTACCTCGCCCAGCGCGAGACCGACGAGAAGCGCCGCAAGCGCGAGCGGCTCAACGCCGAGAAGCAGGCCGGCGCGCTCAACGCCCAGGCCGAGAAGATGCGGGCCAAGGCGACCAAGGCCAAGGCCGCGCAGGGGATGTTCAAGCGCGCCGAGAAGCTGCTGGCGGGCGTCGAGGGGGAGCGGGCGCAGGACCGCGTCGCCAAGCTGCGCTTCCCGCAGCCCGCGCCCTGCGGCCGTACGCCGCTGACCGCGCAGGGGCTGTCCAAGTCGTACGGCTCGCTGGAGATCTTCACCGACGTCGACCTGGCCATCGACCGCGGCGCCCGGGTCGTGGTCCTGGGGCTGAACGGCGCCGGCAAGACGACGCTGCTGCGGGTGCTGTCGGGCACCGAGCTGCCCGACACCGGCGAGGTGCTGCCCGGCCACGGGCTGCGGCTGGGCTACTACGCGCAGGAGCACGACACGCTCGACACCGACCGCACCGTGCTGGAGAACATGCGCTCCAGCAGCCCCGACCTGCCCGAGACCGAGGCGCGCAAGGTGCTGGGCTCGTTCCTGTTCAGCGGCGACGTGGTGCACCAGAAGGCCGGGACGCTGTCCGGCGGCGAGAAGACCCGGCTGGCGCTCGCGACGCTCGTCGTGAGCGGCGCCAACGTGCTGCTGCTGGACGAGCCGACCAACAACCTCGACCCGGCCAGCCGCGCGGAGGTCCTCGCCGCGCTGCAGGGCTACGCGGGCGCCGTCGTGCTGGTCACGCACGACGAGGGGGCGGTCATGGCGCTGCAGCCGGAGAAGGTCCTGCTGCTGCCCGACGGCGTCGAGGACCAGTGGAGCGACGACTTCGCCGACCTGGTCGCCCTGGCGTAGGAACCCCTCAGGCCCACGCCGCTGAGGGGGCCTTGTCCGTCCGTGCCGACGTGGATCCGGCCGTGGGACGTCGCTGCTGGCGGACGAGCGGTCCTACCGGGCGAAGCTCCGCAGCGGGTGGCCCGCCTCCACCTCGACGGTCACGGCCGTGCCGGTCGGCACGTCGAGGGTGTGCGGCACCAGCGCCCGGACCTGTCGGCCGGACGGAAGGCCCAGCGTGTAGAGGTAGGTCGCGCCGCGGAACTCGCGCCGCAGGACGCGGGCGGTGCCGGCCGGGTCGGCGGCGAAGACCACCTCGTGGGGCCGCAGCATGACCTCGACCTCACCGCGGGCGTCGGGTGTCGCGGCGAGCGGCCCCACCTCCGTGGCGACGGTGCTGCCGTCCTGGCGCCCGGGCACGAAGTCGGCCTCGCCGAGCAGCGTGGCGACGAAGCGGGTGGCCGGCCGGTGGAAGGCGTCGGCCGGCTCGCCGACGTGCTCGAAGCGCCCCTCGCGCATGACGCACACGCGGTCGCCGACGGCGAGCGCCTCGCCCTGGTCGTGCGTCACGAACACCCCGGCCGCGCCCGTCCCGCGCAGGGCGGCGGCGGTCGCGTCGCGCACCGAGGCGCGCAGGCCGTTGTCGAGGTTGCCGAACGCCTCGTCGAACAGCACCACGGACGGCCGCGGGGCCAGCGCCCGGGCCAGCGCCACGCGCTGCTGCTGCCCGCCGGACAGCTCGTGGGGGTAGCGCCGGCCGTGGTCGGGCAGGTCGACCAGCTCCAGCAGCTCCGCGACACGCGCGGCCCGGTCCCGCCCGCGGGGCACTCCGAAGGCGACGTTGTCCGCCACCCGCAGGTGGGGGAACAGCGCGGCGTCCTGGAACACGACCCCGACGCCGCGGTCCTCGGGCGGCACCCACGTGCCGCGACCGGCCACGACCCGGTCGCGGACCAGCACGGTGCCGCTGTCCGGCTCGAGCAGACCGGCCGCCAGCATCAGCAGCGTCGACTTGCCGCAGCCGCTCGGCCCGACCAGCGCCACGAGCTCGCCGTCACCGACGGACAGCGACACGTCGTCGACGGCGGTCGTTCGGCCGTAGCGCTTGCCGACGCCACGCAGCTCGAGGGCGGTCATCGGACCGCGCCGGTCAGCACGACGTCGGCGGCGTCGAGCGCCTCGACGGGGTGGGGGCCGGTCACGTCGTCGGCCTCCCCGCGGAACAGCAGCACGACAGGGATCATCGCAGCCACGACGATCGCGAGCGCGGGGAGTCCGGCCATCTCGTAGCGCGAGTCGGCGGCGAGCTGCCACACCTGCACGGCGAGCGTGTCGAAGCCGAACGGCCGCAGCAGCAGCACGATGGGCAGCTCCTTGAGCGCGTCCACGGCGACGAGGACCGCGGCGACCGCGAGCCCGGAGCGGGCCAGCGGCAGGTGCACGCCGGTGAGGACCCGCCGCGGCCGCGCGCCCAGCGACAGCGCCGCCGAGGTCAGCGACGGCGAGACGACCGACAGCCGGGCCTCGGTGCTGGTGTAGCCCAGGGCGAGGAAGCGGGCGGTGTAGACGACCACGAGCGCCGTCACCGAGCCGGTCACCAGTCCGCCGCCGCCCGGCAGGCCGAGGGCGTCCAGCGCCGTGCGGGCCGCGGCCAGCACGAGCAGCGCGCCGATGGCGAGCACCGGGGCCGGGACGGCGTAGCCCGACACGGTCGCCGACACGCCCAGCGCGATGCGGCGCCGGCCGTCGACCCGGGCGGCGTGCACGAGCAGCACCGAGAGCGCCACGACCGCGAGGGCCGCCTGGGCGGCCAGCAGGACGCTGTTGGCAGCGGCCGCGAGCAGCCCGGTGTCGAGGCTGCCGTCGGGCGTGCGCAGGACGGTGGTCGTCGACCACGCCGCGAGCGTGACGAGCGGGACGCCCACCGCCAGCAGCAGGACGAGCGCGCAGGCCCCGGTGGCGGCGGCGGCGCGCCAGCCCGACAGCCGGACCGCGGCCATCGGCGTGGAGTCCCCGAGCGGGGCGCTGTAGCGCGCCCCGCGGCGCAGCCACCGCTCACCGCCGAGCAGGGCCAGGGCCAGCAGCAGGACGAGCAGCGCGAGCACGGTCGCCGCGGGCCGGTCGAACTGACCGCGCCAGACCTTGTAGATGCCGACCGAGAGCGTGTCGACGCCGAAGTACTGCACCGTCGCGAAGTCCGACAGCGTCTCCAGGGCCACTAGCAGACCGCCGGCGGCCAGCGACGGGCGGGCCAGGGGCAGCACGATCCGCCGGGCCGCCTGCAGCGGCCGCAGCCCCAGGGTGCGCGCAGCACCGTACGGCGTGGCGGCCGAGTCGCGGAACGCCACCCGGGCCAGCAGGTAGACGTAGGGGTAGAGGGTCAACGTCAGCACCGCGGCGGCGACAGGCAGCGTCTGCACCGGCGGGAAGGGCGCGTCGGGGCCGAGCGCGGCGCGCCAGCCGCTCTGGACGGGGCCTGCGTAGGACAGCAGCGAGGACCAGACGAGTCCGAGGATGTACGCGGGCACCGCCGTGGGCAGCACGAGCAGCCAGGCGAGCTGCCGGCGTCCCGGGAAGCGGTAGGCCGTGGTCAGCCAGGCCAGCCCGACCCCGAGGACGCCCGTGCCGACCAGGACCAGCGCGAGCAGGGCGACGGTGGTCCCGGTCAGCGGCAGCACGCCTGCGGCGGCCACGCGCCGCCAGGGGTCCGTCCCGGCGGTGAGGACGCCGACGACCACGGCGGCGACGGGAAGCAGCACGAGCAGCGCCGCCGCCGGGACGACCGCGGACGACGCCCGGCGGCCCGGGCGCTGGCTCACCGGTAGCCGGCGTCCGTCAGGATCTGCACGGCCGTCGCGTTGTGGCGGCGCAGCTCGCCGACGTTGAGCTCGTCGCGCCGGAACTCCCCCATCTCGACGAGCGCCTCGACCGGCTCGACCGAGCGGTTGACGGGGTACTCGAAGTTGCCGTCGACGAACTGCGACTGGCCCGTGGTCGCCAGCCACTCCAGGAACTGCGTGGCGCGCGGGACGTCGTCGGCGCTGCGGGTCACGCCGGCGCCGCTGATGTTGACGTGCGTGCCGTTGCCCGCCTGGTCGGGGAAGAAGACGCCGACGCCCAGGTCGGGGTCCTTGGCCTCCTCACGGGCGACGTAGTAGTGGTTGGTGATGCCGACCGTGCACCCGCCGGCGTCGACGGTGCGGATGATCTCGGTGTCGTTGGCGAGGATCTGCGGGTCGTTGGCCATCCACCCGTCGATGACCTCGCGGGCGCCCGCCTCGCCGCCGTGTGCGACCAGCGACGCGACCAGCGACTGCGTGTAGGGGCTGGTCGAGGTGCGCATGCACAGCCCGCCCTTCCACGCCGGGTCGGACAGGGCCGCGTAGGTGGAGAGCTGGTCGGGAGTGACCTGGTCCTCGTCGTAGATGATCACCCGTGCCCGCTCGGCCAGGCCGTACCACCGGTCCTGCGGGTCGCGCAGGCTGGCCGGCACCGCCTGCTCGAGCTCGGTCGACCGGACCGGCTGCAGCAGGTCCTGCTCGGCGGCCAGGGACAGGTTGGCGGCGTCGACGGTCAGGTAGACGTCGGCGGGGCTGTCGGCGCCCTCGGCCTCCAGGCGCTCCCGCAGCTCGGCGTCGCTGCCGTTCAGGAACTCGACCCGCACGCCGGTCTCCTGCGTGAAGCGCTCGTACGCCTTCTCCGCGCCGTACGTGCGCGCCGAGTAGACCTGGATCGCCGGCCCCTCGTCGCCCGAGGAGGCCGTGATGCCGCAGCCGGCGAGGACCGGCAGGACGGCGAGCCCGGCGAGGGCGGCGCACAGCGGACGGGAGGCGGAGACGGGCACGTGCAGTCCTCACAGCAGGGGTTAGGGCAACCTCACCAACTGTAGCCCGACGCCCGAGGCGCCGGAGGTGCCGTCGCCAGACGACTGTGGCGGTTCGGGAAGATCACGCTGGGAACAGGCCCCCCGACGGCAGCAGGCACGGGCACGCGGAGCGAGGGGCACGGACGTGGCAGAGCTCAAGAAGGGCAGTCGAGTGACCGGCGGCGATCGCGACAAGCTCGCCGAGGACCTCAAGAAGCGCTACGAGGGCGGCGAGAGCATCCGCCTGCTGGCCGAGTCGTCCGGCCGGTCGTACGGCTTCGTGCACCGCATCCTCAACGAGTCGGGCGCGACGCTGCGCGGCCGCGGAGGAGCGACGCGCAGGAAGAGCTCCACCTGAGGGTCTGCGCAAGCGGTCGTCGCAGGCAGGTGGGAGGCTGACGGGCGCGGGTCGACGACGACGTCGGCCCGCCGACCCCGTCGCGCCGGAGCACAGGAGCCCTCACGCATGGACATGTCCCTGACCGCTGAGCAGGAAGCCGTCCGCAAGGCGGTGAAGGAGTGGGTCGACGACGTCGTCGTGCCGCGCGCCCTGTCCAACGACAGGGAGGAGCGCTTCCCCCAGGAGGCGCTCGACGGCCTGAAGCAGACCGGCTTCATCGGCATGACCATCCCGGAGGAGTACGGCGGCGGCGGCGCCGACCCGCTGTCCTACCTCCTGCTCATCGAGGAGCTCGGGCGCGGCGACGCCAACGTGCGCTCGATCGTGTCGGTCCACCTGGGGCTGGTGGCCGGGGTGATCGCCCGTCTGGGCACCGAGGAGCAGAAGACGCACTGGCTGCCGCAGCTGGCGACCGGGGACGTCCTGGCCTGCTTCGGACTGACCGAGCCCGACTTCGGCAGTGACGCCGGCAACCTGCAGGCCTCGGCGGTCCGCACCGACTCCGGCGGCTACCGGCTCAACGGCCGCAAGATCTTCATCACCAACGGCACCATCGCGGGGCTGTGCCTGTTCATGGCGCGCACGGGCGGTCCGGGCGGCAAGGGCGTCAGCGCCTTCCTCGTCCCGACGGACCTGCCGGGGTTCACCGCCCACAAGGTGCACGGCAAGCTCGGGCTGCGGTCGTGCGACACGGCCGAGCTCGTCCTCGACGACGTCGAGGTCGGTCCGGAGACGTTGCTCGGGGGCGTCGAGGGCACCGGCATGAAGGCCGCGCTGTCGGCGCTCGGCGACGGCCGCATGTCCATCGCGGCGTCCTGCACCGGCATCATGCAGGCCTGCCTCGACTCCATGATCACCTACACGACGCAGCGCGAGCAGTTCGGCAAGAAGATCGCCGCCCACCAGCTGGTGCAGGAGCTGATCGCCGACACCGCCGTCGAGCTGGACGCCGCCCGGCTGATGTCCTGGCGGGCCGCCGACCTCAAGGCCCGGGGCGAGGACTACGCCCTGGCCTCCTCCAAGGCCAAGCTGTTCGCCACCGAGGCGTCCGTGCGGGCCGCCAACAACTGCATCCAGGCCTACGGCGGCTACGGCTACGTCGACGAGTACCCCGGCGGGAAGTACCTGCGCGACGCGCGGGTTACCACGCTGTACGAGGGCACGTCCCAGATCCAGAAGCTCATCATCGGGCGAGCCCTCACGGGGATCAACGCCTTCTGACGCTCGTCCGACCGCGGCACCCCTCGACCCTGAGGAGGGCCCGTGCAGGACGTCGCGCAGATGTCGATGATGCGGTCGTTCCGCCGCGACCCGACGGTGCAGGAGAAGAAGCTCGCACCCGGGACCGTCCGGCGGATCGTCCGGTTCGCCCGCCCGTACAGCCGTGACCTGACGATCTTCCTGGCGCTGATCGTCGTGGCGGCGTTCGTGGCGGTGCTCAACCCGCTGATCTTCAAGCAGATCATCGACGAGGGCATCGGGACGAACCCGCCCACCACCGGTGACCCCGGGCTGGTCGTCGGGCTGGCGCTGCTGGTCGCGGGCCTGGCGCTGTTCGACGCGGTCCTGCAGCTGTGGTCGCGCTGGTGCTCGACCCGCATCGGCGAGGGCCTGATCTACGACATGCGGTCGCAGGTCTACACGCACATCTCGCGCATGCCGATCGCCTTCTTCACCCGCACGCAGACCGGTGCGCTGATCAGCCGGCTCAACAACGACGTCCTCGGCGCCCAGTCGGCCTTCACCGGGACGCTGTCGGGCGTCGTCAGCAACCTCATCGGCGTCGTGCTGACCCTGGTGGCGATGCTGGTGCTGTCATGGCAGATCACCCTGCTCTCCCTGGTGCTGCTGCCCGTCTTCGTCATCCCGGCCAAGCTCATCGGCACCAAGCTGCAGGAGCTGACCCGAGAGTCCTACGCCCTCAACGCCGCCATGACCAACACGATGACCGAGCGCTTCAACGTCTCGGGCGCGCTGCTGGTCAAGCTGTTCGGGCGGCCCGAGGTCGAGGAGAGCGCGTTCCGCGACAAGGCCGGTCGGGTCCGCGACATCGGCATCACGAGCGCGATGTACGGCCGGGTCTTCTTCGTCTCGCTCACCACGGTGGCCGCGCTGGCCACGGCGATGGTGTACGGCGTCGGCGGTGTCCTCGCGGCGCAGGGCTCGCTCGGTGTCGGCACCGTCGTCGCCCTCGCGGCCTACCTGACCCGGCTGTACGGCCCGCTGACGGCGCTGAGCAACGTGCGCGTCGACGTGATGACCGCGCTGGTCAGCTTCGAGCGGGTCTTCGAGGTCCTCGACCTCGAGCCGATGGTCGCCGAGAAGCCCGGGGCGGCGTCGCTGCCCTCGCGCGCCCTGTCGGTCGAGTTCGACTCGGTGGTGTTCGCCTACCCCACGGCGCAGGAGGTCTCGCTCGCCTCGCTGGAGTCGGTCGCCCGGCTCGACACCACGCCCTCCACGACGGTGCTGCACGGCGTGTCGTTCCGGGCCGAGCCCGGCCAGCTGGTCGCGCTCGTCGGCCCGTCCGGCGCCGGCAAGACGACGATCAGCCAGCTCGTCACGCGCATGTACGACGTCCAGGGCGGGGCGGTGCGCCTGGGCGGGCAGGACGTCCGCGACGTGACGATGCAGTCGCTGCGTGACGCGGTCGGTGTGGTCACGCAGGACGCCCACATGTTCCACGACACGATCCGGGCCAACCTGACCTACGCGGCGCCGTCCGCGACCGACGCCGAGCTGTGGGAGGCGCTCGACGCCGCCCAGGTCGGCGACCTCGTGCGCACGCTGCCGGACGGCCTCGACACCCTCGTCGGCGACCGCGGCTACCGGCTGTCGGGCGGGGAGAAGCAGCGCATGGCGATCGCCCGGCTGCTGCTCAAGGCCCCCGGCGTGGTCGTGCTCGACGAGGCGACGGCGCACCTCGACTCGGAGTCCGAGGCGGCCGTGCAGCGGGCCCTGTCCACCGCACTGGTCGGCCGGACGTCGCTGGTCATCGCCCACCGGCTGTCGACCGTGCGGGACGCCGACCTCATCCTCGTCGTGGAGCACGGGCGGGTCGTCGAGCAGGGTCGGCACGAGCAGCTGCTGCAGCGCGGAGGGCTCTACACCGAGCTCTACCGCACCCAGTTCGAGCGGCAGGAGGACGCCGAACCGGTGTCCGTCGACTGAGCTGCTGGCTAGCCCGCGCCGCCCTGGCCGCCGGCGCCGCCGAGCCGACCCTCGTCCGTCAGCGCCTCGGGGTCGCTCGTCGCCGGCTTGTCCTGCACGTCGAGGTCGTCGGGGTCGGCGCTGATGTCGGTGCCCTCGAGCACGGGCGGGGTCTGGTCGGGGGAGGTCATGCCCGGCTGAGTACCCACGGGATCGCCGTGCAAAGGGCACGCCGGCCTCGCAGCAGGCAGGATCGCACCATGCCCTCGCTGCTGCTCGGTCCGCTCCTGCGGCACGTCGACGCGACCTCGGCGACCGTCTGGGTGGAGACCGACGCGCCGTGCGAGGTGCGGGTGCTCGACTGCAGCACGCAGACCTTCACCGTCGCCGGCCACCACTACGCGCTCGTCGTCTGCTCGGGCCTGGAGCCGGGGACGACCACGCCCTACGCCGTGGAGCTCGACGGCGAGCGGGCCTGGCCGCTCGCGGACGACCCGTACCCGCCGCCGACCGTCCGGACGAGGACCGGCGACGGCGCCGAGCCGTTCCGGCTGGTGTTCGGCTCCTGCCGGGTGACCCGTCCGCACGAGCCGCCGTACACCTCGACCCGCGGCAAGGAGGGCGTCGGCATCGACGCGCTGCACGCCTACGGGCGCCGGATGCTCGCGCGCGAGGAGCCGGAGTGGCCCGACGCGCTGCTGCTGGTCGGCGACCAGGTCTACGCCGACGAGGTGTCGCCGCGCACGCTCGAGCACATCGAGCGCACCCGCGGCACGTCCGAGCCGCCGGGGGAGGGGGTGGCGGACTTCGAGGAGTACACGCTGCTCTACCGCGAGGCGTGGAGCGACCCGATGATCCGCTGGGTGCTGTCGACGCTGCCGACGGCGATGGTGTTCGACGACCACGACGTGCACGACGACTGGAACACCTCGGCCGCCTGGCGCGCGGACATGCGCGAGAAGCCGTGGTGGCCGTCCCGCATCGAGGGCGGCCTGATGAGCTACTGGATCTACCAGCACCTGGGCAACCTCGCTCCCGACGCCCTGGCCGACGACGAGCTGTGGGCCAGGCTGCGGCAGGTGGAGGACGGCGAGGACCTGCTGCGGGCGTACGCCCGCAAGGCCGACGCGGAGGCCGACGGCGGCAAGGGCGTGCGGTGGAGCTACCGGCGCGACTACGGCGACGTCCGCCTGCTCGTCCTGGACTCCCGAGGCGGGCGGGTGCTCGACAGCGGTGACCGCTCGATGGTCGACGCGCGCGAGTGGGAGTGGATCGTCGCCCAGACCCGCGACTGCGCCTCGCACCTGCTGCTCGCGAGCTCGCTGCCGGTGCTGCTGCCGCCCGCCGTGCACGGGCTGGAGGCGTGGAACGAGGCGGTGTGCGACGGCGCCTGGGGCCCGCGCTGGGCCTGGGTGGGCGAGAAGATGCGTCAGGCGGCCGACCTCGAGCACTGGGCAGCCTTCCGCGGGTCGTTCGAGCGCCTGCTCGACCTGGTGGCCGAGGTCGGCTCCGGGCGCTGCGGACCGGCTCCGGCGACGATCACCTTCCTCGGCGGTGACGTGCACTTCTCCTACCTCGCGCAGGCGCGGTTCCCACCGGACCGGCAGGTGACCAGCGCGGTGCACCAGGCGGTCTGCTCACCGGTGCGCAACCCGGTCTACCGGCCGGTGCAGAAGGCCGACCGCTTCGCGCGGACGTCGGCCGGCCGCACGGTCGGGCGCTGGCTGATGCGCTCCGCGGGGGTGCCGCTGCCGTCCGTGAGCTGGCAGGTCGACCACGGCCCGACGTTCGAGAACGCCATCGGAGTCCTGGAGCTGGAGGGGCGGTCGTCGGTCTTCCGGCTGGAGCGGACGCTGCCCGACGACGCCGAGCCGCTCGAGAGCGTGCTCGAGGCGCGTCTGGCCTAGGAGGCGGGGCGGCGGCCGCTGAGGGCTGGTGGTAGTCGGTTGCCCCGGAGCCGGGCTCCCCGGCAGGGTGGTGCATGAGGACGACCGGCATCACCGCAGACACCGTGGCCTGCCTCCTGCGCGAGCAGTTCCCCGAGCTCGCCCACCTCCCGGTCACGCCGGTGCAGGTCGACGGCTGGGACAACAGCACGTTCAGGGTCGGCCCGTCGCTGACGGCCCGGCTGCCGACGGCCGACGGCTACGTGCCCGCGGTGGCCAAGGAGCACCGTTGGCTGCCCGTCCTCGGACCGTTGCTGCCCTTCCCCGTCCCTGAGCCGGTGGCGCTGGGAGCGCCCGGGTGCGGCTTCCCGCGACCGTGGTCGGTGTACCGCTGGCTGCCTGGTGAGACGGCCCGCGCCGAGGGCGTGCCCGACCTCGACACGTTCGCCCGAGACGTCGCCCGCTTCCTGACCTGCCTGTGGGCCGTCGACACCTCCGGCGGTCCCGTGGCCGGGGCCCACTCCTTCGGGCGCGGCGGTCCCCTCTCCGCCTACGACACCGACGTCCGGGCCTGCCTGGGCGCGCTGCCGGCCGACCTCGCGCGGGAGGTGCTGGACCTCTGGGGGGCCGCCTCGGCTGCACCGTCGCAGGGCCCACCCCGCTGGTTCCACGGCGACATGGCGCCGAGCAACCTGCTCGTACGGAACGGACGTCTCGCCGCCGTCATCGACTTCGGCACGTGCGGCGTCGGCGATCCCGCCTGCGACCTCGTCCTGGCCTGGACGTTCCTGGACCCCCGCTCCCGCCGGACCTGCCTGCAGCAGCTGGAGGTCGACGCCGGCACGCGGACCCGCGCCAGGGGGTGGGCGCTGTGGAAGGCGCTGATGACCCTGCAGGATCCGGATCACGACGTCACGGTCCGCCGCTACGGGTGGCGGTACAGCGCCGTCGAGGTCATCCACAACGTCACCCGCGACCGCTGACGGGCTGGAGCTGTGCAGGAGACGCACGGGTCAGGGCTCGTTGCCCGGTCCGGCGATGAACTCGCGGTAGGCGTCGGCGATCCGGCCGAGGTAGCGCTCCACGCCCGCGCGCTCGGCCTCCGACAGGCCGTCCCCGGCCCGGGCGGTGAGGGCGAGCAGCGGTCCCAGCTCGGAGAACACGTGGGCGGCCCCCGACGGCGTCACCTGCAGCACCTGCCGTCGCCGGTCGGCGGGGTGCGGGGTGCGTACGACGTGGCCGGCGCCCTGCAGGCGGTGCACGGACTGCGTGGCGGCCGCCGACGTGACGCCCAGGCGGCGGGACAGCTCGACCGGACCGAGCGGCTCCCCGGCCAGCATGACGTGCTCCATCGCCTCCACGTCGTGCACCGACAGGCCGAGCCGCCGGGCGAGCACCGTACGGGCGAGGGCGGTCAGGGTGAGGACCTCGCGCAGTGCGACCTGCAGCGGATCGGACGGCTCTTGCGACACGTCCCGAAGCGTGGCACAGTCTCAGCGATCGCTCACCTTCTTAGCGACCTTCGAGGACGGATCGTCATGACCCTGTCGCCCGCGGCTCCCCGCACCTCCTCCGGCCGTCCCGGTCCCGTGCCTGCCCGCAAGCCCCGACGTGGGCTGCTCGCTGTCGTCGTGCTGGTCCTCACGGTGCTCGCCTCGGGCCTGCTCCTCGCGCTCGGCCCGTCGAGCGCGCAGACCAGTGACAGCACCGGCACCGCCCTGCCCGACGGCGCCCAGTCGGCGGAGGTCGCCGAGCGCCTGGCCGAGCTGCCCTCGGGTGACGCTGCACCGGCTCTCGTGGTCTTCAGCCGCGACGATGCTGCTCCGTTGACCCCGCAGGAGCGCGCCACCGTCGACGAGCGGGCCGCCGCCCTCGCGTCCGTCGGCCTGCCGGGTCCGCCCGCGGAGCCGGTCCTGAGCCCGGCGGGCGACGTCGCGACCGTCGCGGTCCTGCTGTCGACCGAGCTGTCCGACGAGGAGAACTCGGAGACCGTGACGCGGCTGCGGGAGGTGGCGTCCGCCGACCTGCCCGAGGGGCTGGTCGCCCAGGTCACCGGTGGGCCGGCGTTCCGTGCCGACATCGGCGCCGTCTTCGAGGGCGCCGACGTCCGGCTGCTGCTGGCCACCGTCGGCGTCGTGGCGGTCCTGCTGCTGCTGACCTACCGCAGCCCGCTGCTCTGGCTCGTGCCACTGGTCGTCGTGGGCCTCGGCGACCGGGTGGCCGTCGTGCTGGTCGGCGCGCTGGCCGGCGCCGTCGGGTTCGACGTCGACGCGTCCGCGGCCGGGATCATCTCGGTGCTCGTCTTCGGGGCCGGGACCAACTACGCGCTGCTGCTGGTCGCGCGCTACCGCGACGAGCTGCGGCAGGTCGAGGACCGCCATGCCGCGATGGAGCGGGCCCTGCGCACCACGACGCCCGCCATCCTGGCCAGTGGCGGCACCGTGGCGCTCAGCCTGCTCACGCTGCTCGCCGCCGACCTGACGAGCAACCGCGGGCTCGGCTTCGGCGGAGCCGTCGGCATCGTCACGGCCATGGTGTTCGGGCTGGTCGTGCTGCCCGCCGCGCTGGTGCTGCCCGGTCGCTGGCTGTTCTGGCCGTTCGTCCCGCGCGTCGGTGACCCCACCACCGCCGAGCGCGCCGGCCTGTGGTCCCGCCTCGGCGTCCTGGTGGCCCGTCGACCGGCTCCTGTCGCCGCCGGCTCGCTGCTCCTGCTGGGCGTGCTGTCGCTCGGCCTGCTCGGCTCCTCGACGGGGCTGGCGCTGGCCGACTCGTTCCGCGAGACGCCCGAGGCCGTCGCCGGTCAGCGCACGCTGGAGCGGGTGCTGCCCGGCGGCGCCGGACAGCCGCTCACGGTGGTGTCCGCGCCGCGGAGCGCGCAGGCCGTCGCCGAGGCCGCCCGCGAGGTCGACGGGGTCGTCGAGGTCCGTCCTGGAGCCGGCGACGCGCGTACGGCCGTGACCGAGGTGGTGCTGTCGGCGTCGCCGGGCACCGAAGGGTCGAACGCCGCCGTCGAGGCCCTGCGCGACCGCCTCGCACAGGTCCCGGACGCCGACGCGCTGGTCGGCGGCCAGACCGCCGAGGAGCTCGACGTCGCCCGGGCGACCGCCCGCGACACGCGCGTCGTCGTGCCCCTGGTCCTCGTCCTCGTGCTGCTCGTGCTCGCCGCCCTGCTGCGGGCGCTGCTCGCCCCGGTGCTGCTGGTGCTGTCCACCGTCGTGTCCTACTTCGCCGCTCTCGGCGCCGCCTGGCTGATCTTCGACGTCGGCTTCGGCTTCCCGGCGCTCGACCAGGGCGTGCCGCTGCTGAGCTTCCTGTTCCTCGTGGCGCTCGGCGTCGACTACAGCGTGTTCCTCATCGCCCGCACCCGCGAGGACGTCCTCAACGGCTTCCCCACCCGCGAGGCCGTCGTACGGGCCCTCGCTGCCACCGGCGGCGTCATCACCAGCGCCGGCATCGTGCTCGCGGCAGTGTTCGCCGTGCTCGGCGTGCTGCCGATCATCGTGCTCACCCAGATCGGCGTCATCGTCGGGCTCGGCGTCCTGCTCGACACGCTGGTCGTGCGCACCGTGCTCGTACCGTCGCTGGCGATGGTGCTCGGCCCGCGCTACTGGTGGCCGAACCGGCTCGAGCGGACCGACGACCGGCTCGAGCAAGCGGACGACCGGCTCGAGCCGGCCGTCCGCTAGCGCAGCGGCAGCTCGTCGTCGCGCTCGCCCTCGCCACGGGCGCCGAAGATGCGCCGCTGCGACTCCTCGATCGCCACGTCGTTGATGGAGGCCTCCCGCCGCCGCATGTAGCCCTCGGCGTCGAACTCCCAGTTCTCGTTGCCGTGGCTGCGCCACCACTGGCCGTCGGCGTCGTGCCACTCGTACTGGAAGCGCACGGCGATGCGGTCGCCGGTGAACGCCCACAGCGACTTGCGCAGCGCGTAGTCCTGCTCGCGCTGCCACTTGCGGGTCAGGAAGGCGACCACCTCCTCCCGGCCCTCGAGGAACTCGTCGCGGTTGCGCCAGCGGGTGTCCGGCGTGTACGCGGCGGCGACCCGCTCGGGGTCGCGGGTGTTCCACGCGTCCTCCGCGGCCTGGACCTTCTTGCGGGCGGAGCTCTCGTCGAACGGCGGGACGGGTGGGCGCACGGGGTCCTCCTCGGGGGGGGCGACGAGGGTACGGGTCCCTCGTCCGGCTGCCGGGTCGGTGTCGCCGGCCGGCCCGGCGGCGCGGTGACGGGCGCGCCGGTCCTCGCGGCGACGCGCGGGGACGTGAGCCTACGGAGCGCGGGCGGGGGTAGAGGAGCGGCACCCGTTGCGGAGGAGGACCGTGAGCCACCCCGAGACGCACGACGCCCGCGAGGGCTCGGGCGACCCCGAGACCGACCCCGCCGCCGTCGGCGAGGTCAGCTTCGACGAGCCGGACGGCGACGGCGGCGCCGTGCCGGAGGAGGGCGCGGCACCGCCCGGTCAGGATCGTCCTACCGTGTAGCACATGACACGGAAGGGCTGGGTCCTGTTCTGGGCGATGTGCGTGCTGTGGGGCCTGCCGTACCTGCTCATCAAGATCGCCGTGGAGGAGCTCACCCCCTCTCAGCTCGTGCTGCTGCGGACGGGGCTGGCGGCCGTGGTCCTCGTGCCCTGGGCGGCCGCGCGCGGCCAGCTCACCCCCGTGCTGCGTGCGTGGCGGCCGCTGCTCGCCTTCACCGTCCTCGAGCTCACCGTCCCGTGGCTGCTGCTGGCCGACGCCGAGCGCGACCTGCCGAGCTCGCTGACCGGCCTGCTGGTCGCCGCCGTGCCCCTGGTCGCCGCGTTCGCCGCCCGGCTCACCGGTGCCGAGGACCGGCTGGACCGCACCCGGGTGGCCGGTCTGCTGCTCGGTCTGACCGGGGTGGCGCTGCTGGTCGGGCTCGACGTCGACGGCGGCGCCACGCGTGCCGTCGTGCTCGTCGCGGTGGTGGTCGTCTGCTACGCCACGGCGCCGCTCGTCGTCGACCGCTGGCTCGCCCACCTGCCCCCGACCGGGGTGACGGCGGCGGCGCTGGCCATCACCGCCCTGGTCTACGCGCCGGTCGGAGGCCCCGGCCTGACCGTGCCGAGCGGCCGGGTCGTGGTGGCGGTGCTGCTGCTGACCGGCGCGTGCACCGTCGTGGCGCTGCTGGCCTTCTTCGCCCTGATCGCCGAGGCCGGGCCCCAGCGCGCCCTGGTGATCACCTTCGTCAACCCGGCCGTCGCGCTGCTGCTCGGCATCGTCGTGCTGGACGAGCCGCTCACCCTCGGCGCGGTGGTCGGCTTCCCGCTCGTGCTCGCCGGCTGCGTCCTCGCCACCCGCCGGTCGCGGCCGGCTGCCGTGGACGAGACGACGCCCGCGCTGGCCGAAGCGGTCCCGTCCCGCTGACCGCCCCGCCGCGGGGGGGTGGGCGCGTCGAGGCGGGTGGGCGCGCCG
>CADCUB010000155.1 GCA_902805775.1 uncultured Frankineae bacterium | reverse complement strand
GGCGGCAACGTGTTCGCCGCGCTCATGGACGCCGTCCGCGTCTGCTCGCTCGGCCAGATCAGCGACGCCTTCTTCGCGGTCGGGGGCCAGTACCGCCGCAACGTCTGAGGTGGGCTCGACGTCGCACTCGCCGGTGACCCCGCCATGCCGCACGTACGCGGCAAGGCCAACCGGCAGACGCAGCGATGAGCCCAGCAGGGCTCCGACGACCAGAGAGGACACGCGAGCTCGTGCAGCCGTCGCCAACAGTGGTCGGGACCGACCTGACGCAGCGCGTCATGGGTGCCGGTACCCCGCAGCCGCGCGTCGGCGATGCCGATGCACCGCCGACGGTGACTGGTGGCGGCACGGACGGGCGCGTCCTGGGCGGTGCACTGCTGCAGTCGGAGCTGTTCCAAGGTCTTTCGCCTGCCTCGCGAGAGGCGGTGTCCTCCGTGCTGCAGGACGCCTCCTACAGCAAGGGCCAGACCGTCTGGGCGGAAGGCGATCGGGCCGAAGCGCTGTACATCCTGCTCCGCGGCAAGGTGAAGGTGAGCAGACCGAGGGCTGCCGGCCCCGACACGGGGCTCGTCCTCGTAGGACCGTCCGACATGTTCGGGGAGATCGCGGTCTTCGACCCAGCGCCACGGGCGACCACGGCGAGCGTGCTGGTGGACGCGCACGTGGTGCTGTTGAGCTCCTCCGCGCTGCGCCAGCTGATCGTCCGCCGCCCGGAGGTGGGCGAGGAGCTCCTGCGTCTGCTCGCCTGCCGGCTGCGCCGCACGGACGAGGCCATGGCCGACCAGGTCTCCTCGGACGTCCGCGGGCGCGTCGCCAAGACGCTGCTCAGCCTGGCGGAGCGCTTCGGGACGCGTGTGCCAGAGGGCATGCGCGTGCAGCACGACCTCGCGCAGGCCGAGCCGGCGCGGCTGGTCGGTGCCTCCAGAGAGGCTGTCAACAGGGCGCTCAGTGCCTTCGCCGCCCGTGGATGGATCCGGAGCGGGCCGGATGCAGTCACGATCGTCTACGTCGAGAGGTTGACGAGGCGCGCAGGCTGACGCGCCGCACGAGGCCCGGCCCCCGGGTCCGCCGCTCGTCGGCGTGCCCCCGTTGGCGGCCGTGCAACAGTGGCTGGGAAGACCTGCGACGGTAAGCGGGGACGCGCCCAGCGCGTCTGCGTGCGTGTCGCTGGCATCCGGCCTGGACGGTGGACGCGGCGTCGGGGCGCCACCGGGCACGGGTCAACCGGATGACGGCCAGCCGCCGCTCCGTGCCCCGGTCCTGACAGGCCGCAGAGCGCTCGACCGTCGGACGGAGCGGGCTCCCGGATCGCGCCGCGGCCGACCCGACGACGAGCCAGGCCGGACGTCGGCGCAGTCCGGTTGCGCCTGCTCTGCGGGCATGCGTCCCGTGCATCGGTGGTGGCTGCCGCCACGGGCTGGCCGCAGCGGCTCGTGATGTGCCACCGTGTGGACGTCCTGCGTCGTGGGCGGCGGCGTGTGACGGCTCCGAGGGTCGCCGCGGACGGCCGAGCACCCATCGCACGGACGTGCCAGATCCACCTGTCCGTACCGCTGTGTCGGCCGGGGACCCAGAGGGGAGCCCGATGGCGGGTGCGGCATGGCCGCTGCGCGGCCGGGACGCCGAGCTGGAGGTCCTGCGGAGCCGGCTCGCCGCGGCGGGGCAGGACGGCCGTGGCGGCACCGTCGTGCTGTCCGGCGCTCCCGGCTCGGGGAAGTCGCGGCTGCTGCACGAGGTCCGCCTGCTGGCCGGTGGCATCGGAGCGCGGGTCCTCGAGGTCGCGGGCGACCCGGACGAGGACGTGATCCCGCACGGTCCCCTCCTGCACGCGGTGCAGGCAGGCCCTGACCCGCTGCTCGACCGCTCGCTGCTCGCCCAGCTCCCCAGCGGCGCTGAGCAGGGCTGGTGGCTGCGTCAGGAGCTGCAGGCCCGCCTGCAGCAGGTGGCCGTGCAACGACCGGTCGTCGTCTGCGTCGACGACCTGCAGTGGTGCGGTCACGGCACGCTCCGGCTGCTCCGGACGTTGCCCGAGCAGCTGGCCGCGGACGCCGTCCTCTGGGTGGTCGCGGTGCGCAGCGGCTCGTCCGGACCCGCCGTGAGGGCGACGGTCCGCGCGCTGACGGACGGCGGCGCGGACCGTCTCGACCTGCGCCCGCTGGACGGCGAGGCGGTCGCACTGCTCGTGCGTGACGTCCTCGGGGCCGTGCCGGACGACGACCTTCTCGCGTCTGCAGCGCGCGCCGATGGACACCCGCTGCTGCTGGTCGAGCTGCTGCGCGGTTGGGTGGACGAGGGGCATGTGCAGGTCGACGGGGCCGGGGCACGTCTGCGCGCGGATGTCCTGCCGACGCGACTGCGCGAGGCGGTCGAGCGCAGGACCGGGCGGCTGTCACCGCTGGCGCAGGAGCTGCTGGCGGTGGGTGCCGTCCTGGGCCGCCAGTTCCCCCCGGACCTGCTCGCGGCGATGCTCGACCAGCCTGCGCCGGCGGTGCTCGCGCCGCTCCAGGAGGTCGTGCAGGCAGGGTTGCTCGAGACCGACGGCGAGCAGCTGCGGTTCGGGCACGACCTCATCCGGGAGGCTGTCTCAGCCAGAACGCCACCGGGCCTGGGCCGGGCGGTCCGCCGGCACGCGGTCGACGTCCTGCTCGCCCGCGGAGCACCGCCCCTGCAGGTCGCCAGGCTGGTTGCGGAGTCCGCCGCGCCCGGCGACCTGGACGCCGTGGCGGCTCTGCGTCGGGCAGCGTCGACGCTGGCCCACACCGCAGTGCCGGCCGCGGCGGACTTCAGCCTGCGGGCGCTGGAGCTGCTGCCCGAGGACTCACCGCTGCGGCCGCAGCTGGTCGTCGAGACGGTCGAGCACCTGTGGCAGTGCGGCCGGTCGGCGGCAGCGGAGCAGCTGGCGTCCACGACCCTCACCAGCGCCGGCGGCTCCGACCCCGTGGGAGAGGCTCAGGTCCGTTTGAGCCTCGCGCGCATCCTCCAGCGCTACTCCTCGGGAGAGGCCATCCGCCAGTGCTCCACCGCGCTGGCTCTCCCCGACCTGCCGCGAGAGCTGACCGACACCCTGCTGCTGCTCCTGGCGGTGCAGCACGGCCTGGCCGGGGAACCCGACGCTGCGGACGCCATCCTCCGGCGGGCGCGCGACGCATGGGGCGACGCTCCCGTTCCGCCCGCCTCAGCGCGGGTGCGGGCCCACGCCGAGACCTACGCCGCCTTCCACCGGCAGGACTGGGACCGCGCCTTCCAGCGGCACCGGGACGTCGTCGCGACCCTGCCCGCCGGTGACGTCCTGCACGAGCCGACCATGTGGGAGGCGACCATGTGGACGTCGGTCGGCCACCCCGTGCGATCGTTGGCGATCATCGACGACGCGATCGCCGCGGCACGGCGCGACGGCCGGGTCGGCTCGCTGCTGCTGTGGAGCAGCTTCCGCGCCCGTGCCCTGTTCGACGCGGGCCGGCTGGAGGAGTCACAGGCAGAGGCGGAAGGCGTCCTCGACGCCGAGGAGGTCCGGCGCGCCGGCGGACTGATGGACCTGCTGGTCGTCCCGTCGCTGTTGAGGGGTGCGCTGCACGCCGGTCGGACGGAGGTGGTGCGGGGCTGCCGGGGCCGGGTCGAGCGGATGGTCGCCGACGAGGTCGGGCAGGTCCGGCGCAACGGCCTCTGGCTCACCGCGCTCACGGCGGACGCCGCCGGCGATGTCGATGCAGCCCTGGCAGCGGCGGCCGAGTCGATCGCCACGCTGGAGGTCGCCGGGCCCTCGATGTCCGGTCTGCCGGACCTCCACGACGAGGTGGTGCTGACGCGGATGGCGCTGCGCGGCGGCGCCCGCGAGACGGCGGAACGCGCCGTGGCGGCCGCGGAGCGCCGGGCCGCGAGCAACCCCGGTCACGTCGTGGCAGCAGCCGTGGCGCGGCACGCCCGCGGACTGCTGGACACCGACGAGGCGTGCCTGCGGGAGGCGGTCCGCCTCCTGGACGGCACCGAGCGTCCGCTGCTGCTCGCGTCCGCGCGCGAGGACCTCGCTCGCACCGTCGCGACCGATCGGCCGCGCGAGGCAGTCGCGCTGCTGGACGAGGCGCTGCTGGTCTACGGGCCCGCGGGTGCCGAGCACGACGGAGCGCGGGCGCGCCGCCGGCTGCGCGACCTGGGCGTGCGCCGGCGCCGGACCCTCGGGCCGCCCGGGCCCCGTGAGGGCCTGGCCGGGCTGACGCCGACCGAGCGCGCGGTGGTGCGGCTGGTGGCCGAGGGTCGCACGAACCAGCAGGTGGCGACCCGGCTGTTCGTCTCGCCGCACACGGTGAACACGCACCTCCGGAACGCCTTCACCAAGCTCGGGGTCCGGTCACGGGTCGAGCTGGCCCGGCTGGTCGCGGCGCAGGGCGAGCTCCCTCGCGGTTGACCACCCGCTCCTGCCCGTGCGTCGCCCTCGCGTGCGCGCGGACGAGCTCGTCGTGAGCGGGGTGGACTCCCGCCACGGGTCTGGCCCGAGCGGGTGCGTTGTGCCACCCTTCGGCGACTGCACGGTCGGGGCGGCCGGCGGTGTGACGTCGACGGTGCGTCACGGGCGGCGGCGCGCGCACCGCACAGACCTGCCAGGTCCACTGCTGGCGGTGCCGCCTGTCCGGCTGGGTGTCGTCGAAGGGAGATCGGGATGCGTGCCGCGCCGCCGCTGCGGGGGCGTGACGCCGAGGTGCGGCTTCTGCGCAGCCGGCTCGCCGCCGCGCGCCAGGACGGTCGAGGGGCCGTGATCGTCCTGGTCGGTGCGGCCGGCTCGGGGAAGTCGCGCCTTCTCCACGAGGTGCGCGGGCTGGCCGCTGACGCCGGAGCGCGGGTGCTCTCGTTGGCCGGAGACCCCGACGCCTACGCGCTTCCGTACGGTGAGGTGCTCGAAGCCGTGGCGGACGGACCCGATCCGCTGATCGACCGCTCGGTGCTCGTCGGACTGCCCCCTGGTGAGGAGCAGGGCTGGTGGCTGCGACAGGAGCTGCAGTCGAGCCTCGAGCAGGTCGCGATGCGGCAGTCGGTCGTCGTCTGCGTCGACGACCTGCAGTGGTGCAGTCACGGCACACTGCGGCTGATCCGGACGATGCCCTCACTGCTCGCCACGGACGCCGTGGTGTGGGTCGTCGCGGTGCGCACCGCCCTGTCGGATCCGGCCGTCGCCTCCACCGTGCGCGTCCTGACCGAGGCCGACGCCGATCGCGTCGAGCTGGGCCCGCTGGACTCCGACGCGGTGGCGCTCCTGGTCGGTGACGTGCTGGGGGCGGTGCCGGACGAGGGCGTGCTCGCGTCGGCGGCGCGTGCCGAAGGCCACCCGCTGCTGCTCGTCGAGCTGCTCCACGGCTGGCTGGACGAGCGGTTGGTGGAGGTGGACCAGGCCGGAGCGCGGCTGTGCGGCCGTGAGCTCCCGGCTCGGCTGCGTGACGCCGTCGAGCGCCGCATCGAGCGGCTGTCACCCCTGGCGCGCGAGCTGCTGCAGCTGGCGGCGGTCCTCGGCCGGCAGTTCCCGGCGGAAGTGCTCGCGGTGATGCTCGACCGCCCCCCGCCGGCGGTCCTGGCGCCGCTGCAGGAGGTCGTCTCGGCCGGGTTGATGGAGGCCGACGGCGAGCAGCTCTGCTTCGGGCACGAGCTCGTCCGGGAGGCCGTCGCAGCCGGCATCCCGGCGTCGTTCAGCCGTGTGCTGCGCCGGCACGCCGTCGATGTCCTGCTCGCGCGCGGTGCGTCGGCGCTGCAGGTCGCCAGTCTGCTGGCGGAGTCCGCGGCACCGGGCGACCTCGACGCGGTCGCTGTGCTGCGCGACGCGGCGTCGACGCTGGCCACGACCTCCTCGCCGGCAGCCGCGACGTTCAGCGTGCGCGCCCTGGAGCTGCTCCCCGAGGGCACGCCGCTGCGGCCGGAGGTCGTCGTCGAGGCCATCATGCACCTGTGGCTGTGCGGACGGAGCGCCGCAGCGGAGCGGCTCGCCGCGACGACGCTGACGGACGCGGTCGGCGCCGACCCTGCGGCGGAGGGGCGGGTGCGTCTCGGACTCGCGCGCTTCACGACGCCCTTCTCCTCGCAGGAGGCGGTGCGCCAGTGCCGGACGGCGCTGGCGCTCGCCGGTCTGCCAGACCGGCTGCGAGCCGAGCTGGAGCTGGTGCTGGCCATCAACTACGGCCTGTCCGGGCAGCCGGACGCGGCCGAGGCGGTCCTGGCGCCGGTGCGCCCGAGGCTGGCGGACACTGCCGATCCCGTGCTCGGCTGGACGCGGGCGCGGGCGGAGAGCTACGCCGCCTTCCACCGCCAGGAGTGGGACCAGGCCTTCGCATGGCACGCGGAGGTGGTGAGAGCACGCCCCGTCGGTGAGGACATCAACCCGCCGGGTCTGTGGGAGTCGAGCATGTGGACGTCCATCGGCCGTCCGGCGCGGGCGCTCGCGATCATCGATCCCGAGGTGGCCGCCGCGCGGCGCGACGACCGGATGGGCGCGCTGCTGCTGTGGAGCAGCTTCCGGGCCCGCGCCCTGTTCGACGCCGGCCGGCTGGAGGAGTCCCAGGCCGAGGCGGACGGCGTGCTGCAGGTGGAGGAGGTCGAGCGGGTCGGAGGCGTCACGGACCTGCTCGTCGTCTACTCGCTCGTCCGAGGAGCGCTGCACGCCGGTCGTACGCAGGATCTGCGGCGACTGTGGCACCGGGTCGAGCGGATGGCCGCCGACGACCTCGGGCAGATCCGGCGCAACGGGCTGTGGTTGACGGCGCTCGTCGCGGACGCCGCCGGGGACGCGGAAGGTGCCCTCGCGGCAGCGGCCGAGGCGATCGCCACGCTGGACCTGTCCGGTCCCTCGATGTCCGGCCTGCCGGACCTCGCTGACGAGGTGGTGCTGACGCGGATGGCGCTGCGCGCAGGTGCTCGCGAGTCGTCGGTGCGCGCCGTCGAGGCCGCCGGGCGCCGGTCCGCCGGCAATCCCCACAACGTCGTCGCCGAGGCGGCGATGCAGCATGCGCGAGGCCTGCTGTGGGCCGACGAGGGCTGCCTGCGGGAGGCGGTGCGCCTGCTGGGCGACACGGAGCGCCCCCTGCTGCTGGCGTCCGCCCGGGAGGACCTCGCCGGCGTGGTCGCGACGGACCGTCCGCGAGAGGCTGTCGATCTGCTGGACGAGGCGCTGTCGGCCTACGGCGCCGCGGGCGCCGGACGCGACGCGGCGCGCGTACGTCGAGGCTTGCGCGACCTCGGGGTACGACGTCGCCGTACCGTCGTCCTGCTCGGAGCGGGGGAGGGTCTCGCCGCGCTCACACCGACGGAGCGACAGGTGGTGCGGCTGGTGGCCGACGGGCGCACCAACCAGCAGGTGGCGACGCAGCTGTTCGTGTCTCCTCACACCGTCAACACCCACCTGCGCAACGCCTTCACCAAGCTCGGGGTCCGGTCCCGGGTCGAGCTGGCCCGCCTCGTCACGGGCGAGCCCGGACTCAGTCGGTCTTGACGTCTCCGCGCAGCAGCCTGATCAGGCCCAGGCCCAGGGGCAGCAGCACCCACAGGGTCGCGGCGGTCGCGAGCTGCGCCCAGTCCTGCCCCGTGGACGAGCCGGCGGACAGGGGAGTGGACGCGGAGCCGAGGTCGAGCCAGGCCGCCGTGCCCCTCAGTGCGTCCGACAAGGACAGGACGGTGCTCACCGCCGGCGCGACCAGGTAGTACAGGACGATCGCCGCTGAGGTGTTGAGCAGCAGCAGGCCGAAGGCGAAGCCCTGCACGACGGCCAGCACCTGGGTGAGGACGAGGTCACCCACCTCGGACGGCCTGAGGCCCCAGGTCCCGGAGCCGTCCCTCAGGACCGTTCCGAGGACGTTGCCGATGACGGCGGCGGTCAGGGCCGCTGCCAGGGCCAGCAGGCCGACGGCCACCATGGCCGCCAGCTTGGCCAGCACCACCCGGGCCCTGTCCGGCTCGAGAGTGAACGTGGTGAGGGCCGTGCGCTGGGACCACTCCGTGGTGACGGACAGGATCGCGAGCAGTGGCAGCAGCAGGCTCAGCGGAGCGGAGGTGACCTCGGCGAAGCCGCGGAACGTGAGGTCCGCGGCGTCGCCGACGAGGAGCGTGACGGCGACCACCGCCACGAGAGCGAGCCCGAGGGCGGTGAGCAGCCACTCGCCCGACCGGCTGGCGACCGTCTTGCTCAGCTCGACCCGCACCAGCCGACCGAGGGGGACCCGGGTGACGCGCGAAGCCGTCACGGTGGTCATGCGGAGACCTGCCCTCGGGCGGTGTCGGAGGTGAGGGACAGGAACAGCGCCTCGAGCCCGGAGCCGTCGGCGGGGCGCAGCTCGGTGACGGCCAGACCGGCGGCGGAGGCAGCGCGGGCGACCTGGGCCTGGTCGCCCGCGACGACCCAGGCTCCGTCCGAGGTGGCGGTGCCGGCGAGCCCGGCGGCGTCCAGGGCGCGGCCGAGCGCCGTCCCGTCTGCAGCTCGGACCAGGGTGCCGGCGCCCGGGAGCAGCTCGTTCCGACTGCCGTCCGCGACGATGCGCCCTCGGGAGATGACGACGAGGTGGTCGGCGAGCAGCTCGACCTCGTGCAGCAGGTGCGAGCTGAGCAGCACGGTCCCGCCTCCTGCGGCGAAGTCCGCGAGCAGGCCGCGCAGCCAGCGGATGCCCGCCGGGTCGAGGCCGTTGGCCGGCTCGTCGAGGATCAGGACCTGCGGGTCGCCGATCAGCGCGTGCGCAAGGCCGAGCCGTTGCCGCATGCCGAGCGAGTAGTCGCCGACCCGGCGGTCGCCCTCGGCAGCCGACAGGCCGACCCGGTCGAGGGCCTCGTCGACGCTGGGCCGGGGCAGGCCCATGAGCAGGGCGTCCAGCCGCAGGGCGGTGCGGCCGGACCGGCCCGGGTGCTGCGCCGTGGCGTCCAGGAGCACGCCGACCTGGCGGCCCGGGTTGTCCAGCCGTGCGTACGGCCGGCCCAGGATCGTGGCGGACCCGGAGGTCGGGGCGTTCAGCCCGGTGAGGATCCGCAGCGTGGTCGACTTGCCGGCGCCGTTGGGGCCGAGGAAGCCGGTGACCGTGCCCGGCTCTGCCCGGAAGGAGACGGCGTCGACGACGACCGAGGCGCCGTAGCGCTTGGTGAGCTGCTCGACGACGATCACGGGACCAGCACCACCTTGCCGTGCAGCTGCCCGCCGGCGCTGCGGGCGTGGACGGACGCCAGCTCGCCGAGGGGGAGCGTCTCGGCCACGTGCATCTGGAGGCGGCCGGCGTCGACCCGCTGCACCAGGCCCGCCAGCTGGGAGGCATCGCTCCGGACGAACATGCTGACCACGCGGATGTCTCCCACCGGCTCCACCGGCGCCCCCGGGACGGTCGTGACGTACACGCCGCCGGGCCGGACGCCGGCCATCAGGGCCGCCGCGTCCGCCGGGCTCACGGGCGCCAGGTCGAGGACCGCGTCCACCGGTACGTCGACGGCGTCGGTCACCGGCTCCTGCGTGCGGTCGACCACCCGCTCGACCCCGTACCGGCGGACCCGGTCCACGTCCCGCGGGCCGACGACGGCCGTCACCGCGGCGCCGGCCTCGTGGGCCAGCTGCACGGCGTACCCGCCTACGGAGCCACCGGCCCCGTTGACCAGCAGCCGCTGTCCGCTCTGCAGCTGGGCGTGCTCGTGCAGCGCCTGCCACGCGGTCAGGCCGGCGGACGGCAGGGACGCAGCGTCCGTCAGCGCGGCCCGGACCGGCGCCATGGCCAGGACATCGGCCGGGGCAGCGACGAACTCCGCCGCAGCGCCGTCACGGTCCATCGGCAGGAAGCCGATGACCTCGTCACCGCTGCTGAACGCGGTGACCCCGTCGCCGACCTCGACGACGGTCCCGGCGACGTCGAAGCCGGGCACGTGCGGGAACGACAAGGGGAAGGCCGAGCTGAGGTAGCCGGCCCGGATCGCGACGTCGACCGGGTTGAACGCGGTGGCGGCGACCCGGACGAGGACCTGGCCCTCGCCGGCCGTGGGGCGCTCGGCCTCCTCGTGCCGCAGGACGGACTCGTCGCCGTACCGGTGGTACCGCACTGCCTTCATGGTGGGCCTCCTCGCTGGACCACCCCGGCGGCGGCCTGCTCGTCCACCGTGGTCCGCCTACTCGCCGCGCACATCGCACGCACGTACCAGATCTGCGCTGCGGACCGTGCGATATCGCGCCCCGTCAGGCCGGTGCTCGTGTCAGGCACCGCCGACGCCGGTCTGCGCCGGTCGGCCTCTGGTCGATCAGCGACCCTGGAGCGCGTCGAGCGCCACGGCCATCGCCGCCGCGAGCCGTCCGTCGACCCTGGCGCCGGGCACACGGACGTCGTAGCTGTCGCGCACGGAGACCTTGCGGGTCGAGGACAGGACCTGACGGCCGTCGTCGTCCGTGAAGTCGAAGTGGACGACGAACGGCGCAGGCAGGTCACCGAGGACGGGCACGAGGTTCCACGCGCGACGCAGCACGGCCACGGTGGCGTTCCGCTCCGAGCCCCTGGCCGCCAGGCCGGCGGCCTCGAGGTGCCAGGTCGAGCGCAGCAGGGACGCACCGAAGTCCTTGCGGAAGGACCCGATCGGGTTGCGCTCAGCATCGAGCACGTCGTAACCGGCTGCGACGTCGAGGCGCTGACGCGCCTTGAACGAGAAGACCGGGACCGTCCGCTGCTCATCGGCGTAGAAGGTCACCTGCTCCTTGAACGCCAGGCGCTTCTGCTGCGCCGTCGCGAGCAGGGCCGCCGGCTGACCGTCCGGCGCCAGCGCGCGGATGTCGTAGCGGTTGACCAGCGGCGTCATCCGCTGGGTCACCACGAACCGCTCGATCCCGTCCAGTCCTCGCAGTGACTGCTCCACGGCCGGTCCCCTCGTGCTCGAGCACCCCCTGCGACGGGGTGACTGCCGCGAGTGTGCTCGCGGACCGCCCGGTCCGCATCACACGGACGTACCAGATCCCCGTCGTCGACGGCCGAGCCGGCGTGTTCCGCCAGCGGTACCGAGCCTGGAGGTGATGACCGTGCCCGGGCGGGACGATCATCGGCACCGGCGTCTGCTGCTCCTGGTCGTCGGGGACGGATCGTCAGCTCCGGGCTGCGCCGGGTCCTGCGCCGCCGCGTTCGATGTGGCGAACCCCGTCGCCGCCCGCGGACAGTCAGGACGACTGAGCGCCCGAGCACCGCTCAGACGCCGCCCGTGGCATCGACGAGGTCGAGCACGAAAGCGGCGGCGGAGGCTCGTTCGCTCACGACGTCCGCGCCGCCGGGGGCGGGCATGCCGTACGCCAGCTCCACCGGTACGGAGGACAGCCCGGCGAACAGCAGCATGAGCAGCGCCTGCACGCGTCTGACCGTGTCGAGCGCGACGTCACAGCCTTCGTCCTGCAGGCCACGCACGTACGCCCGCAGGCACAGCTCGTGCAGCTCGGGGAGCTCTGCCGCGGACCGCTCCCCCAGCTGCACCTCTCCGACCAGCAGCTGCGTGAGGTCGAAGCCCAGCGGCGCACGGCACCAGAACGAGAAGTCGATGAGCACGAAGTCGTGCGTGCCGTCCCGAGGCACGAGCAGGTTGCGGACACAGGCGTCGCCGTGCGCCACCCCGACGGGTGCCCCGTGGAGCTCGGCGACCAGGGCGGGGAGGGCGTCGGCGGCAGCCAGCACCCGCGTGCGCAGCTCCGGGCTGAAGGCGTCGGCGACGAGCGGGTGGGCCCACAGCGCGTCGCTGTGCAACGCGGGCACGACCTGCCCCGACACCCGACCGTGGACGTAGCTGCGTACGACGTCCTGCATGCCGAGCGCGCCCAGGGGCTCGACGGAGGTACTCGCGGCCAGCCGCCCGAGCAGGTAGGCGGCCCGTTCGAAGCGGGCTGGCTCCCAGGGGCTCGGATCGGCGTCCACGGCCTGCAGCCACATGCACGCCGACAGCTCGTCGAGCTCGCGCACCAGGTGGACGCGGGGCAGGCCCAGCCCGGCAGGCAGCCGCTGTGCCAGGTCGGAGCGGTAGACCAGCGGCTCACCCTCCCAGGGCAGTCCCGCGGCGGCCAGCTCACGCATCTGCTCGGGGACCATCTGGAACTGCGGTGTGCGGCTCCACGACTGCACGACCTTGACGAAGAAGGCGTAGGGCGATCGCCCGTCGCCGTGCTGGGCCGTGCCACGCACCCAGAACCGGCCGGCCGTCGTCAGCGCGTCCAGGTCGTAGTCCACGACCTCCACCGAGCAGTCGAGGACCTGGACGTCGTCGACGGCGAGGGCGTCACCGACCATCGAGGTGAGCGAGGCGTCGTCCACGTCGGCCGGCCCGAGCAGTGCGCGAGTCCCCATGCGTGCCTCCGGTGCGGACGTCGGCCACAAAGGTGAAGTGGCTCTGTGGTCGACGTCAAGGTCCTTCCGCTCCCGGCACTGCCGCAGGACGTCGAACTGCAGGTCGTCGTCTCGGCCGGGCCGTGGTGGGAGGTCTTCGCCCTTCCGCGGACGGGTTCCTGGGAAGTCGTGAGGTCGAGGCGGTCAGGACCGCGGTGCGCCGGTGGAGGCTCGCAGGACGAGGTGGGTGGCGAGCTCGACCCGGTTGGTGTCGAGCGCGTCGCCGTGGATGAGGCGGTGCAGCATGCGGCCGGCCATCCGCCCCATGTCGGCGAGGGGCTGCCGGACGGTGGTGAGCGGGGGGGACGACCACCGAGCCATGGGCAGGTCGTCGAACCCGACGACGCTGAGGTCGTCCGGCACGGCCAGCCCGCTGACCCGGGCCGCCTCGATGATGCCGAAGGCCTGCTCGTCGCTGCCGCCGAAGATGGCCGTGGGCGGGTCGGGCAGCCTGAGCAGCTCCCGTGCCCGGTCGTAGCCGCCGTCGAGGCGGAAGTCACCGTGCCGGACGAGCGAGGCGTCGACGTGCAGGCCGGCGCGCTCCAGCGCCGCGCGGTAGCCGCCGATCCGCGCGCGGCTGCAGAGGTAGTCCTCCGGCCCGCCCACGACGGCGATGCGGCGGTGCCCCAGCGAGACGAGGTGCTCGGTCGCGGCGAGGCCGCCGGCCCAGTTCGTGGCACCGACACTCGGCACGTCCTGCCCGGGCATGTCGACCGGGTCGATGACGACCACCGGCAGCCGGGCGCGCCCGAGCGCCTGCTGGTCAGCCGGGGTGAGCCGTGGAGTGACGACGATGGCGCCACGCCGACCACCGGCGAGGAGCGACTGCACCCAGTCCCTGCCGGGGCGGCGGGACAGCGGCGAGACGACGACCTCGAGGCCCACGTCGGTCACCCCTCGCAGGATCTCGACGGCCCAGGGGCTGTCGAGCGCGGTGAAGACGACGTCGACGAGCAGGTCCTCGACCCGGCGGCGGACGACGGGGACGTAGTTGTGCTCCTCCAGCAGCCGCTGCACCCGCGCTCGGGTGGCGGGAGCCACGTCGAGCTTGCCGTTGACCACCTTGGAGACGGTCGGCAAGGAGACGCCCGCCGCGACGGCGATGCTTGCCAGCGTGGGTCGGCTCAGCTCCTCGGGCTGCACGGCGTCCTTCCTCCTGCGCTCGGCCGCGCAGGACGTGCCTCGGGTCAGGTCCGGGCGGGCCGCCGGAGACTATCGAAACTGATGTCGATCGGGTAGTCGCCCGCTCCGGCCGTTCCTGCGTCCTGAAGACCCACGTCGACGGCCTGGCTGCGCCCGCTCGCGGACTCCAGCCCGAGTGTTGACACCCGATGTGAGCCCGGCTTACGGTCCCGGAAGCCCGAAACTCCGGAAGAGAACTCTCCGAGAGAGAGTGCTGGTCCTGGGCGTCAGCAACGACTCCTGACCAGCGGCACCTGCGCGGGGCGCCAGGCTGGTTCGCGGGGCGCCGGCACCGAGGGACCTGCGTCGCCACCGGCACTCGGCACCGGCGTTCCTGACCGCTCTTCGCTGTGCTGCACCACTCCCGCCGGGTGCCGGCACCCGTCCCGGTCGGCGCTGACATCGTGGGCTCAGCGACGAGCCGCACGCGACGACCACCCGACCGCGACCACCCGACGACGACCACCCGACGACGACCAGCCGACCGCGACCACCCGACCTCGAGAGGAACCCATGAGCACGCTCCAGCCCACCCGCGAGGACAAGTTCTCCTTCGGTCTGTGGACCGTCGGCTGGCCGGCCCGGGACCCGTTCGGCGACGCCACCCGGCCGCCGCTGGACGCGGTCGAGGCGGTCGAGCGCCTGTCCGACCTGGGGGCGTACGGGATCACGTTCCACGACGACGACCTGGTCCCGTTCGGCAGCGACGACACGACGCGCGAGCAGCACATCAAGGCGTTCCGGGCGGCCCTCGAGCGCACCGGTCTGGTCGTGCCGATGGTGACGACCAACCTGTTCACGCACCCGGTCTTCAAGGAGGGCGGGCTCACCAGCAACCGGCGTGACGTGCGGCGCTACGCGCTGCGCAAGGTCATGCGCAACATGGACCTGGCCGCGGAGCTGGGTGCGCAGACCTACGTCGTGTGGGGCGGTCGCGAGGGCTCGGAGGTCACCTCCGCCAAGGACGTGCGCGCCGCGCTGGACCGCTACCGGGAGGGCCTGGACACCCTCGCCGAGTACTCCGAGTCGCGCGGGTACGGCCTGCGCTTCGCGCTGGAGCCGAAGCCGAACGAGCCGCGCGGCGACATCTTCCTGCCGACGGTCGGCCACGCGATCGCCTTCATCGAGAAGCTCGAGCACTCCGAGCTGTTCGGGGTGAACCCCGAGGTCGGGCACGAGCAGATGTCGAACCTGAACTTCACGCACGGCATCGCGCAGGCACTGTGGCAGGGCAAGCTGTTCCACATCGACCTGAACGGCCAGAAGGGCCCGAAGTTCGACCAGGACCTGATCTTCGGCCACGGCGACATCCTCGACGCCTTCGCGCTGGTCGACCTGCTCGAGAACGGCGGCCCCGACGGCGGCCGGGCGTACGACGGACCGCGCCACTTCGACTACAAGCCGCTGCGCACCGAGGACGCCGACGGCGTCTGGGCGTCCGCGGCGGCCAACATGCAGACCTACCTGCTGCTCAAGGAGCGTGCCCGGGCCTACCGCGCCGACCCGGAGGTGCAGGAGGCCCTGGCCGCGAGCTCCGCGCAGGAGCTGACCACGCCCACGCGCGGGCAGGGCGAGTCGCTCGAGGACCTGCTCGCCGACCGCAGCGCGTTCGAGGACTTCGACGCCGACGCCGCCGGTCGGCCGGGCTACGGCTACGTCCGCCTGTCGCAGCTGGCCGTCGAGCACCTGCTCGGCGCCCGCTAGGCGTGGCGCTCGTCGCGGGGGTCGACTCCTCGACCCAGGCGTGCAAGGTCGTCGTCCGCGACGCCGAGACCGGGCGCCTCGTCCGTGAGGGCCGCGCGTCGCACCCGGAGGGCACCGAGGTCGACCCCGAGGCGTGGTGGACGGCGCTGGAGACCGCGCTGGACCAGGCCGGCGGTCTCGACGACGTCGAGGCGCTGTCGGTGGGCGGCCAGCAGCACGGCATGGTCTGCCTCGACGAGGACGGCCGCGTCGTGCGCCCGGCGCTGCTGTGGAACGACACCCGCTCCGCGGGCGCGGCGACCGACCTCATCGCCGAGCTCGGCCACGGCGACGCGGCGCGGGGACGTCAGGCGTGGGCCGACGCCGTCGGCCTGGTCCCCGTCGCCTCGTTCACCGTCACCAAGCTGCGGTGGCTGGCGCGCGCCGAGCCGGAGCGCGCGGCGCGCGTGGCGGCCGTCTGCCTGCCGCACGACTGGCTCACCTGGCGCCTGGCCGGCACCGGTCGCCTCGAGGACCTGGTGACCGACCGCGGTGACGCCAGCGGCACCGGCTACTGGTCGCCGGCGACGGAGAGCTACCGCACCGACCTGCTGGAGCTCGGCTTCGGCCGGTCGCTGGTGCTGCCGCGCGTGCTCGGTCCCGCCGAGCGGGCCGGCCAGGTCGCCGGGGGCCGGACCCTGCTGGGGCCCGGTACGGGCGACAACGCTGCTGCGGCGCTCGGGGTCGGCGCGCAGGTCGGCGACGTGGTCCTCTCCCTGGGCACCTCCGGCGTCGTGTCCACGGTGTCGACGACGCCCGCGGCCGATCCGAGCGGGATCGTCGCCGGCTTCGCGGACGCCACCGGGCACTTCCTGCCGCTCGTCGTGACGCTGAACGCCGCCCGCGTCCTCGACGCGACGGCACGCCTGCTGGGTGTGGACCACGACGTGCTGTCGCGCCTCGCGCTCTCGGCCCCCGAGGGGTCGGGCGGTCTGGTGCTCGTCCCCTACCTGGAGGGGGAGCGCACACCGGACAAGCCCTGGTCGACCGGTGCCGTGCACGGCCTGACCCTCGCCACGTCCGATCCGGCGCACCTGGCCCGTGCGGCCGTCGAGGGCCTGCTGTGCGGGCTCGCCGACGGCCTCGACGCCATCCGCTCCACGGGCAGCGAGGCGCGCCGCGTGCTCCTCGTGGGCGGGGCTGCGCGCTCCGAGGCGGTCCGCCGCCTCGCGCCCGCGGTGCTGGGCGTCCCGGTCCTGGTGCCGCCGCCGGGGGAGTACGTCGCCGACGGCGCCGCCCGGCAGGCGGCGTGGGTGCTGGGCGGGGGTGAGGCTGCGCCCGAGTGGCCGGCGAGCGAGACGCAGTCGTACGACGCACCTGCGACGCCGGACGTCCGCGCCCGCTACGCCGAGGTGCGCGACCTGACCGCCGCCCGGCTGGAGCCGTCGGCCTGAGGCGGGCGCGACCTCGGCCCGTCGGCGTCAGCGCAGCAGCACCACGTCGGAGCGGCCGTGCCGGGCGCGCCTGAGCACAAGCCGGTCGAGCAGTTCTACTCTCACCGCGACCTCGCCCGTGCAGGACGGTGAGCGCATGACGCGTCGAGACGCCACGGCGAACCCTCGTACGACCCTCGCTGCCGTCGTCCTCGTCGTCGAGGCCGGCCTCGCCGTGCTGGGGGTCTGGTTCCACTACGGCATGACCGCCATGTACGGCGACATCACCGACGTGGCGGCCGGTTGGGGTGCGCGGGTCTCCTCCGCAGCCGACTTCGGCGGCCCCGCCGTGCTCCTGGTGGTGGGAGCCGCGGTGATCGCGGTGCTCGTGACGGCGCAGCGCTGGGCGCGCTTCACGGCCGTCATCATCCCGGTCCTCATGGTGGGGGCGTTGACCGCTGTCACGCCGGTCGCGCTGCGCGAGAAGCTGGTCAGCCAGTACGACGACACTCCGCAGTGCGTGAGCGCCGAGTCGGGGGTGACCGGGCCGGGGTCGGTGGCCGAACGCGAGTCGCAGCGGGCGTTCGAGCTCGTCCGCCACGTCGGGCACTTCAGTGGCGGTGGCGGGAGCGGTGTCGGTGGCTGCGACCGGCAGTTGCTGTTGACCGAGGAGGTCGACGTCCTGCGGCACTACCGCGCGGCTCTGCCCGACGCCGGCTGGCGCGTCGTCGAGGACGACGCGCGCGGCCTCCGCGCGGAACGGGACGGCATGGCCTTCGAGGTGGTCGTCTGCGGACGCGGCGGCGTCGTCTGGGCCGGCACGACCGACCTCGGCGGCGGTGCGCGGTGCCGACCGGAGTACGGCTGACGTCGATCTGCCCGTCACCCGTCTCGTGGTGACCGCGAGGCAGCGTCAGCCGCAGCGGGCGGGCCCGGTCCTGTCGCGGTCAGACGGAGGGCGGTCCGGCCAACGGCGCACCGGTCTCGAGCACGGTCGTCAGGCCGGACAGGATGCCGACCCATCCGATCGCCAGGTGCGCGGCCGCCTCCGACGCGGGCAACCCCTCGTGCGCGACCGACAGGAACGTCACGCTCGGCATCGGCATGAGCGGCTCGAACAGCGTGAACGTCACGGTGGACTCGGGCAGCGCGGCGTCATCTGGAGCAGCACGCGCCGCCGGTCTTCGGTGTCGCGCTGCCGCACGAGCTGCCCCGCCTGCTCCAGACGGTCGACGAGCTCGGTACCTGACCCGCTCGAGATGCCCAGGCGGGCGCTGAGCTCCGGGGGCCCCAGCTGCGCGGACGAGGTCATGACGTGGCCGAGGGCCGCGTGGTCCAGCGGCCGAAGGCCGAGCCGCCGGGCCAGATCCAGGTCCAGCTCCGGAGCCGGCCGGGACGCCGTCGACGGGTGCCGCGGTCGACGTGCCCGACCACGTAGGACGCCACGCCAGGCCACGTGCGCCCTGACGCCCGGCGCGCTCCCCGTCACGTCGCACGTGACCGGACCTCGAGGACGGCCATCATCCCCAGGTCCTCGTGCGAGGCGACGTGGCAGTGGTACACCGTGCGCCCCGCCCAGTCCGTGAAGGGGACCGCCAGCCGGACGGTCTGCCCACCGCGGACGTTCACCGTGTCGAGCCACGCCCGGTGCGGCGGCGGTCGGCCGTCGACGTCCAGGACCTGCACGCGGTAGCTGTGCAGGTGGAACGGGTGGTCGACGGTGTGGTCGTTCACGATCTCCCACACCTCCAGGGTCCCGAGCTCGGCGGTCGCGTCGGTGCGGTCGTGGTCGAAGGCCCGCCCGTCGACGGTGAAGCCGCCTGCCGGACCGCTGTCGAGCACGATCCGCCGGGTTCGCACCGCGCTCGACGGGTCGAGCGCGGGGACCTCGCCGAGCGCCGCGGGCAGGGTCGGCAGCGCCGGTCCGTCCGGGACGTCGATGCTGAGCAGCGTGCGCGCCGGTCCGGCGCCGCTGCCGTCGGCGTTGACGCTGTACGGCAGGGCAGTGAGGCGCAGCCGCTGCGGGCCGGGACGCTCGGGCCCGGCGTCGAGCGCGACCTCGGCCCGCCCGCCGGGCGGGAGCAGCACCTCCCGCACCCGTTCGGGCCGCTCCAGCAGCCCGGCGTCGCTGGCGAGCTGGTGCAGGTCCACCCGGCCCCCGTCGGCGTCGCGCACGGCGAGGCGCAGGACGTCGCCGGCGGTGGCGTTGAGCAGCCGCAGCCGCACCCGGGACGCCGAGGCGGTGAGCAACGGGTGCACCGCGCCGTTCACGTGCAGGTCGCGGCCCGACCGGGTCAGCACGACCAGCCGGTCGTCGGCCTCCGCGAGGCCGGGGAGGTCGTCGGCCGGGCCGTCCCCGACGACAGCACCAGCGAGCCCGGCCAGCAGCTGCCGCTCCACGTCGCCGTGGGCGTGCGGGTGGTACCAGTACGTCCCGGCGCTCCCGGCCGGGAGGACGAGCTCACGCACGTCGCCCTCCCCTGGCGACAGGTGGTCGAGTGGCCGGTCGACGTCCGGCCCGATGGGCAGCCCGTGCAGGTGCAGGCTGGAGTGCGCGTCCGTGTCGTTGCGGAACGCCAGGCGGAGCCGCTCGCCCTCGCGCACGCGCACCACCGGGCCGGGCACCGAGCCCTCGTACGCCAGACCGGCGCCGAGGGCGGCCGCCGTCAGGGTCCCGGCGAGCGCGCCCGCCTCCCGCCGCAGGGGCAGCAGCGGCAGGTCGGGCAGCGGGCCGGTGGGTCCGGCCTCCGCGTCGCGGCGGGTCGCGACGAGGGCGCCGCCACCCAGGCCGCCGATGACCAGCGCGCCGGCGAGGAGCAGCTGCCGTCGCGTGGGACCGCGCCGCGGGCGCGGCCCGTCCGTGTCGGTCGGCCCGTCAGGCACCGCTGGTCCCGTGACCGGCGTGCCCGTGGTGCGCGTGGTCCCCGGTGCCGGGGGACGGTCCTGCGGCGGGGACGACGCCGTCGTCCCCGACGACCAGGACCCGCCCCTTCATGCCCTCCTGCTCGTGATCGCCCACCGAGCAGACGAAGTCGTACGTGCCGGCGTCCAGGCGCACGACCACGGTGCGGCTCCGGCCGCTGGGGACCACGACGTCGAGGTCCAGCGACGCCACGGAGAACGAGTGCGGCCGGGCGCCGTCGTTGGCGAAGGTGACGGCGAACGGCTCGCCGACGGCGACGCGCAGCTGCGCGGGCTCGAAGCGGTAGTCGACCATCGAGATCTCCGGGAGCGCGGCGAGCTCCTCGTCGGTCAGCCCGCCCGTCAGGTCCTCCTGCGGCGCGAGGACGAGCAGGACCGCGCCGGCCAGGGCGGCGGCAGCCACCCCCGCGACGACGGGGAGCGCGACCGTGGGCCTGCGGTCGGCGGGCAGCAGGACGCGGACGGCGGTGGCCGCTGCGACGCCGCACGCGAGCAGCTGCGCCACGGCGAAGGCGAACGGTCCGGTCTGGCCGGGACGCGCCAGGTCGAAGGGCAGCTCGACCGTGCGCGTGCCGATGATCGTGGCGACGACCGCGAGGGCGGCCAGCGGTCCCAGCGCGCCGGGCGCCCGCAGCATGGCCGCGGCGGCGGCCAGCGGCAGCACGGCCGTCGAGGCGATGCCGGGGTTCGGCTCGGCGGTCAGAAGCAGGTAGGCCACCAGCTGCCCGAGCGCCAGCAGGACCAGTGCGACGGCGCAGACGGTGCGCGCCGCGGACGCGGACCGGCGGGGCAGGAGGGTCGGGGCCTGCTCGAGGTGCGTCGGCATGATCGCACTGTGGCGGTCGCGAGCGGCGCGCCGCATCAGGGCTCGACCCTGGTCTTGCCCTGAGCCGCCCGGGAGCGGAGCGCCGCGATGACCAGCAGCGCCGCGGCGGCGAGCAGCAGCACGAGCACACCGGGCAGGACGCTGCCGCCCCCGGCGTGTCCGGCGTGCGCGAGCAGGTGCTGCGTCGTCGGCGCCGCCGCGAACAGGGCGGTGCTCATCGGATCGAGGAGGTCGATGCCATGGCGGGCGCCTCGGCCCGGTGGATGGTGTGGGTGGTCGCGATGTGCATCCACGCGTTGCCGGTGCGCAGCGTGGTGATCGCCTCGACGGCCGGTCGGTCGGCGGTGACGGGTGACGGGTGGCCGGAAGGGGCGGTGGTCGTCATGAGGAGGGCTCCGAGGGTCAGCGGCGGCGGGACGCCTGAGTGCGATCCCGTACCGCAGTGTTAGCACCGCTCGCACTCGAAGCGCAAGTCGCAAAGGGTAATGTCGCACGCAACCCGGCTGGTGCACGCGTCCCGAGCAGGGATCCGCTACGGTGCCCGCATGACCACCGCGACCGCACCGCCCGTCGGCCGTCGCGAGCGCCTGCGCACCGAGGCCGTGCAGCAGATCAAGGCTGCCGGCATGGACCAGCTGCGCACCGAGGGCGCCGCAGGGCTCAGCCTGCGGGCCGTGGCGCGCGCGGTCGGCATGAGCTCACCCGGCCTGTACCGCTACTTCGCGAGCCGGGACGACCTGCTCACCGCGCTCATCACCGACGTCTACGACGACCTGGCCGACACGCTGGAACGGGCGCGCGAGGCCGCCGGACCGCACCTGCCGGACCGCCTGCGGGCGGTCTGCCTGGCGTACTACGACTGGTCCGACACGCACCGCCCGGAGTTCAGCCTGGTCTTCGGAGCGCCGGTCCCGACCTACAGCGCGCCCCGTGACGGCAGCACGACGACCGCGGCGCAGCGCTTCGGTGCGGTGTTCACCGGCCTGCTCGCCGAGGCATGGACCCAGCACGCCGAGCACGTGGCCCGCCCGCCGCTGCTGCCCCTGCGGCCGGGCGTCCGCCTCGCGGTCGGCGACGTCCCGTTGCCGGACGACCCGCGCTTCGTCGGCGTCGCCACCCGGCTGTGGTCGCGGCTGCACGGCGTGCTCGCGCTCGGCCTGTTCGGCCACCTGCTTCCGCAGACGGTGGAGGCCGCGGCCGTGCGGACGCTGTACGAGGCCGAGGTCGAGGACGCGCTGCACTCGCTCGGTCTCGGCTGAGCTGAGGCATCCGCCGACTGGCAGCCCGGACGTGGCGATCATGCGCGCTCGCGCCGTCGGCGTGATCGCCAGGTCCCGCGGTGCCGTGAGCGCAGGGCCCGTCGAGGCGGGGCGACCGCGAGGGCGCTTCTGCCCGGGTGGTGCTCCTTGTCAGCGGTCCGCAGCCTCTGCGAGGACCGGGCGAACACTGGCCGACTCGCACGGCGACCTCATGGCTGAGTGGCGACAGGTTCAGGTCGTGGACGCAGGGGCCATGCCGGTCAGCAGCCACTCCACGCCTCGGGCGTAGAGGTCGCGGGTCTGAGCTGTCGACAGGGGTCTGCTGTCGTTCCCTGCGCCGCCGGCGAAGGCGACGGACCCCATGCAGTGCACGAGCAGGACGTTGCGCGCCTGTGCCACTGGCTCCACGCCCGCGATGCGAGCAGCCCGTCCATCACCTCGCCCGTGGAAAGGTCGCGCCGCGGATCGAGGTCCAGCCCTCCGCCGCCATCCTGCGCGCGGCCGTCGGGGACCACGGGACCCGTCGGTGCTCCCACGGCCTGTCCGATGCCTCGACGACGTGGAAGAGGCGCCGTTGTCGACGACGTGCCATCCGGCGCGACCCTCGCGCTCGAGCACGGCCATCTCAGTGGAAGGCCGTCAGCGGCGTGAGGATGCGGCGCCTGGGCGAGTCATCCGTCCCCGACGCGAGCAGCT
>CADCUB010000154.1 GCA_902805775.1 uncultured Frankineae bacterium | reverse complement strand
CGGGTTCCGGCGGCGCGGTCGACCTCAGGCGGGGGACGCTGGTGGGTGTGCCGGCGGTCGACCGGCTGTGGGCCGGCGTCGGACTGACCACGCTCGGTCGGTGGGTGAGCGGCTACCCGGGGACGCAGGGGACCACGGCCCTCGCGGCCGCCTTCGCCGGACTGCGCCACGCCGAGCGCGGGGAGCACGTCGCGCCGGAGTGCTTCGTCGCCACGCACGGCGCCTTCGACGCGGTGCGGCACGCGCTGACCGTGCTCCCGCCGTCGTCACCGGTGGCGTACGCCGCCCCGGGGTTCGTCATGGACATCGCGGTCCGGCGGGCGGGTCACCAGCCGGTCGCCGTGCCGTGGAGGCTGCCGGAGCCGGTGGGCGTCTGGCTGGACCGGGTGGAGGACCTGCTCGTCCGGGAGGGACGACGCTGCGGCCTGGTCGTGAACTTCCCGTCGAACCCGGCGGGGAGCATCGCCGGGCGGCCGGACTGGGAGCGCCTGCTCGCACTGGTCGAGCGGCACCGGGCGCTGCTCGTCGTCGACGACGTGTACGGGTTCCTCGACCCCACGACGCGTCCCGAGCTGTCCGGTCGGGACGACGTCGTCGTCGTGGACTCGCTGTCCAAGCGGCTCGGCGCGCCGGGGCTGCGCCTGGGATACGTCATGACGAGTCCGGCGAACGTGGCGGCGGTGCTCGCTTCTGCGGCGACCACCAGCGTGGGCGTCTCCCCGTTGATCACGCAGCTCGGTGCGGCGGCCCTGTCCACGTACCTCGCCGACGGCCTGGCCGGCGAGGTGCTCGGCGAGCTGGCGCGTCGCCGGGCTGCGGTGCGGACGGCTCTCGCCCCGGTCGGGGAGGTGGCCGTGCTGCAGGAGCACGGGTTCTACGGCTGCCTGCGCGTGAGCGGCGGGCAGGTCGACGCCGCCCAGACGTGGCTGGCGGACCGGGGGCTGCTGCTGTCGGCCGCCCGCCTGCACGACCCGCACCTGCGCTTCTGCCTCGGTGCGGATCCCGACGTGGGGGAGGTGCTGGCCTGCCTCGCGCAGTGGCCGGGTCTCCGCGAGACCTCGCCGTGGCAGGGGCCTGGCGGCCCGGCCGGCCCGACGCCCCCTGCCCAGCCGCGACCGCCGCTGCTGGCCGTCCCGACCGGAAGGACCTGAGATGGATGCTCGCGCACGTGTCGTGTCCGTGGCGTCGGCGCTGGAGGCGGAGGACCGCGCCACCGCTCGGGCGCTGCTGTCCGGGCTCGAGCGGCTCCCGGCTCCCCGGGCCGCCGACCGGCTCGACCGCCTGTTCGCCGCCGGGCTGCGGGCGCGGCTGGACGGCACGGACGGCGGAGCCGGCAACCCCTACCTGTCGGACCCGGTCGACGGCGCCTCGATGCTCGCCGCCTTCGAGGTCCTGCGGGCCGCGACACCGTTCGTGCAGTTCGGGTACGCCGCCGCCAACGCCGCGATCGCGGCCCTGCCCGCGACGTCGGTGCACGTGGTGGACATCGGCATCGGGCGGGGCAGCCAGTGGCCCGCGCTGTTCGAACACCTCGCCCGGCGGGACTCCCCGCCCCGGCTCCGCCTGACAGGAGTCGACCTGCCCGCGCCCGGCGCCGACCCCGACCGGGTGCTGCGCGAGGTGGGCGAGCAGCTCACCGCGTCGGCCGCGCGGCACGCCCTCCCGTTCTCCTACCGCGGTCTGACCGTGCCCATGGAGCAGCTGCACGCCGAGCACCTCGACCTGCGAGGGGGCGAGACGCTGGTGGTGAACCTGGCGTTGGCGCTGCACCACAGCCCCACCGACACCACCCACGGGACGAGCGTCCGCGACCAGCTGCTGACACGGCTGCGCGGGTGGGCGCCGGCGCTGGTCACCCTCACCGAACCCGACGCCGAGCACGACGCGCTGCCGCTCACCGCGCGGGTCCGCGAGGCGCTCACCCACTACGGCGCGGTGTTCGACGCCCTGGAGGTGCTGGTGCCCGAAGGGCACCCCTCGCGCCAGGTGCTCGAGGAGCAGTTCTTCGGCCGGGAGATCGTCAACGTCGTGGGGTTCGACGGCACGCAGCGGGTGGAGCGCCACCACCGGCACGCCGCGTGGGGACGCAGGTTCCTGCAGGCCGGCTTCGCGCCGGTGGACCTGGGTCCGCACCAGGCGGCGGTCGCGGCGCAGGCCGGCGTCCGCGGACCTGCGACCGTCACCGCCGACCAGGGCATGCTCGTCCTCGCCTGGCAGGCCACGCCGCTGCTCGGTGTCTCGGCCTGGACCACGACCGGTGAGCAGGGTGCGCTGCCGCAGCAGCGCGGAGGCCGGTCCGGGTCCCCGTCGTGAGCCCCCGACCGCGGAGCCGGGCGCCTGCGGGCGGGAGGCGCACGAGCGCCTGACCGTCACCGGAACGCGGCAGGCGCCACGGACGACTGCCGGGGCCGCACGGTCCGCTCGGCGATGCCGAGCACGGTCCTGCGGCTCAGCAGGCGAGGCAGTCGTGACACCAGCGAGGAGGTCAGACCGGTGCGGTGATGCCGGTCAGCCGCTCCGAGGCCTCCCACAGCAGCCGGGCGTCGTCGGCGCGTCGAGCCGGTCGGGACGGGACCTCGCGCACCGGGTGTCCGAGCACGACGAAGCGGGGCCCGTAGAACTCACCGCCGACGACGTCGGGTGCGGTGACCGCCCGCAGCATGGGCAGCGCCCCGGTCCTCGCCGGTTGCGTGAGCGCGGGCACCACGTGGCGCATCGCCCGGTTGCTGGCCGATGTGCCCTCGGTCCCGAGGTCGGTCCGCGAGGCGCCGGGGTGCGCCGCCACCGCGATCGTCGGCGCGGCGGCGGCCCTGAGCCGGCGGTCCAGCTCGGCGGTGAACAGCAGGTTGGCGAGCTTGGACTGGAAGTACGCGCGCCACCGGTCGTAGCCGCGTCGCGTTCCCATGAGGTCGTCCGGCGCCAGGCGCCCGGCCCGGTGCCCCATGCTCGACATGGTGGCGACGCGGGACCCGGGTGCGGACAGCAGCAGCGGGAGCAGCTGCGCGGTCAGGGCGAAGTGGCCGAGGTGGTTCGTGCCGAGCTGCAGCTCGAGCCCGTCGGCGGTGCGGCCCTCGTCGACCGCCATGATGCCGGCGTTGTTGACGAGGAGGTCGAGGTCGCGTCGCTCCGCGCGCAGGTCGCGGGCGAACGCCGCGACGCTGTCCAGTGAGGCGAGGTCGAGGCGCCGCGCCTGCACGCGGGCGCCGGGGACGGCCGCCCGGATGCGCGCCGCTGCCGTCCCGGCCCTGTCGGTGCTGCGGCAGGCCAGGACCACCTCGGCGCCGAGGCGGGCCAGGCCCAGCGCGACCTCGTAGCCGAGCCCGGCGTTCCCGCCGGTGACGACGGCGGACCGGCCGTCCTGGCGGGGCGCGTCGGCGAGCGTCCAGCTCGGCGCCCGCCAACGGCCGGGCACGCGGGTCGCGACCGTCTTAGTCGCGGGGCTCGTGCCTGTCATGGGGTCTCCTCGGCTAAGGTGAAGGTCGGTTCATGGAGCATGATGAACGTACGTTCATCTTGTCAAGGGGGAGTGCCGTGGTGCGCAGCGACGCCGTGCGCAACCGGGCCCGCGTGCTGGAGGCCGCCCGCGCACTGGTGGCCCGGGACGGGGCAGAGGTGCGCATGGACGCCATCGCGGCGGAGGCCGGCGTCGCCGTCGGGACCCTGTACCGGCACTTCGCGACCAAGGAGGCCCTCGTCGCGGCGGTCGTGGAGGACTCGGTGCACGCCCTGGCCAGTCGGGCCGAGTCGGCGCGTGCCGCCGTCGACGGCGGGGCCGACCCGTTCGCCGAGCTCGAGCAGCTCGTGCGCGGCGTGGCCCAGTCCTACGCCCAGGACCGGGCGCTGAAGGCCGCCGCCGCGACGCTCGGCGCGGAGGTCCACGTCGACCCGCGGGAGACGGGCAGCACAGCCGCCCGGGCCATGGCAGCTGTCGACGACGTCCTGCGCCGGGGTCGGGACGCCGGGACGGTACGACCCGACGTCACCACCGAGGACCTGCTGGTCGTCCTCACCCAGGTGCCCGACGAGGCGGTGACCGGGGTGGGCAGCCTCGAGCGCTACCTCCGCACGCTCCTGCGCGGCATCGGCGTCTGACGGCGAGCAGGGGCGGCGGGTCACGACGACCGCCGGCCCGTCCACCGAGCGAGCACCCGGCGCTTGACTCTCACCGCAGGTGAGGCCGCAGTCTTCGTCGGCTCGACGCCCACTGGGACGAGGTCGAACGCCGGGTCGCCGAGGGCCGGCGCACCAAGGACTACCTGCGCCGGCTGCTCGGCGCTGACGAGGAGGACGACATGGACCACACCGTGACCACGACGGAGGTCGGCGACCAGCCGGCACTGTCTCGTCGCCGGCAGGTGTCGATCGCCGAGCTGAGCGACTTCATCCGGGCTGCGGAGGGGGAGCTGCAGCGCGAGGCGCGCGAGCGTGCGCTGGAGCCGGCGGGCCACGCGCTCGCGGTCTTCCACGGCCCGGTCAACGACGAGACCGACAGCGAGGTGGAGGTCTGCGTGCCCGTCGCCGGCGGCGGCGATGTCGTGCTCGGCGGCGGCACGCTGGCGCGCACCGACGTCCGCGGGGCCGACGCCACCTACCCGCGGATCCTCTCGGCGTACGACGCGGTCGCCGCCTGGGCCCAGCGCTCCGACCGCGCCCTGCTCGGGCCGCCCAGGGAGATCTACGTCGACGGCGACCACGTGGTCGTCGGCTGGCTCGTCGGACCGCCCGAGCGGAGCGCCGGACCGCACGACGGGTGACGCGCGCTCGGCGCGCGGCGCCTCCGACGCCGGCTCGCGGACGTTGTACGTCGCGGACTGGACGATCGACACGATGGCCTCGATCGGACAAGGCCGCGATCGCGCACTCGCCGAGCTCGGAAGGACGTCGTCGGCACCAGGCACCCTGATCGGCGTCGCTGCGCTGTTCACGCCCGAGCACCTCGTGGAGATCGAAGCCGTCGCCGTCATCGAGTGAGACCAGCCGGCCTCATGCGCCCGGGCGTCAGTCCTCGTGGCAGCGGGCGGCTACGCGGCCGGATCGAGGTCGAAGGCCGTGAGCACCGCCTCGACGGCGGTGTCGATGAAGTCGTCCGCCGGGACGCGGCCGTGCATGACGACGGCGTGCAGCATCCCCCCGCAGAGCATGTGCACGGCGACGTCCACCTCCAGCGGGTCGAGCAGCGGCTCCAGGCGCTTGCGCAGCGGCCGCTCGCCGTCGGCCAGGAAGGCGTCCCGGACCGGGCGCAGCTCGGGCACCGCGGGGGTGCGCTCGGCCAGCACGGCCAGGGCGCGGTCGAGCCGGTGGTCGCTGAGTGACGACCGGAACGACTGCAGCTCGATGCGCAGGTCCTCACGCAGCGTGCCCACGGGGGCGAGGTGGGGGATGGCGCCCCAGTGCGCGAAGGCGTCGCGGACGAGCGCCAGCCGGTCGGGCCAGTGGGCGTACAGCGTCGCCTTGGAGTACCCGGCGACGCGGGCGACGTGCGGGTGCGTCACCGCGTCCCAGCCCTCGTCCACGAGCACGTCGAGCGTCGCCTGCAGGACGTCCTGGCGGGTGCGCACCACCCGCGGATCGACGGTGTCCGCCACTCCTGACCTTTCGGGTTGCTACTGAACCCTCGGTTCAGTACCTTCCGTCCAGGCTACTCCGCCGGTCCTGTCCCCGCCTGTCTGGAGCCTCCCGTGGTCGACCCTGCCCTGTCCGGACCACCCTCCGCTGCACCCCTGCTCGTGCCGCCCGCCGACCCCCGTCGCTGGGCGGCGCTCGGCGTGCTGCTGCTCGTGCAGTTCATGATCATCCTGGACGTCAGCGTCGTGAACATCGCCCTGCCTGCGATCCGGCAGGACCTGGGCTTCAGCCCGGCCGGCCTGACCTGGGTCGTGGACAGCTACGTGCTCGTCGCCGGCAGCCTGCTGCTGTTCGGTGGCCGCCTCGGCGACGTGCTCGGCCGCCGGCGGATGTTCCTCGTCGGGGTCGCAGTCTTCGGCGTGGCCTCCCTGGCCTGCGGCCTGGCGCAGTCCCCGGAGGTGCTCGTCGCCGCCCGGTTCGCCCAGGGGGTCGGTGAGGCGCTCGCCGCGCCGGCCGCGCTCGGGCTCATCGCCCTGCTGTTCAGCGACGGCACCGAGCGGGCCAAGGCGATCGGCCTGTTCGGCGGGATCTCCGGCATCGCCGGCACGAGCGGCCCCATCATCAGCGGCGCGCTGGTCGAGTACTCGACCTGGCGCTGGATCTTCCTCATCAACATCCCGGTCGCGCTGGCGGCGCTGGTCGCGCTGCCGCGGCTCGTCGACGGACGGTCGGCGCTGGGCGGGCCCACCGGCCTCGACACCCGTGGGGCACTGCTCGTCACCGCGGGCCTGTCCGGGATCGTCTTCGGACTGATCGAGGCGGCCAGCCACGACTGGAGCGACGCGCGCGTGCTCGTCCCGCTGCTCGGTGGCCTCGCGCTGCTGCCCGTGTTCGCCCTGTCCCAGCGCACCGCCCGATCGCCACTGGTGCCGCCGGCCTTCCTGCGGGAGCGCACCCGCCTGGTGACCGACACGGTCGCCCTGCTGTTCTCGACGGTCTTCTTCGCGCAGTTCTTCGTGACCACGCTGTACCTGCAGCAGGTGCTCGAGTTCGGGCCGCTGCGCGCCGGCCTCGGCTTCCTGCCCTTCGGCATCGCCGTCGGCGCCGCCCTCGGCCTCGCGACCACCCTCATCCCGAAGGTAGGTGTGCGGCCCGTCCTCACCACCGGGCTGCTCGTCGCAGCTGCGGGCGCGGCCGCCTTCACTCGCATCTCCGCCGACGGCGACTACACGACGCAGGTCCTCCCGGCCAGCGTCCTGCTCGCTCTGGGCAGCGGCTTCGTCCTGCCCGCGCTCGGCAACGGCGCGGTCCACGGCGTGACCGACCAGGACGCCGGGCTCGCGTCCGGCCTGCTGCAGTCCCTGCAGCAGATCGGCGGCGCCATCGGCCTGGCCGTCCTCC
>CADCUB010000153.1 GCA_902805775.1 uncultured Frankineae bacterium | reverse complement strand
CGACCTCGTTGACGGCGACGGCCTGCTCGGCGGCCCGGTCGTCGTCGTACATCAGCGCCGGGGTCAGCTGCCGTCCGTCCGCGCCGACGAGCAGGACGGTCCCTGACGTCCCGTCGACGGCGACGCCGCGCACCCTGTCACGGCGCACCCCACGAAGCGCGGTCCCGGCGGCTGCGGCCACGCCCGCCCACCACGCGTCCGGGTCCTGCTCGTGCCGACCGGCGTCGCGGCGGCTGGTGAGTGGTGCGCTGCCCGATCCCAGGACCGCTCCGGAGCCGGTCACGGCGACTGCCCGCACGCTCTGCGTCCCGAGGTCGAGGCCGACCCAGACGCCGTCGTCGTCCGTGCTCACCGGGCACTGCCGGTGAGCACAGGACGGCGGGAGGCCGGGCGCAGGTCCAGGAAGGCCTCGTAGGCGTCGCCGTACGTCGCGGCCGCGGCGTCGTCGGGCTGGAAGCGTGCGGCGTCGCGGACGTGCGCGTGGGCTGCGTGCTCGACGTCGGGTGCTGCGCCGGTCGCCACCGAGCCGACGAGCATCGCGCCGCGGGCCCCGACCTCCGAGTCGGCCGAGCGCGCGACCGGCAGCCGGGTCGTGTCCGCGATGATCTGGAGCCAGAGGTCACTGGCCGCGCCGCCTCCGCACGCCCGCAGCTCGAGAGAAGCCGATCCGGACGCCCGCAGGCAGTCGGCCACGACCAGGCTCAGGCCTTCGAACACGGCCCGTGCGATGTCCTCGGGGCCGTGCTCGAGCGTGATGCCGGCGAGCAGCCCCCGCACGCTCGGGTCCAGGAACGGCGCCCGCTCCCCGCTCGGCGACAGGTAGGGCAGGAAGGACAGGCCGCGCGCGCCTGCCGGGCTGGTCGCCGCGAGGGTGCCGAGCTCGCCGGCTCCGGCGAGCCCGAGCAGCCGGCAGGCCCAGGTCAGGACCCCGGCACCGGCGAGCGTCGGGAACGCCCGCAGCAGCCGGCCCGGTGCTCCCGACGGGATCGTCAGGCCCGCGGGGACGCCGTCGAGACGGACAGTCCCGGTGACGACCTCGGTGCACAGGGTCGTGCCGAGGACGGTGCAGGTCTGCCCGACGTGGACGGCTCCTGAGCCGACTGCGGTCGAGACGATGTCGTAGGGCGCCATGACGACGGGCAGCCCGATGCGCAGGCCGGTCGTCTCCGAGGCGGCCGGGGTCAGCGGCGCCACCCGGTGGTGGTCCCCGCGAAGCGGCGGCAGCAGCCGGGCGAGGTCGTCCAGGCCGAACAGCGCGACGAGCTCGGTGGAGTACTGGCGGGTCGTGATGTCGAGGAACGGCGCGGCGGCGTCGGACTCGTCCGCCGCGATCTCGCCGGTCAGCTGCGAGAACAGCCATCCGCCGCAGGTCAGGGACGTGGCGGAGGCAGCGAGCCGCTGCGGGTCGTGCTCCTGCAGCCAGGACAGGACGGCGTTCGGCATGCCGGCCGACGACAGGGAGCCGTTGATCCGGAAGGCTTCGTCGAGGACGCCGTCGTCCATCCACCGCTGGGTGCGGCCGGTGGCCCGGCCGTCGTTCCACAGGACGGCAGGTCCGGTCGGGGCGCCTGAGGGGTCGACGAGCCAGCAGCCGTCGCCTTGCGCGGTGACCGCCAGGAAGTCGACGGGCTCGTCGGTCCGGTCGACCGCGGCCCGGACGGTCCGTGCCACGGCGGTCCACACCTCGTCCATGTCCTGTTCGGCCCACCCGGGCCGGGGCCGGTGAACGGCCAGCGCTTCTCGCTCGACCGTCTGCTCCCGTCCGTCGGCGGCGAACACCACGGCCTTCACCAGGGTGGTGCCCGCGTCCACGCACACGATCGCCATTGCGGTGACCTCCGGTTGCCGGTGCTCAGGCCCGACCTGAGGACGCCCGCGACCGGCGGGCGACGGAGTCGAGCGCTACCGCCAGCAGAAGCACGACGCCCGTGACGATGAAGCGGTACGACGAGTCGAGGTTCAGCAGTGTGAGGCCGCTGGAGATCGACTGGATGACGAGGATCCCGAGCAGTGCGGCGAAGGCGCTGCCACGGCCCCCGAACAGACTGGTGCCGCCGATGACCGCGGCAGCGATGGCGTTGAGGTTGACGTCGCCGCCGCCGCTGCTCTGGTTCGCCGCGGCCAGGCGCGACGCCGCCAGCACACCACCGACGGCAGCGAGCGTGGCCGCCAGCACGAACGTGGACGTGTAGATGGCCCGGACGTCGATGCCGGCGCGCCGCGCGGCCTCGGGGTTCCCGCCGACCGCGAAGACCGACATCCCCCAGCCGGTCGACGTCAGTGCGTAGTGCAGCACCAGGACCAGGGCGACGAACAGCACGAACATCCAGCCGATGCCCCTGGCCCTCCCGAGGTACCAGACGGCGAGCAGCAGCACGGCCAGCAGGGCGCCGCTTCGCGTCAGCAGGCCCGCCAGCGACGCGGCGGACAGGCCCGCGGCGCGCCGGCGCCGGGAGTGGAGGAGCCCGACGGCGAGGAGCCCGGCGGCGCCGGCGACGGAGA
>CADCUB010000152.1 GCA_902805775.1 uncultured Frankineae bacterium | reverse complement strand
CACCCCCGACACGTGCTCGCCGTGGCTGCCCGCGTCGATGACCAGCCGGGCGATCCGCTCGCGGTGCTGAGCGGCGTCGCCGTACGCCCCCTCCAGGCGCTTGCTGCGCTTGAAGTAGAAGTGCGTGTGGTGCTCCCACGTGTAGCCGATGCCGCCGTGGTACTGGATCATGGCGCTGACGGCGGCCGCGGCGGCGTCGGCCGCCTTGGCCTTGGCGATCGAGGCGGCGAGCCGCCGGTCGGGTGCCTCGACGTCGGCCGCGTGCGCGGCGTACGTCGCCGCGTGCTCGGCGAAGGTGATCGCGATGTGCAGGTCGGCCAGGTCGTGCTTGATCGCCTGGAAGCTCCCGACCGGCTTGCCGAACTGCACGCGCGTCTTGTCGTACTCCACCGTGTCGGTCAGGGCCGTGCGGGCGATGCCGACCAGGTCGTTGGCCACCAGGACGGCGGCAGCGTCGAGCAGGTCCTGCACGATCTCGGGCGTGCTGTTGTCGAGCGCCACGCCTGGCGCCCCGTCCAGCTCCACGGTCGCCAGCCGGACCGTGCGGTCGAGGGCCTCGAGCGGACGGACGGTCACGCCCGGGCCCTTCGGGTCGACCAGGTAGAGCCCCGGGCCGTCCTCGCCCGAGGCGGCGACCAGCAGGGAGTCGGCGACGGCGGCGTGCTCGACGAGGTCGAGGCGGCCGCTCAGCGTCCCGCCCGAGGCCGTCGCGGGGGCGGCGGCCGGTGTCGGGGACGAGCCCTGCGCGAGCAGCGCCACGGCGCCCTTGACCTGTCCGGCGGCCAGGCCGGGCAGCAGCTCGGCCTGCTGCTCCTTGCTGCCGGCCAGGCGCACGGCCTCCCCCAGCAGCACGGTGCCGAGCCAGGGACCGGGCACCAGGCCGGCGCCGAACGCGCGCGCCAGCACGGCCGCGTCGAGCAGGCCCAGGCCGATGCCGTCGTGCTCCTCGGGCACCAGCACGGCCAGCCAGCCCTGCTCGCCGACGGCCTGCCACAGCTGCGGGGGGACCCCGTCGGTCTCGGGGTGCTCGTAGAGGTCGCGGACCTGCGCGGGCCCGAACCGGTCGCGCAGGTAGCTGCGGACGGCGTCCTGCAGGGCGCGCTGCTCGTCGGTGAGCGAGAAGAACACGACGCGGTCTCCTATCGGGGCAGGCCGAGCACGCGCTCGGCGACGACGGTGCGCTGGACCTGCTGGGAGCCGCCCCAGATCGTGCAGCTGCGCGACCACATGGCCAGGCTGGTCAGCTCGGCGAGGGACAGGCCGGGCCGGGGGTCGGGCACGGAGAAGCCCGTCCCCAGGACGCGCTCGTACGCGTCGGACACCCGGCGGAAGGTCTCGGACCACATGATCTTGGTCATCGAGGCCTCGAAGCCGAGGTCCTTGCCGTGCGAGGTCTGGGTCAGCACGTGCCAGGAGTGGTACTTCAGGCACTCGAGCTCGACCAGCGCCGCGGCGAGCTCCTGCCGCAGCACCGGGTCCTCGCTGGCGGGCCGGCCGTCGCGGTCGACCGCGGCCGCGACCTGCACGACCTCCTCCCACATCTTGCGGAACTCGGTGTACTGCCCGATCGCCGAGCTGCCGCGCTCGAACGACAGCAGCAGCATGGCCGTCGCCCAGCCGTTGCCCTCGCCGCCGAGGACCTCGGTCTTCGGCACGGTCGCGTCGGTGAAGAACACCTCGCCGAACTCGCTCTGCCCCGTCATCTGCTTGAGCGGCCGGGCCTCGACCCCGGGCTGGTGCATGTCGACGAGCAGCATCGAGATGCCGGCGTGCTTCTTGCCGCCCTCGGGCGAGCTGGTCCGGGCCAGGGTGAAGATCTTGTCGCCGTGCATGGCGTTGGTCGTCCAGATCTTCTGGCCGTTCAGGACGTACTCCTCGCCCGAGGGCTCGGCGCGCATCTGCAGGGCCGCCAGGTCGGAGCCGGCGCCGGGCTCGGAGAAGCCCTGGCACCAGATCGTCTCGCAGTGCAGGAGCGGCTTGATGATCTCGCGCTTCTGCTCCTCCGTGCCGACCGCCATGACCGTCGGCGCGAGGAAGGCCAGTCCGAGCGGGTTGACCGTCGACGGGGCGTTCGCCTTGGCCATCTCCTCGTCGTAGATCGCCTTCATCGTCGGGCCGCCGCCCCGACCGCCGTACTCCACCGGCCACTGGATGCCGGCGAACCCGGCGGCGGCCTTGCTCGCCTCCCACTCCCGCCGGATCGCGAAGGACTCGTCGGCGCTCTTGTCGGCCCAGAAGGCCGGCGAGCGCATCGACGCCGGCAGGTGGGCGTCGAGCCAGGAACGCAGCTCCGAGCGGAACTGCTCGTCCTGCTCGCTGAAGCGCAGGTCCACGACGGTCCTCTCAGTGGGGGCGAAACCGAACGTCGTTCTAGCGTATGCACCGCCCGGTCGCCACCGCGCCCCGCCGAGCAGCGCGGACCGCCCGCGACCGGCCCCTGCTCCCGGCGACCGGCAGACTGCTGGCCATGACCGACGCCGACGCCCCGGACCTGCTCGCGCTCGCGGTCGACCTGGCGCGCCGGGCCGGGAGCCTGGCCCTGTCGATGCACTCGGGCCTGCAGGGCCACGACACCAAGTCGACCCCGACCGACGTCGTGACCGAGGCCGACCGCGCCTGCGAGGCGCTGCTGGTCGAGGGCATCACCGCCGCCCGCCCCGACGACGCGGTGCTGGGCGAGGAGGGCGCCGCCCGCGACGGCCGCTCGGGCGTGCGCTGGGTCGTCGACCCGATCGACGGCACGGTCAACTACCTCTACGGCATCGCGCAGTGGTGCGTCTCCATCGGTGTCGAGGTCGACGGCGTGACCGAGGTCGGGGCCGTCTACGACCCCGTCAAGGACGAGCTCTTCACCGCCGTGCGGGGCGGCGGGGCGTTCCTCGACGGCTCACCGCTGCGCTGCAGCCGGGTCGACGACCTGGCGCAGACGCTGGTGGCGACGGGCTTCGGCTACGACGTCCGGCGCCGGTCGGTGCAGGCCCGCAACCTGGCGCGGGTGCTGCCGGTCGTCCGGGACGTGCGACGGCTCGGCTCGGGAGCGCTCGACCTGTGCGGGATCGGGGCGGGCCGGCTCGACGCCTACTTCGAGCAGGGCCTGAACCCCTGGGACATGTCCGCGGGGCTGCTGGTCGCCGAGGAGGCCGGCGCGCGCACCGGGGACCTGCGCGGTGGCCGGCCGACGCAGGAGATGGTCGTCGCCACGGCGCCCGCGGTGTTCGACCCGCTGGTGGCGCTGCTCGTGGACCTCGACGCCGACCACGACCCGCTGGCCTGAGCGCCGACCGCAGCGCTAGCGCAGGACGGAGGCGTACACCTCCAGCGTGCGGCGGGCGATGGCGTCCCAGCCGAACTCCGCCACCGCCCGCTCGCGTCCGGCGCGTCCCATGGCCGCCGCGCGGTCGGGGTCACCCAGGACGTCGGACAGGGCCGCGGCGAGCCCGGCCTCGAAGCCGCGGGGGTCGTCGGCGTCGTACGGCACCAGCACGCCGGTCTCGCCGTCGACGACGACCTCCGGGATGCCGCCGACGGCGGAGGCGACGACGGCCGTGCCGCAGGCCATCGCCTCGAGGTTGACGATCCCCAGCGGCTCGTAGACCGACGGGCACACGAAGGCGGTCGCGTGCGACAGCAGCTGCACGACCTCCGCCTTGGGCAGCATCGCCGAGATGAGGACGACCCCGGGTCGTGCGGCCTCCAGCTCGGCGACGAGCGCGTCGGTCTCGGCCGCGATCTCCGGAGTGTCCGGGGCGCCGGCGCACAGGACCAGCTGCCCCGGGACGTCCTTGGCCGCGCGCAGCAGGTGCGCCAGCCCCTTCTGCCGGGTGATCCGCCCGACGAAGACGGCGTACGGCTGCGACGGGTCGACGCCGTACCGCTCGAGGACGTCGGTCTGCTCCACCGGCGTGTAGAAGCTGCTGTCGATGCCGTTGTAGACCACCTGCACGCGCGCCGGGTCGAGCTCGGGGTAGACGTCGACGACGTCGCGGGCCATGCCCTGGCTGACCGCGATGACGGCGTCGGCGCCCAGGACCGCGGTCTTCTCGCACCAGGACGACACCGCGTAGCCGCCGCCGAGCTGCTCGGCCTTCCACGGGCGGTGCGGCTCCAGGGAGTGGGTCGACAGCACGTGCGGCACGCCGTGCAGCAGGCCCGCGAGGTGGCCGGCCATGTTGGCGTACCAGGTGTGGGAGTGCACGACGTCGCAGCCGGCGCTCGCGGCCACCATCGACAGGTCGGTGCTCAGGACGCCCAGCGTGGAGTTGGCGTCGGCCAGCCGCGGGTCGGGCGCGTGGGCGTGCGCGCCGTCCTGCGTACCGCCGAAGGAGTGCACGTCGACGTCGGCGCCCTCGGCGCGCAGGAAGCGGACGAGGTGCTCCACGTGCACCCCGGCTCCGCCGTAGACCTGGTCCGGCCACTCCCGCGTCAGCACACCGATCCGCATGCCGGGAAACTAGTGCGTCACACTTCCCCCATGCGCGCACCCCGGGTCCTCGGCATCGTCCTCGCGGGCGGAGAGGGCAAGCGCCTCTCGCCCCTCACGGCCGACCGGGCCAAGCCGGCCGTGCCGTTCGGCGGCATCTACCGGCTGGTCGACTTCGTGCTGTCGAACCTGGTCAACGCCGGGTACCTGCGGATCGTCGTGCTGACGCAGTACAAGTCGCACTCGCTCGACCGGCACATCACCACGACGTGGCGCATGTCGACGCTGCTCGGCAACTACATCACCCCGGTGCCGGCGCAGCAGCGCCTCGGCCCGCAGTGGTACCGCGGCTCCGCCGACGCCATCCACCAGAGCCTGAACCTGGTCTACGACGAGCAGCCCGACCACGTCGTGGTCTTCGGCGCCGACCACGTCTACCGGATGGACCCGCGCCAGATGGTGCAGCAGCACATCGAGAGCGGCGCGGGCGTCACCGTCGCGGGCATCCGGGTGCCCCGGTCGGAGGCGCACGGCTTCGGGGTCATCTCCACCGCAGCGGACGGCCGGCAGATCGAGGCGTTCCTGGAGAAGCCCTCGGACCCGCCGGGGCTGCCCGACGACCCCGACACGGTGTTCGCGTCGATGGGCAACTACGTGTTCACCACGGCCGCCCTGCTCGAGGCGGTCAAGGTCGACGCCGGCGACGAGGGCTCGGTGCACGACATGGGCGGCAACATCATCCCGATGATGGTCGCGCGGGGACAGGCGCAGGTGTACGACTTCAACGACAACGCGGTGCCCGGCGCGACCGACCGCGACTGCGGCTACTGGCGCGACGTGGGGACGCTCGACAGCTACTACGACGCCCACATGGACCTGGTGGCGATCCACCCGGTCTTCAACCTCTACAACCGGCAGTGGCCGATCCTCACCCACTCACCGGCGCTGCCGCCGGCGAAGTTCGTCTTCGAGGAGTCCGGCCGGGTGGGTCAGGCGGTCGACTCCCTGGTCTCCCAGGGCGTCATCGTCTCCGGCGGGCGGATCCGCCGGTCCGTCGTCTCACCGGGCGTACGGGTCAACTCGGGCTCGGAGGTGCAGGGCAGCGTGCTCATGCACGGCGTGCAGGTCGGTCGCGGCGCCGTGGTGCGCAACGCGATCCTGGACAAGAACGTCTCCGTGCACGCCGGCGCGCAGATCGGCGTCGACCACGAGCACGACCGGTCGCGCGGCTACACCGTCACCGAGAACGGCGTGGTGGTCGTCGGCAAGGGCGAGACCGTCGGCTGACCGCCCTCGGAGGACGGCCTGAGAGGCGGGACAGGGCCCGGCTGACGGCGATCTGACGGCGGTCAGGCCCCCGGCGCGGGGGCCAGCTCGAGGACGACCTCGATGTTGCCGCTGGTGGCCCGGCTGTAGGGGCACACCGTGTGGGCGGCGTGCATGAGCGCCTCGGCCTCCGGCGGGTCGAGCGTCGGCAGCGCCCCCGTCAGCGTGACGGCCAGACCGAAGGCCTTGCCGTCGCGCCCGAGGCTGACCTTGGCCGTGATCTCCGACAGCGAGACGTCCTGGCCCTGCTCCTTGGCCACCCTCTTGAGGGCGGAGTGGAAGCACGCCGCGTAGCCCGCGGCGAACAGCTGCTCCGGGTTGGTGTGGTCACCGCCCGGCCCGCCCAGCTCGACGGGCCGCTCGAGCTTGAGGTCGAGCACGCCGTCGTCGCTGACGACCTCGCCCTCGCGTCCGCCTCGCGCGGTGGCCACTGCGGTGTAGAGGAGGTCCATGAGCGGGACGGTACCCGGCAGCGTGCAGCGCCTCACGCGGGGCTGAGCGGGCGCCGTGCTGCGTGCGCGGTGCGCTGGACGGGCCCGGGCAGCGACGCCAGTAGCCTCTGGCGCTCCGCACGCCCCCCTGCCGTTGCGGCGCCCGTTCGAGGCGGGCACAACCCGGGCCCGCCGTGCGTTGTCCCCGCGCCGAGCACAACACGAAGGAGGGCCACCCCCATGGCCACCGACTACGACCAGCCACGGCGGTCCGACGCCGACGAGCCCGAGGACAGCCTCGAGGAGCTCAAGGCCCGCCGCGCCGAGGCGCAGGCGAGCAGCGTCGACGTCGACGAGGCAGACCTCAACGAGGCCATCGAGCTCCCCGGAGCCGACCTGTCCGGTGAGGAGCTGACCGTCCGCGTGCTGCCCAAGCAGAGCGACGAGTTCACCTGCAGCAGCTGCTTCCTGGTCCACCACCGCAGCCAGCTGGCGTCCGAGCAGGACGGCCGCCTGACCTGCCGCGAGTGCGCCTGACCAGGAGGTCCTGACCCGATGAGCGGTGAGCTCGTGCGTCGGGAGGAGGTCGGCGAGCTGGTCGGCCGGCTGTCCGACGGCGGTCTCGGCGGGCGTGAGCGCGGCCGCCTGCTGGCCCGCCTGACGGCGCTGCTGGCGGGCGGCGTGCGCGCCGCCGGCGCCCGGGCCGCCGTGACAGGCCGCCACCTCGCCGATCTGGTCACCGAGCTGGCGCCGCACGTGCAGGTCCGCGACCTGCCGACGCTGCGGGCTGCCCACGGCGGCCTGTCGG
>CADCUB010000151.1 GCA_902805775.1 uncultured Frankineae bacterium | reverse complement strand
GGCCTTCACCGGGGCGAGGCGCGGGTCGAGCCGCAGCACCACGCGCTTGTCGACACCGCCCTTTGCGTTGGGCGCCTCGTCCTCGGTGTAGGCGTCGAGCAGGAACGTGAGCGCGCAGCGGTCGACGCCCGCTGCGGGCTCGATGACGTACGGCGTCCAGCGCTCGCCGGACTCCTGGTCGAAGTAGTCGAGGGCGACGCCGGTCGCCTTGGAGTGCACGGTCAGGTCGTAGTCCGTGCGGTTGGCGATGCCCTCGAGCTCACCCCACTGCGAGCCCTGGAAGCCGAACTCGTACTCGATGTCGACGGTGCGCTTCGAGTAGTGCGAGAGCTTCTCCTGCGGGTGCTCGAACAGCCGCAGCTTCGACGGCTCGATGCCGAGGTCGGTGTACCAGGCGAAGCGCTCGTCGATCCAGCGCTGGTGCCAGTCCTCGTCCTCCCCCGGCTTGACGAAGAACTCCATCTCCATCTGCTCGAACTCGCGGGTGCGGAAGATGAAGTTGCCGGGGGTGATCTCGTTGCGGAAGCTCTTGCCGATCTGGCCGATCCCGAACGGCGGCTTCTTGCGGGCGCTCTGCTGCACGTTGGCGTAGTTGATGAAGATGCCCTGAGCGGTCTCGGGCCGCAGGTAGGCCAGCCCGCTGTCGTCCTCGACGACCCCGAGATGGGTCTTCAGCAGGCCGTTGAACATCTTCGGCTCGGTCCACACGTCGCGGTTGCCGCAGTTGGGGCAGGGCAGCTGCGCCAGCGGCTTGCCGGCGCCCTCCTCGAGATGGTCTGCCCGGAAGCGCTTGTGGCACGACGTGCACTCCACGAGCGGGTCGACGAACGCCTGCACGTGGCCCGAGGTCTCCCACACCTCGCGGGCCAGGATGACGCACGAGTCGAGGCCGACGACGTCGTCGCGGCCCTGCACGACGGCCTTCCACCACTGCCGCTTGACGTTGTTCTTCAGCTCGACGCCGAGCGGCCCGTAGTCCCAGGACGCCCGCAGACCGCCGTAGATCTCCGACGAGGGGAACACCAGTCCGCGCCTCTTCGCGAGGCTGACGATCGTGTCCATGCGGTCGTTCTTCACGGCGGCTCCACTCCGGCTGGCGGTCGGCGGTCAGCGGACGACGCTACCGGCGCCCGCACTCACACGTCGCTGACCGCAGGCCCCGACGCCTCCCCGACGCCCACGTCGCCGGCGTCGACGGCCCGGCGGCTCGCCCCCGTCGAGGTGCCCTCGGCGTCGCCGGCGTGCAGCACCTCGAACGCGCTGGGCTCGTCGCGCCCGAGCGAGAGCAGCGGCGCGGCGTCGACCTTCACGTCGTACGCCGACAGGCTGCGGCGGTAGGCACCGACGCCGGTCCACTCGGTCGTCAGGACCCAGACGGTGGGATCGTCGGCGGCACGGCCGATCCGGCCGCGCACGTAGCCTGGTCGGGCGGCGAACGCCGCGAGCGCTGCCTGCGCGCGCGGCAGGAAGTCGGCCGAGTCGCCCTCGGGCACGTCGAACCTCGTGACCACCAGCACCGTCGACACGCTAGCGGGAGGCTCCGTGGACCTGCGGCGCACCGTCGAGGCCCGCAGCGCGCCGGTGCTGCTCTGGCTGTCGTCGCGGCCGAAGGTGCTGCTGCCCGCGCTCGTGGTCGTCCTGCTCGTCGGCGGTCTGGCCGCACCCCCCGCGGTCGGGCTGGTCCTGCTGGTGGCGCTGGCCGCGGTGCTGCTGTGGCTGTCGTACCTGTCGTGGCCGGCCCTGGACGGTCGAGGGCGGGCGCTGCGGGTCGCCATGCTGCTGCTCATCGCCGTGGCGCTCGTGCAACGCGGGTACGCCTGACGCGCAGGCGGATTGACGCGCAGGACGTCCTCCGCACGGGGACGGCCACGATGCGTGACATGCTCTTCGCGCCACACACCGCGCCGGCGACGCCGACGACGACACGGAGGACACAGTGAGCGAGATCCCGGACGGGCTGCCGATGGAGACGGTCGAGGCGCCGATGCCCGAACCGGCCGGGGAGGTCGCGCCCCGCGCCCCCCGCAAGAGCTCCGGTCGCCGTACGGGCAGCCGCGCCGGCGGCAACGGTCGCCGCTCCGGTGGGCGCGCCTCCCGCACCCCGGCCCGCGTCGAGGCGCCGGCTCCCGCGACGGAGTCGGCCGGGTCGCTGGCCGACGCGCTGCGCGGACTGCTCAACGGGATCGACGAGGAGGTCACCGCCATCACGGCGCTGTCCGAGGAGATCGACGACCACGTGAACGCGCTCAACGACCTGCGGGCGCAGGCCACCGAGCGACTGCTGCACCTCGACGAGCTGCGCGCCGCGGCCGAGGACGTCAACCTGACGGCGTTCCTGGACAGCTCGATCGCGCCGCAGCTGCCGCAGATCGAGGAGGAGTTCCCGGACCGGATCTACGGCGGCTGAGGCAGCTCCGCCCCGGGAGCCGCGGAGCCGCTGTGCGGGCGGTCAGGCCTGCGGCTCGTTGGGCACCGCCCCGCCGTAGCGGCGGTCCCGTGCGGCGTACTGCTCCACCGCCTGCCACAGGTGACGGCGGTCGACGTCGGGCCACAGGGTGTCGAGGAAGACCAGCTCGGCGTAGGCCGACTGCCACAGCAGGAAGTTCGACGTGCGCTGCTCCCCCGAGGTGCGCAGGAACAGGTCGACGTCGGGCATGTCGGGCTCGTCGAGGTAGCGCGCGAGCACCCGCTCGTCGACCCGCGAGGCGTCGAGCCTGCCGTCGGCGACGTCCTGCGCCAGAGCACGCGCGGCGTCGGCGATCTCGGCCCGGCCGCCGTAGTTGACGCACATCGTCAGGGTGCAGACGTCGTTGTCGCGGGTGAGCTCCTCGGCCTCCTCCAGCTCGCGGACGACCGAGCGCCACAGCCGCGGCCGGCGGCCCGCCCAGCGCACCCGTACGCCGAGCTCGTGCATCTCGTCGCGCCGTCGCCGGATGACGTCGCGGTTGAAGCCCATCAGGAAGCGCACCTCGTCGGGCGAGCGCTTCCAGTTCTCGGTCGAGAAGGCGTAGGCCGAGACCCACCTCACGCCCAGCTCGATGGCGCCCTCGACGACGTCGAACAGCGAGGACTCCCCCGCCTCGTGACCCGCGGTGCGCGGCAGGCCCCGGTCCTTGGCCCAGCGTCCGTTGCCGTCCATCACGATCGCGACGTGGCGCGGGACGAGCTCCGGCGGCAGCGCCGGGGCGGCGGCGCCGGACGGGTGTGCGGACGGCGGCCGGACCGGGCCGCGGACGGGTGGCGCCGACCGTCGCCTCACGCGCGCTCCACGAGCGGCAGGCTGCGCAGCCCGCGCTCGAGGTGCCACTGCAGGTGGGCCGCGACCAGGCCGCTGGCCTCGCGGCGCGTGCGCGCGTCGGTGAGCTCGGCGGCGTCCCAGTCGCCGGTGAGCAGGTCGAGCATGAGCTCGACGGCGGCCGGCGCGGGCGAGGCGGCTCCGGCCGGTCGGCAGGCCGGGCAGACGGTGCCGCCGACCGGCACCGAGAAGGCGAGGTGCGGGCCGGCCGCGCCGCACCGCGCGCAGTCACCCAGCGCGGGCGCGTACCCCGCGACCGACATCGCCCGCAGCAGGAAGGCATCGAGCACGAGGGAGGCGTTGCGGGCGTCCGGGCCGGTCAGGGCCCGCAGCGCGCCGATGACGAGCAGGAACAGCCGCAGCGACGGCTCGCGCTCCTCGGCGGTCAGCCGCTCGGCGGTCTCGAGCACGGCGGTGGCGGCCGTGTAGCGGCCGTAGTCGGCGACCAGGTCCCGGCCGAACGGCGTGAGTCCCTCTGCCTGCACCACGATGTCGAGGTTGCGCCCGGTGTAGAGCTGCAGGTCGACGTGGCTGAACGGCTCGACCAGGGAGCCGAGCTTCGAGCGCGTCCGGCGCACCCCCTTGGCGACCGCGCGCACCCGCCCGTGGCGCTTGGTCAGGACGGTGATGATGCGGTCGGCCTCGCCCAGCTTCTGCACCCGCAGGACGACGCCCTCGTCGCGGTACAGGCTCACGGCACGAGGCTAGTGCTGCGGCGCCCGCCCGTCGCGCAGGTCAGAAGCCGAGCTTCTTGAGCTGACGCGGGTCCTTCTGCCAGTCCTTGGCCACGCTCACCCGCAGGTCGAGGTAGACGCGCATGCCCAGCAGCGCCTCGATCTGGTGGCGCGCGGTCGTGCCGACGCCCTTCAGACGCGCCCCACCGGTGCCGAGCACGATCGCCTTCTGGCTGTCGCGCTCGACGTGCAGGGTGGCGTAGACGTCGAGCAGCGGGCGGTCGTCGGGACGGTCCTCGCGCAGGCTCATCTCCTCGACGGTCACGGCGATGCTGTGGGGCAGCTCGTCGCGCACGCCCTCCAGCGCCGCCTCGCGGATCAGCTCGCCGATGAGCACCTGCTCCGGCTCGTCGGTCAGCTCGCCCTCGGGGTAGAGCACCGGTCCCTCGGGCAGCCGCGCGACCAGCAGGTCGGCGAGCAGCGAGACCTGGAAGTCCGACACGGCGCTGGTCGGGACGATCTCGGCCCACTCGCCGAGCTGCGAGACGGCGAGCAGCTGCTCGCCGACCTGCTGCTTGGACACCTTGTCGGTCTTGGTGACCACGGCGAGGACGGGGGTCTTCAGCTCCCGCAGCTCCGCTGCGATGAAGCGGTCCCCGGGCCCGATCTTGTCGTCGGCGGTGACGCAGAAGCAGACGACGTCGACACCGGCGTAGGTCTCGCGGACGATGTCGTTCAGGCGCTGCCCCAGCAGCGTCCGCGGCTTGTGCAGGCCGGGGGTGTCGACGAGCACGAGCTGTGCGTCGGGACGGTGGACGATCCCGCGCACGGCGTGCCGGGTGGTCTGCGGCCGGCTGCTGGTGATGGCGACCTTGGTGCCGGTGAGCGCGTTGGTCAGGGTGCTCTTGCCGGCGTTCGGCCGGCCGACGAAGCAGGCGAAGCCGGAGCGGAACCCGCTCACGTGCTCACCACCGAGTGGACCTGCCCGTCGTCGCCGGCCAGCAGCAGCGGCACGCCGACGCCGAACTCGCGCAGCACCGCGAGGTCGGCCTCCGACACCAGGGTGGCGGTGACGACGGCTGCGGCCTCGAAGCTGCGCGCACCGCTGGAGGCGGCCGCTGCCACGGCGCCCCGCAGCGCCGAGGTGGTCAGCGCAGGGTCGGCGTTCTCGACGGTCGCGGCGGCGTACGTCCGGCCGTCGCTGTCGCGCACCGCGGCCCCCTCGGCCACCCCGCTGCGGGGGGCGTGCGCGCGGGTGCGGGCAGCCCGCGCCAACGTGACGATCTTGACGTCTTCGGGGTCGAGCTCAGGCACGGTCGTGCTCCTCGGAGTCGTCGTGGGGGTGCTCGGGGCCCTTCCGGCGCACGAGCACGGTCCCGATGCGGTTGCGGCGGCCCTTGGCGCTCTCGGCGACCAGCACGAGCCCACCGAGCTCGGCGGTCGCGCCGGGGATCGGCACCCGGCCCAGCGCCATGGCCAGCAGGCCGCCGACGGTCTCGACGTCGTCGTGGGGCAGCTCGACGCCGTACAGCTCCTCGAGGTCCTCGACCGTCAGGCGGGCCGTGACGCGGCAGGTGCCGTCGCCGAGGTCCTCCACGGGCGGTGCCTCGCGGTCGTACTCGTCCTTGATCTCGCCGACGATCTCCTCGAGGACGTCCTCGATGGTCACCAGACCGGCGGTGCCGCCGTACTCGTCGACCACGATGGCGATGTGGCCCAGGGAGGCCTGCATCTCGCGCAGCAGCTCGTCGACCGGCTTGCTCTCCGGGACGAACACCGGCTCGCGCATGGCGTCCTCGACCCGGGCGGCGCCGCCGTCGTCGTGGCGCTCCTTGCGGACGAGGTCCTTGAGGTAGGCCACACCCAGCACGTCGTCGGCGTTCTCCCCGACGACGGGGATGCGGCTGAAGCCGCTGCGCAGGGCGAGGTTCAGCGCCTGGCGGACGGTCTTGCCGCGCTCGATGGTCAGGATGTCGGTGCGCGGCACCATGACCTCGCGCACGATCGTGTCGCCGAGCTCGAAGACGCTGTTGATCATGTCGCGCTCGGCGCGCTCGACCACGCCGCGCTCCTGCGCCAGCTCGACGAGGTCGCGCAGCTCGGCCTCGGAGGCGAACGGGCCCTCGCGGAAGCCCTTGCCCGGGGTCAGCGCGTTGCCGAGCAGGATGAGCAGCCGCGGGAGCGGGCCGAACACCCTGGTGAGCGCGAGGGCGAGCCCGGAGCCGCGCAGCGCGACGCCCTCGGCCTGCTGCCGGCCGATGGTGCGCGGGGCGACACCGACGAAGACGTAGCTGACGACGGTCATGACGGCGACGGCCAGCACGACGGCGCGGGCGCCGTCGACCCGGTCGAGCGCGTAGTCGACCGCCACGCCGGTCGCCGCCAGCTCCAGCGCGGTGCGCAGCAGCAGGAGCAGGTTGAGCGAGCGGGGCGGGTCGGACAGGACGGCCTGCAGCCGCAGCGCCCCGGGCCGCTCGGCGCGGACCAGCTCCTCGACGCGCACCCGGGAGACCCGCGACAGCGCCGCCTCGATGCAGGCCAGGACGCCGGCCAGCAGGACGAAGACGACCGCCCACGCCAGGGGCAGCACGGCGGCGAGGGTCACCGGACCGCCGGACGTCGGGTGGGGCGCAGGCGGCGAGACATGACGGCCTCCAGCGTACGGTCCGGTCACGGCCCGACGGCCTAACGGGAACCGTTGTCAACTCCGGTAGGGTGCGCGCATGCCTGCTCGCCTGCCGTCGCTCGTCCTGGCCACCGCGGTCGCCGTGGCCGTCTCCGGGTGCGGCGGCAGCGCCATGACCAGCACGGGCCCGGGAACGCAGGACGGTGCCGTGTCGGCCGTCGTCGGCTTCTACCCCTACGAGTTCGTCACCGCCCGGGTCGGCGGCGACGCCGTCGACGTGACGAACCTGACGGAGCCCGGCGGCGAGCCGCACGACCTGGAGCTCACGCCGCGCCAGGTCGGCGCCGTCGGTGAGGCCGATCTCGTCGTCTTCTCGGGTGGCTTCCAGCCTGCCGTCGACGAGGCGGTCGAGCAGCAGGCGGACGGCCGGGCGCTCGACGTGCTGTCGGTCGTCGAGCTCCGCGGCGGCGCCGGGCACGGGAGCCACGGCGACGAGGGGCACGGGGACGAGGGGCACGGCGACGAAGGACATGGGGACGAAGGACACGGGGACGAGGGGCACGGGGACGAGGGGCACGGCGACGGGCACCATGCGGACGCCGACCCCCACGTCTGGCTGGACCCGCTGCGGCTGAGCACCGTCGCCGCTGCCGTCGCGGACCGCCTGGCGGCCGTCGACCCCGACGGCGCGCAGGGGTACCGCTCGCGCGCCCAGGCCCTCGACGCCGAGCTGACCGCCCTGGACGAGGAGCTGCGCGCCGGGCTGGCCACCTGCGAGCGCCGGCAGGTCGTCACGAGCCACGACGCCTTCGGCTACCTCGCCGACGCCTACGGCTTGGAGCAGGTGGCCATCGCCGGCCTCTCCCCCGACGACGAGGCCTCGCCGCAGCGGCTCCGGCAGGTGGCCGAGCAGGCGCAGGCCGCCGGCGTCACCACCGTGTTCTTCGAGGAGCTGGTGAGCCCCAAGGTCGCCGAGGCCCTGGCCCGTGAGGTGGGTGCCTCCGCCGAGGTCCTCACCCCGCTGGAGGGGCCGCCCGCGCGCGGCGACTACCTGACCGCCATGCGGGACAACCTCGAGCGGCTGCGCACCGCCCTCGGCTGCACGTGAGCCCGGTCGTCGCCCTGCGCGGGGCGTCCGTGGCCTACGACGGGCAGCCGGCCGTCGAGGACGTCGACCTCGTGGTCGACCGGGGCGAGGTCGTCGCCGTGCTCGGCGCGAACGGCTCGGGCAAGAGCACCGTGGTGCGCGCCGTCGTCGGCCTGCTGCCGCTCGTGACCGGCTCGCTGGAGCTGTTCGGCACGCCCCGCGCGCACTTCCGGGAGTGGACGCGGCTGGGCTACGTCCCGCAGCGGGCGGGCGCGACCACCGGTGTCCCGGCCACCGTGCGGGAGGTCGTCGCCACCGGACGGCTGGCCCGTACCGGCCTGCGCCGCTCCGGCCCCGCCGACCGCCGGGCCGTACAGGCAGCGATCGAGGCGGTGGGACTGGCCGACCGTGCCCGGGACAGCGTCGGGACCCTGTCGGGGGGCCAGCAGCAACGGGTCCTGATCGCCCGGGCCCTGACGTGCGAGCCCGACCTGCTGGTGCTCGACGAGCCCACGGCGGGCGTCGACCTGGTCAGCCAGTCGGCCCTGGCCACGACGCTCGACGGGCTGGTCCGTCGCGGCACGACCGTCGTGCTGGTCGCCCACGAGCTCGGGCCGCTGCACCACCTCATCACCCGGGCCCTGACGATGGCCGACGGGCGGGTGCTGCACGACGGACCGCCCCCCGCCCTGGACCACCTGCACGTGCACGACCCCGAGCACGCGCACCCGGTGCACGAGGTGCGCGACACGACCTCGCCGGCCTGGGGCCTGCGGTGAACCCCCTCGCGCTGGAGTTCATGCGCCTGGCGCTGCTGTCGGCGGTGCTCGTCGGGCTGGTCGCGCCGGCCGTCGGGGTCTTCCTCGTGCAGCGGCGCCTTGCCCTGATGGGCGACGGCATCGGGCACGTCGCCCTCACCGGCGTCGCCCTGGGCTTCCTGCTGGGGACGGCGCCGGTGCTGACGGCGGTCGTCGTGGCCGCGGTCGGGGCCGTCGTCCTCGAGCTGGTCCGGCAGGCCGGGCGCACCAGCGGCGATGTCGCCCTGGCCCTGATGTTCTACGGCGGCATCGCGGGCGGGGTCCTGCTCATCGGCCTGGCGCCGGGCGGGACCAACGCCAACCTGCTGTCGTACCTGTTCGGCTCGCTGACGGCGGTCTCGCCCGGCGACGTCGTGGTGATCAGCACCCTGTCCGTCGGGGTGCTGCTCGCCCTCGGCGTCTTCGGACGTCAGCTGTTCGCCGTGTGCCACGACGAGGAGCACGCCCGGGTCATGGGGCTGCCGGTGCGCGCGCTGAACCTGCTGCTGGCCGTCATGGCGGCGCTCACGGTCACCGTCGCCATGCGGGTCGTCGGGCTGCTGCTGGTCAGCGCCCTGATGGTCGTGCCGGTCGCGACCGCGCAGCAGCTGGTGCGCGGGTTCCGGGCGACGGTCGTCGTGGCTCTGTGCGCGGGAGTGCTCGCCGCGGTGAGCGGGGTGCTCGGCTCGTACTACGTCGACACTGCGCCCGGCGCCCTCATCGTCGTGCTCGCCCTGGCCCTGTTCGGCGTGGCCGCGGCGGTCGGGGCGGTCGTACGCCGCCGACCGCGCGGCGCCTCGGCGGCAGCGCTGCCTGCTGGGCTGGCGGCCCGGTGACCGGGCCGACCGAGCTGCCGGGGGTGCGCAGCACGCGTCAGCGCACGGCCGTGGCCGACGCGCTGGACCGCGTCGACGGCTTCCGCAGCGCCCAGGAGCTGCACGAGCTGCTCCGGCGGGGCGGTGCCTCGGTCGGGCTGACCACCGTCTACCGGCACCTGCAGGCACTGGCCGAGTCAGGGCACGTGGACGTGCTGCGCACCGACGGCGGCGAGGCGGTCTACCGGCGCTGTCCGACGGTCGAGCACCACCACCACCTGGTCTGCCGGTCCTGCGGCCGGTCGGTCGAGGTCGACGGGCCCGAGGTCGAGGCCTGGGCCACCGACGTCGCCGACCGCCACGGCTTCACCGCGGTGAGCCACACCGTCGAGGTGTTCGGCACGTGCGGCGCCTGCGCCGCCGGCGGCTGAGCCCCGCACCCCCGACCCGGGCGGCCGGCGGCCTCGCGCCGAGCCCGCTCGACCGCCTGCGCGACCACCGGGCACCGCTCTAGCCTGCCGTCCATGGAGGCTCGGCACCTGCGCCCGCCGGTGGCGTTCGGGGTGCTGGGCGGTGTGCACGTGGAGCTCGACGGCGTGGAGGTCCGGTCGTTGGGGGGACCTCAGCCGCGAGCCGTCCTCGCGGCGCTGCTGGCGGCCGGCGGCCGGGTCGTCCCCACGGGCGCCCTCGTCGAGGCGGCCTGGGGCGAGGACCCACCGCCGTCCGCGGTCTCGACGCTGCACTCCTACGTCTCCCGGCTGCGCACCGCGCTCGGTCCTGCCGGCGGCCTGCTCCGACGGCGCGGTGAGGGCTACGTCCTGGAGGCGCCGGACGACAGCCTCGACTGGCGGCGCTTCGAGCGGCTGGCCGAGCAGGGTCGCGCCGCGCTGGAGGCCGGTGACCCGGCGTCCGCCCGGGCGCTGCTCGTGCAGGCCGAGGGCCTCTGGCGCGGTCCGGCGCTGGGCGACCTCGCCGACCGGCCGTTCGCGACCGGTCTGGTCGCCCGCTGGGACGGACTGAGGGCGGCGGCGGTCGCCGACCGCCAGGAGGCCGACCTGCAGCTCGGCCGGCACGCCGCGCTGCTCGGCGAGCTGACCGAGGCCGTGCAGGCCGCCCCGCTCGACGAGGCCCGCTGGCGACGGCTCGCCCTCGCGTCGTACCGCTGCGGGCGGCAGGCCGATGCGCTGCGCGCCCTGTCCGACGCGCGCCGGACGCTCGTGGACGAGCTCGGCGTGGAGCCCGGTCAGGCGCTGCGCGAGCTGGAGCTGCAGATCCTGCGGCAGGACCGCGCGCTCGACCTGCCGGTGGCGTCGGCACCGGCGGCGGCACCGGCACCGGCACCGGCACCGGCACCGGCACCGGAGCAGCGTGCCGCGCCGACCGCCCGCCCCCGGGAGGCTCTGGTCGGGCGCACCCACGAGCTCGCCGTCCTCCACGAGGTCCTGGGCGAGAGCGCCACCGGCGCCAGGGCGGGCGTCGTGGAGGGTGAGCCCGGCATCGGCAAGACCCGCCTGCTCGAGGAGCTCGCCGAGCACGCGAGGGAGCGGGGTGCGCTCGTGCTGTGGGGGCGCAGCCACGAGAGCGGGGCAGCCCCGGCGTTCTGGCCCTGGCTGCCGGTCCTGCGGGCGCTGCGCGACTCGGCGCCCGACGAGGCCGAGGAGGGGCTGTCCGCCCTGCTCGACGCCCGCGCCGGAGACGGCGGCGCTGGGCTGTTCGCCGTTCTGGAGGACGTCGCCGCAGCGGTCCGGCGCACGGCGCGCAGGACGCCCCTCGTCGTGCTGCTCGACGACCTGCAGTGGGCCGACGCGGCCTCGCTGTCGCTGCTCTCCTTCCTCGTCGGGCACCTGGGCGACGAGCCGGTGCTGCTGCTCGCGACCGTGCGGCAGGGTGCCGGCGAGCGCGGCAAGGAGCTGGTCGAGGCCCTGGCCGCCGTGGCGCGCCGGCGCGGCAGCCGCCGTCTGCGGCTCGGTGGGCTGCGTCCGGAGGACACGGCCCGGCTGGTCAGCCAGACGACGGACGCCGACGTCACTGCGGAGGTGGCCCTCGCGATCCACGCGCGGGCCGAGGGCAACCCCTTCTTCGCCGCCCAGCTCGCCCAGCTGCTGGGCGACGCGGGGCCGGAAGACGCGGCCGCCGCCCGGGTTCCGGCCGGTGTCGGCGACGTGGTGCGGCAGCGGCTCGCGCGCCTGCCGGAGGCGACGACCGGGCTGCTGCAGGTCGCCGCGGCGGTCGGCCGGGACGTCGACCTGCGCCTGCTCGCCCGGGTCACCGGTCGGCCGGTGGCGGCCTGCCTCGCCGACCTCGAGCCTGCCGTCGCACAGCACCTGCTCACCGACGACACCGACGCCCCGGGTGTCCTGCGCTTCGTGCACGCACTCGTCCGCGAGGTGCTCGGTGACGACCTGACCCCGACGCGGCGCGCCTCGGTGCACCTGCAGGTGGCCGAGGCGCTCGACGACGCCGGTGACGAGCAGGCGGAGCTGCGAGCCGAGCACCTGTGGGCGGCCGTGCCCCTCGTGGACGGTGCTCGCGCCGCGGAGGCGCTCGAGGACGCTGCCGAGGTGGCGCTGCGCCGCTTCGCCCTCTCCTCTGCCGAGCACCTGCTCGAGCGGGCCGTGCAGCTGCGCCGGGCGGCCGGGTCCTCGGCGGAGCAGGCCGACGCCGAGCTCCAGTCGCTCGTACGACTGACCTCCGTGCGTCGGGCCCTGCGCGGCTTCGGCGGAGTGAGCGACCTGCTGGACCGCGCGGAGGCGCTCGCCGAGCGCCTGGGCCGGACGGACGTCGAGCTCGAGCTGCAGTGGGCACGGTGGGCGCTGGCCGACACGTCCTGCGACTTCGCGACCGGCGACGCGATCGCCGAGCGGTTCCGCGAGCTGGCCGCCCGCACCGACGACCCCGTCCTGCGGCAGTTCGGCCTGCACGTCTGGGGCATCCAGTGCTGGCACCACGGCCGGCTGGTCGAGATGCGGGACAGCCTCGACGCCGCCTTCGCGGTCGGCGAGCGGGCTCCCGAGCGCGTGCCGGCCTACCGGGCCGGCACGACGAGCGCCCTGCGCAGCTTCCAGGCCGAGCGGCACATGCTCGCCGCCGGCTTCCGGCTGGCCGCGCACGGGCTGGTCGGCGACTGGCCGGACACGGCCGAGCGCTTCGACGCGCTGCTGGGCTCGGTCGACCGCTACGCCGCCGTCATGCTGTCGATGTTCGCCTGCTGCGTCGGGGCCTGCGCCGGCGACGTCGACCGGGTCGAGCAGGTCGCCCGCCCGGTGGCGGAGCACTCCGGTGACGACCTGCTGTCGTTCTGGGGCGGTCAGGCCCAGCTCCACCTGGGATGGGTCCTGCTGTCGCGAGGTCGGCTCGGCGAAGGACTGGCGGCGCTCGAGCGAGGTCGAGAGGTCTACACCCGCGTCGGGATGCACACCGGCCTGGGGATGCACTTCGCCAACCCTGCGATCGCCCTGGCCGAGCGCGGCCACCTCGAGCTGGCGCAGGCGTGGGCCGGTCGAGCCCACGCCGAGCTCGCGCTCCACGGGGAGAAGTGGCCTGCTCCACTCGTCCTGCTCGCCGATGCGGAGATCACCGCCGCGCGCGGCGACGACGCCACTGCGGCCCTGGCGCGGGCTCGGGCGGCAGCTGCGGACATGGGGTCGGCAGTGCTGGTGAGCCGGGTCGACCGGGCTGCCGCCCGGCACCGCAGCCTCAGCCCTGGGCGGCCTTCCAGCTGCTGAGCAGCTCGCCCTGCAGGCCGAACATCTCGGCGTGCTCGTCCGGGTCGCCGTGGTCGTACCCCAGCAGGTGCAGGACGCCGTGCGTGCAGAGCAGCTCGAGCTCGGCCGCCGTGCCGTGCCCTGCCTCGGCGCCCTGGCGCTCGGCGACCTCCGGGCACAGCACGACGTCGCCGAGCACCGCGGGGCCGGTCTCGTCGGGCTCCTCGCTGCCGGAGCCGTGCCCGTGCCCGACGCCGCGCGAGCCGCGCAGGTCGAGCTCGTCCATCGGGAAGGCGAGCACGTCGGTGGGGCCGGGCTCGTCCATCCACCTCACGTGCAGCTTCTCCATCTGCTCGACGTCGACGAGCAGCAGGGACAGCTCCGCGAGCGGTGAGACGCCGAGCCGGTCGAGCACGTGCCGAGCGACGCGTACGAGCGCCTGCTCGTCCACCGCGACGCCGCTCTCGTTGGCGACCTCGATCGACATCTAGTGCGACCGTCGCACGTCGTCCCGCCGGCCGGCCGGCCGGGTCGGGGACCGGTGCGGGACGCGACTGCGCTCCTCCGCGTCGTACTGCGCGTAGGCGTCGACGATGCGCCCGACCAGCTTGTGGCGCACCACGTCGGTGCTGGTCAGCGTCGCGAAGTGGACGTCGGCCACGCCGTCGAGGATCTCCTGCACGACCCGCAGCCCGCTGGTGGCGCCCCCGGGCAGGTCGACCTGCGTCACGTCACCCGTCACGACGATCTTGCTGCCGAAGCCGAGGCGGGTGAGGAACATCTTCATCTGCTCGGCGGTGGTGTTCTGCGCCTCGTCGAGGATGATGAACGCGTCGTTGAGCGTGTTGTGCGTGACGAGGAAGTCCTCCGTCACGTACAGCGAGTCGGCCGCGCCGACGGAGATGCAGACGCACTCCGCCTCCCCTGCCGGCTCGATGGCGTCGATGAAGCGCATCGGCCGGCCGCCGCCCGTCGCGTCGTAGGCGGCCCGCTTGCGCGCGAGACGGAAGGGCGCCATGCCCTCGGGGAGCCGGATGTCGAGCACGTGGGCATCGCTGCGGTGCCAGACCGGCCGACCGCCGGCGATGCCGGGCGCACGGCCCTCGGCTTGGCGTGTGCGGACGTAGGCCACCCCCCCGAGCGACCGGACGAGCCAGACGACGTCGTCGCGCAGCTGGTCCGAGCAGGTCGTGTACTGGACGCGGCACGTGCGGCCCGCCTGCACGACCGGTCCGCCGTCGGTGTCGAGGAGCCCCTGCAGGACCGCCAGACGGACGTCGGAGGAGTTGAGGAGGTAGGTCAGCGGCACGAACTTCGTGGTCGACCGGGTGCCCGCGAGGCCGAGGGCGCGCAACACCTCGGTGACCGGGTTGGCGGTCAGCAGTCCCCCGCGGTGGTAGCCCTCGTGACGCAGCACGAAGTCCCCCGCTCGCGCCGCCGCACGCAGCTCGATGCCGGGCAGCGCGTCCTCGAGCGCATGGGCCAGCTCGGGGTCGCGGGTGGAGAAGGCCGGGGTCGTCGACGTCGTCAGGCAGCCGTCGCCGAGCAGCAGCCCGAGGGCGTACGGGTCGAGAGGGACCTCCGTCGGCACGAACTCGACCGGGGCGACGACGGGGAGCTCGTAGCGGTGCGCGTGCGCCTGGCGCAGCGAGCCGAGCATCTCGCGCGTCTCGAGGACCCGGGGCCCCTTGGCGCGGCGCCGGTCGTCACGGGTGGTGACCGACCACAGGTGCTCGCCGCACGCCAGCGTCGACGCGCCGTCCTGCGTCGAGACGCGGTACACCTGCTTGCGTCCCTGCGGGTGCACGCCCAGCACGGGCGTCGGAAGTCCGTCCGAGCCGACGACGAGGTCGCCGACCTCGAGCTCCCCGATCGGACGCGCCCCCTCCGGGGTCATGACGAGGGTGTCCACCGGCTGGGCGCGACCGCGCATGTAGGCCAGCGGCGCGACCTCGATGGTCCCCGCCGCCATCAGCTTGGGGATCGACTCCGGGTCGAGCATGTCGTGCAGCGCGTCGTACAGCGGGCGCAGGTAGGGGTCGATCTTCTCGAACAGCGTGCCGGGCAGGAAGCCCAGCCGCTCCCCTGCCTCGACGGCGGGGCGGGTCAGGATGATCCGGTTGACCTGCTTGGCCTGCAGCGCCTGCACGGCCTTGGCCATCGCGAGGTAGGTCTTGCCGGTGCCGGCCGGGCCGATGCCGAACACGATCGTGTGGGCGTCGATGGCCTCGACGTAGCGCTTCTGGTTGACGGTCTTCGGCCGGATGGTGCGGCCGCGGTTGCTGAGGATGTTGAGCGTCAGGACCTCGGCGGGCTTGCCCTCCGACTGCTGCAGCATCGCCAGGCTGCGCTCGACCGCGTCGGTCGTGAGCGCCTGCCCCTTGTCGAGCAGCTCCAGCAGCTGCTCGAACAGCAGCACGCCCAGGGCGTTGTCCTTGGCCGAACCGGTGAGGGTGATCTCGTTGCCGCGCACGTGGACGTCGCTGGTCAGGACGCGCTCGACGGTGCGGAGCACCTCGTCGCGGCTGCCCAGCAGGGCGACCATGGACTGCTCGGACGGGACGACGATCTTGCTGACGACGCGGTCGACGTGCGTCGTCGGACGGGGGGTGTCGGGCATGGGGTCGGCGGTCGCCGTTCGCCTGCTCTCGGGTGGGGGCGGAAGGACCCCTCGAGGCTACCCGCGCAGCGCCGAGCCAGCCCGGGACCTGTTCCGACCGCCGCCGGGGCCCCCTCCACCGCGGCGCCTACGCACACGAGCTGATCGTCGGCGAGGGCGCCGGAGCGTACGGCGGACGCCGGCCCGGTCGGGGTGGATCAGCTCGTGTGCGGAGCTGCCGGCCCCGGCTCAGGCGAGCGTGCGGAGCTGCCGGCCCCGGCTCAGGCGAGCGCACCGAGCTGCGGTCCGATCGGCACGCGTGGGACGGGCAGCTGCAGATCTCAGGCCAGCGCGCCGAGCGGACGTCCGCCCAGGACGTGCACGTGGACGTGGGAGACGGTCTGCCCCGCGTCGCGGCCGGTGTTGGTCAGCAGGCGGTAGCCGCCGTCCAGCCCCTCGATGCGCGCCACGTCCGCCGCGGCTGCGAACAGCCGGCCGAGCAGCGCCGGCTCGGCACTGGCGAGCGCGCCGACGTCCTCGTGGTGCGCGCGCGGCACCACCAGGACGTGGGTCGGCGCCTGCGGAGCGATGTCGCGGAACGCCACCGTCTCCTCGGTCTGCGCCACGATGTCCGCCGGCACCTCGCCCGCGACGATCTTGCAGAACAGGCAGTCGGTCACGGGCTTCCTCCAGGGCTCGGGCGGACGGCACGGACGCTGCCACGTCGCCCGGCCCGACGTGCCGCCGGGTCAGACGCCTGAGGTGTTCACCTGCGGCGAAGCAGGCCGCAACACGGTGACCGCCGACGCGTGGACCGCCGACTGCCGCGTGGTCGACGCGGTGACGACGCCCGGAGCCCCGGTCCGCACCCGGGCGACCTTCGTCGTGGAGGACGGGCGCCCCGGCGCCGTCCCCGCCTGAGCGCCCGCTGCCCGTCACGCCCAGCGGGGCGTGCGCGCGCTCACCACCGCCGCCGCGGCAGCTCCGGCGGTCGAGGTCCGCAGCACGCTCGCCCCCAGGCGCACGGCCGTCGCACCTGCCGCCGTCAGCCGCTCCAGCTCACGCTCGGTGATCCCGCCCTCCGGCCCGACGACCAGCAGCACCTCGCCCTCGGTCGGCAGGTCGACCGAGGCCAGCGGCACGGACGCCTGCTCGTGCAGCACCAGCGTCGTGGCGCCCGCGGCGCGCGCGAGCAGGCCGTCGAGGTCGACCGGGCCGGCGACCAGCGGGTGGCGCGCCCGCCGCGACTGCTTGCCGGCCTCGCGGGCCGTCGAGCGCCAGCGGCCCAGGGCCCGCTCGCCGCGGGCGCCCTCCCACTTCACGACGCAGCGCGCTGCCGCCCAGGGGACGACCTCGTCGACGCCGACCTCGGTCGCCAGCTCGACGGCCAGCTCGCCGCGGTCGCCCTTGGCGATGCCCTGCACCACCACCAGCCGCGGGGTCGGCGGCGACTCGACGACGCGCTCGTGGACCCGCAGCTCGACCGTGTCGTGGCCGAGCGCGAGCACGGTGCAGCGCGCCCGGGTGCCGCGGCCGTCGGCCAGGTCGACCGCCTCGCCGACCTGGACCCGCCGCACCGTGGCGGCGTGCCGCCCCTCGGGCCCGGTCAGGCGCACGACGTCACCGTCGAGGTCGTCGCACAGGAACAGCGCCGGGGTCACGACCTCAGCGGCGGCGACGGCCGAACAGCCCGCCCTTGCCCGAGACGCCGGGCCGCTCCTCGCCCCGCAGGCGGGCCAGGTCGCGCAGCAGCTCCTCCTGCTTGTGGTCGAGCCGCGTCGGCACCTGCACCTGCAGGTGGACGTGCAGGTCACCGCGCCCGGTGGCGCGCAGGTGCGGCACCCCGCGGGCGCGCAGGGTCAGCACCTCGTCGGGCTGGGTGCCGGGAGCGATGTCGAGCTGCTCGTCCCCGTCCAGCGTCGTCAGCGGGATCGTCGTGCCCAGCGCCGCCGCCGTCATCGGGATGGGCACGGTGCAGTGCAGGTCGTCGCCCTCACGCGTGAAGACGGGGTGGGGTCGCTCGACGACCTCGACGTAGAGGTCGCCGGCCGGCCCGCCACCCGGGCCGACCTCGCCCTCGCCGGTCAGGCGGATGCGCATCCCGTTCTCGACGCCGGCGGGCACCTTGACCGTCAGGGTGCGGCGGGCGCGTACGCGTCCGTCGCCGCTGCACTCGCCGCAGGGGTGTTCGATGACCGACCCCAGCCCGGCGCAGCGCGGGCAGGCCCGGGTCGTCATGACCTGGCCCAGGAACGAGCGCTGGACCTGCTGCACCTCCCCGCGCCCCTGGCAGGTGTCGCAGGTGGACGGGAAGGTGCCGGGGGCCGTGCCCTGTCCGTCGCAGGTGGAGCAGACGACGGCGGTCTCGAGCGTCAGCTCGCGCTCGACGCCGAAGGCCGTCTCGGCCAGGTCGCACTCGATGCGCAGCAGCGCGTCGGCGCCCTGGCGCATCCGGCTGCGCGGGCCGCGGCCGCCGGCGCCGCCGCCGAAGAAGGCGTCCATGATGTCGCCGAGCCCGCCGAAGCCCTGCGAGAACGGCGAGCCGGCGCTGCCGGGGCCACTGGCGAGCGGGTCGCCGCCGAGGTCGACGACCTGCCGCTTCTGCGGGTCGGACAGCACCTCGTACGCCGCCGTGACCTGCTTGAAGCGCTCCTGCGCGTCGGGGTCGGGGTTGACGTCGGGGTGCAGCTGGCGCGCCAGCTTGCGGTAGGCCTTCTTGATCTCGTCGTCGCTCGCGTCGGGAGCGACGCCGAGAGAGCCGTAGTAGTCGGCCACTACGCGCCCGCCAGCAGCTCGCCGACGTACCGCGCGACGGCGCGCACCTGGCCCATGTTGCCGGCGTAGTCCATGCGCGTGGGGCCGACGACGCCGAGGCCGCCGTACGCCCCGCCGTCCGGGCCGTAGCCCATGGTCACCACGGAGGTCGACCGCAGTCCCTCCACCTTGTTCTCCTCGCCGATCTTGACGTGCACGGTCGTGGGGTCGTTGACCTCGCCCAGCAGCTTCAGGAGCACCACCTGCTCCTCCAGCGCCTCCAGCACCGGCCGGATGGTCTGCGGGAAGTCCAGGACGTGGCGGGTGAGGTTGGCCGTACCCGCCAGCGCGATCCGCTCCTCGGGCTGGTCGACCAGCGTCTCCAGGACGACGGTCATCACGCTCGTGAGCACCGGCCGGATCGCCGGCGGCGCGGCGTCGGGCAGGTCGGACAGCGCCGCCGGCGCGTCGACCAGCCGCGAGCCGTGCAGGCGGCTGCCGAACACCTGCCGCAGCACGGCCACGTCGTCGTCGCTCAGCGCCACCGGCAGCTCGAGCAGGCGCTGCTCCACCCGTCCGGTGTCGGTGATCAGCACGAGCAGCAGGCGCGACGGCGCGAGGTGGACGATCTCGAGGTGGCGCACGGCGCTGCGCGACAGCGACGGGTACTGCACCACGGCCACCTGGCGCGTCAGCTGCGCGAGCAGGCGCACCGAGCGGCGGACCACGTCGTCGAGGTCGACGGCGCCCTCGAGGAACGACTGGATCGCCCGCCGTTCCGCCGGCGACAGCGGCTTGACCGTCGACAGCTGGTCGACGAACAGCCGGTAGCCCTTGTCGGTCGGGACACGGCCGGCGCTGGTGTGCGGATGGGTGATGTAGCCCTCGTCCTCGAGGGCGGCCATGTCGTTGCGGACCGTGGCGGGGCTGACGCCCAGGCAGTGCCGCTCGGCCAGCGCCTTGGAGCCCACCGGCTCGGTGGTGGAGACGAAGTCCTCGACGATGGCCCGGAGGACCTCGAGCTTGCGGTCGTCCAGCACGTGCGGCACCTCCTCCTGGCACTCTCGCGCGCGGAGTGCCAGTGTACGGCGGGCGGCGCCTCCCGGCTGCGGCCCGGTGGCGCTGCGAGACGTCCTCGGCCCGGCGGTCGGACCGGCCGGCGGCCTCGGCGACGGTCGCCCCCGAGGCGCTCAGGCTCCGGTGGCCCGGCCCCGGCCGTCCGTCGCAGGCTCGCTGACGGTCGCCGCCAGCAGGCGCTCGGCGAGCGTGCGGAGCTGCAGGACCTGCTCGCGCGAGAGGTGGTCGAACACCCTGCGACGCACCTCGGCGACGTGGCCGGGTGCGGCCGCCTCGAGGGCCCGGCGCCCGGCGTCCTTCAGGTGGGCCACCTGTCCCCGCCGGTCGTCCGGGCAGGGCCTGCGCTCGACCCAGCCCCGTTCCTCGAGGCTCGCGACGGCCCGCGAGAGCCGGCTCAGCGACATGCCGGTGGTCCGCGCGAGCTCGCTCATCCGGAGCGCGCCCTCGGGGGCCGCCGACAGCATGACCAGCACCTGGTAGTAGAGGTGGCTGATGCCGGCCTCCTCGCGCAGCTGGGTGTCGAGCGCGTTCGGCAGCGTCGTCAGCAGGCGGACCAGCGGCAGCCACGCGGCCATCTCCTGCTCGTCCAGCCACCGCGGCTCCACCGGTCAGGCCGCCTGGAACGAGCGCTTGGCCAGACCGACGAAGAACCCGTCGACCGTCGTGCTGACGGGCGCCTCCGGATCGCCGGCCGCGCCCAGCGTGACGAACAGCGGCGTGAAGTGCTCCACCGTCGGGTGGGCGTACGGCATGCCCGGCGCGCGCGTGCGGAAGTGCGCGAGCTCCTCGACGTCGCCACGGGACAGCGCGTCGGCGGCCCACAGGTCGAACTCGCGCGACCAGCCCGGCACCCGGTCGGGACGCGCCCAGTCGACGTACTGCAGCCCGTGCGTCATGAAGCCCGAGCCGATCACCAGCACACCGGACTCGCGCAGGGTGCGCAGTCGCGCGCCGAGGGCGAGCAGCCGGGTGCTGTCGTGGGTGGGGATGCTCAGCTGCAGCACCGGCACGTCGGCGTCGGGGTACATCACCTTCAGCGGGACCCAGGCGCCGTGGTCCAGGCCGCGCGAGGCGTGCTCGTGGACCGGCTCGGTGCCGCTCAGGACGGAGACGACCTGCCGAGCCAGGGCGGAGGCGTCCGGGGTGTCGTAGCGCATCCGGTAGTACATCGGCGCGAAGCCACCGAAGTCGTGGACGAGGTCGGTGCCCGCCCGGCTGCTGGTCAGGCTCAGCGGGGCCGACTCCCAGTGGGCGGAGACGATCAGGATCGCCCTCGGCTTGGGCAGCGCGCGGGCCCACCCGTGCAGCTCGCCCATCCACGCGGCGTCCTCGAACACCGGCGGAGCGCCGTGGCTGATGTAGAGCGAGGGCAGGGGCCCGTCCTCGGGCGTCCACAGCGGGTGGGGCTGGGCGGTCTCGAGCGCGGCGTGCCGGTCCAGGTGGTCCGCGAAGGGGTGGCGGGCGGACGGTCGGGCGGCAGTGGGGACGGCGGTGGGGACGGCAGTGGGAACGGTCATGCGGGTCTCCGGGTCAGCCGGCGAGCGGCAGGTCGAGGGTGTGGCCGGTGTGGTCGCGCTTGGCCTCGAGGTAGCGGGCGTTGGCCGACGTGACGTGGACGCCGGTCGGCACCGTGCGGGCGACGGTGACACCCGCGCGCTCGAGCTGCGCGCGCTTGTCCGGGTTGTTGCTGAGCAGGGCGACGCGGTCCGCCCCCAGAGCGTGCAGCATCTGGGCCGCGACGGTGTAGTCGCGCTCGTCCTCGCCCCGGCCGAGGGCGCGGTTGGCCTGGTAGGTGTCCAGCCCGGCGTCCTGCAGGGCGTACGCGTCGAGCTTGGCGTACAGCCCGATCCCTCGGCCCTCCTGGCGCAGGTAGAGCAGGACGCCGCCGACGGCGGCGATCCGCTCCACGGCCTCGCGCAGCTGCGGGCCGCAGTCGCACCGCTGGCTGCCCAGGACGTCGCCGGTCAGGCACTCGCTGTGCGGACGCACGAGCGGCGTGCGCGCCGGGTCGGTCAGGGAGCCCTGCCAGTCGCCGAGGCCGAGGGCCAGGTGCTCCTTGCCGTCGACGAGGCCCGTGAAGGTGGTGACCTGCGCGGTGGTGACGTAGCCGTCGGCGAAGCGCAGGGGCACGGCGACCGACGTGCGCACCGCCGCCGGCTCGGCGACGTCGAGACCGGTCAGCGCGACGAGCGCGGTCGGCGTGGGGATCTCCGGCAGGCTGGCCGTCATCCGCTGCTCCCAAGTGCTTGAGGTCTCAACTACCGTACGCCTCGGCCGACGGAAGGTCAACCTGGAGCCGTTTGCGGTAGGCACTCGAGCGTGCTGCTGCGTGGCGTCCGACTCGTCCCCGTCGGTCGACCGGCCCCGAACGGGCTCGTCGACGTCCGTCTGCGCGCAGGACTGGTCGAGGACGTCGGCCCCCGCCTGCCGCCGCAGCCCGGTGAGCAGGTGCTGCAGGCAGAGGGCCGCTGGGCCGCTCCCGGCCTGTGGGACGCCCACGTCCACCTGCAGCAGTGGGCGCGCACGCGCCTGCGCCTCCACGTGGGCGGCACCGACGGCCCCGAGCAGGTGACGGCCGCCGTGGCCGCCCACGTCGCCGCACTCGACGATCCGGACAGCGTCGTCGTGGGGTACGGGCAGCGGACGGCCACCTGGGCGCGCTCCCCGACGGTGGCCGAGCTCGACGCGGTGTGCGGCGACCACCCGGTCGCCCTGATCAGCGGCGACGCCCACTCCGGCTGGCTCAGCTCGCGGGCGCTGTCGCTGCTCGGCCTGGCGCCCCGCAGCGGTCCGGTCGAGGAGGGCGAGTGGTTCGCGGCCCTCGCGCGGCTCGACGAGCTCGGTGCCGGCGAGGACACCGGCGCAGCCCTGCGCGCGGCGGTCGAGGACGCGGCGCAGCGCGGGGTCGTCGGGGTCACCGACATGGAGTGGGAGCCCGGGCACCGGCTGTGGCCCGAGCGGGTCGCGGACGGTGTCGACCTGCTGCGGGTGCGGACCGCGACCTACCCGGACGACCTCGAGGGACTGCTCGCGACGGGTCTGCGCACCGGCGACCCGCTGGTGGGCACCCGGGGACTGGTGACCACCGGACCGGTCAAGGTGATCTTCGACGGCTCGCTCAACACGCGGACCGCCTGGTGCTGCGCGCCGTACGGCGACGGCGGCGACGGCTGGCGGGGGATGCTCAACCTGTCCCCCGACGCACTCACGGCCCTGTGCGCGCGGGCGCACGCCGCCGGACTCGAGGTGGCGGTGCACGCCATCGGGGACGCCGCCGTCTCGGCCGCGCTCGACGCGGTCGAGCGCTCCGGTGCCCGCGGCTCGATCGAGCACGTGCAGCTCGTCGGCGAGGCCGACCTGCCCCGGTTCAGGGCGCTCGGCGTGCGGGCCAGCGTCCAGCCCGCCCACCTGCTCGACGACCGCGACGTCACCGACGCGCTCTGGCCGGGTCGGCAGTCCCGCAGCTTCGCGCTGCGGGCGCTGCTCGACGCCGGCGCCGACGTGCGGCTCGGGTCGGACGCCCCGGTCGCCCGGCTCGACCCGTGGCTCGCCATGGCAGCGGCCGTGCACCGGTCCGGCGATCAGCGGACGCCCTGGCACCCCGAGCAGTCGATCACGCCGGCGGAGGCGCTGGCCGCGAGCACGGACGGCCGCACGACGCTGGCCCCGGGGGCGCCCGCGGACGTGGTCCTCCTCGACAGCGACCCCCTCGCGCCGGCGCCGGACGCGCCCTCCGCCGCGGCCGTGCTGCGTGACGTGCAGGTCGCCGCGACGCTGGTCGGTGGCCGGGTGACGTCCCTGGCGCTCTGAGTGCGGGCGGTCAGGCCCCGCGGGCGCGCGCCGCGTAGTCGGGCCACGACTCGGGCGGGGCGCCGTCGAGCTGGCGCACCATCTCGCCGAGGTACCAGTCGCGGAAGAGCCGGACGTCGTCCGGGGTGGCGAGGGTCAGCAGGTGCTCGCCGTCGCGGCAGTAGTCGTCGGCCTCGTCCAGCATGCGCGTCAGCTCGACGCAGGCCTGGCGGGCTGCCGGCGGCAGGTGGTAGGCGAGCTCGTCCATGACCAGCTCGCCCCGCACCGCCGCGGCGAACAGCAGCTCGCGCTGCGCGTCCGACGTCCCGCCGAAGCGCCGCGTCAGCTCGTCGACCAGGCGCAGCAGGCGCAGAGGTGCGCCGGCCGACGGGGTGGCGACGCCGTCGTGGGAGGCGGGGTCGACCCCGGACCCCGGCTCGGCACCGGCTGCTCCGTCGTCATGCGCGTCGGCCTGGCCCGCGGTCATCAGGGCGAACTCGCGGAGCAGCTCGTCGTGGTGCTCCTGGGAGGCCGCCCACACCTGCACCGGCAGCTGGAGCAGCCGCACCGTGCGCAGCTCGTCGGCGGCCGTGGCGGCCCCCGGCCCGGTCACGGCGTCGTCCGGCCGTACGACGCGGGACGCGTCGACCGCTGCCCGTGGGTCGGCCGACGCGCAGGTCGGTGTCGGCGGGACCTCGGAGCGGTGCGCGGCACGTCGGGAGCGTACGCGCAGCGCCCCGACGTCCGCCGGGCCGGCGCGCACGGGTCCCGGGGGCACGACGAAGGCCGGTCCCGTGATCCGGGACCGGCCCTCGTCGGACGCGTGGGCCGCGGTCAGGCGGTACGGACCGGGCGCGGGCTGCGCCCGCTCGAGGACGTCCCGCCCGACCAGCGGTCCCGGCCGGAGCCGGTGCGGCGCTCGCCGGAGGGGCGTGCGACGGACACCGAGCGCGGCCCGAGCACGATCGGCTCGCCCGAGACGGCCACCTCGCGGACAGCGGGGTGCCCGGGGACGACGCTCTGCGCGCTGGCCTCGACACCGGCGCGCTCCCGCAGGCGCTGGTGCTCACGCACCTGGTCGCTGGTGACCAGGCTCAGGACCGTGCCGCTGGCACCCGCGCGGGCCGTACGCCCGGAGCGGTGCAGGTAGTCCTTGTGGTCGGCCGGCGGGTCGTAGTGCACGACCAGGTCGACGTCGTCGACGTGGATGCCGCGGGCCGCGACGTCGGTGGCGACCAGGACGCGGGCGTGCCCGCTCGTGAAGTCGTCGAGCGCCCGCTTGCGCGCGTGCTGGGTGAGGTTGCCGTGGATGGCACCGGCCTCGACGCCCGACTTGCGCAGCGTGATGGCCAGCCGGTCCGCGCCGTGCTTGGTCCGCACGAAGATGAGCGTGCGGCCGGGACGGGAGGCCACCTCGGCGGTGATCTCGGACTTCGCGTCGTGCTGCACGGCCCACACCCGGTGGTCCATCGTGGTGACCCGGCTCGCCGCCGTCGCGACGGCGTGGACCGCCGGGTCGGTGAGGTACTGGCGGACGAGCCGGTCGACGCCACGGTCGAGGGTGGCGGAGAACAGCAGCCGCTGCGTGCCCGGGCCGGTCTGGTCGAGCAGCTCCTGCACGGCAGGCAGGAAGCCGAGGTCGGCCATGTGGTCGGCCTCGTCGAGGACCGTCACCTGCACCGCGTCGAGGGTGCACTCGCGCTGCTCGATGAGGTCCTTGAGACGGCCCGGGGTGGCGACGACGACGTCGACGCCCCGGCGGAGCTGGTCGATCTGGCGTCCCATGGAGGCGCCGCCGTAGACCGACATGACCTTCAGGTCGAGGGCCTGGGCGAGCGGCGCCAGAGCGTCCTGGACCTGCTGGGCGAGCTCGCGGGTCGGGACGAGCACCAGTCCGCGCGGCGCGCCGCGGCGCCGCGAGCCGCCGATCAGGCGGGTCAGCAGCGGCAGCCCGAAGGCGAGCGTCTTGCCCGAGCCGGTGGCGCCGCGGCCGAGGACGTCGCGCCCGGACAGCGCGTCGGGGATCGAGCGGGTCTGGATGGCGAACGGGGCGGACATCCCCCGCCGGGCGAGCGCGCTCACGAGCCGGTCGGGCAGACCGAGGGAGGCGAAGGTGACGTCGGCCGGGGTCGGCTCGGCGGCGACGGCCTCGGCCGCGGCGTCGAGGGCCAGCTCGAGGTCGGACGGAGGGGCGGGACGCGCCGGGCGGGACGAGCCGCTGCTGCGCGGACGGCCGCGGCCGGGTGACCGGGGGCCGGAGCGGCTGGAGGAGGGGCGGCCGGCGAAGGGACGGCCGGAGGACGAGGTGGGGCGGTCGGGCACGAGGGAGGAGACTCCGTGATCTGTCGAGGTCGCGGCGCACGCGGCGACAGCCCGCACGAGCGGGACGGAGCACGACACACGAGGCGACCGGCGGGCGGCTCGCCCGCGGAGGTGACGGCCGGATCGGAGGTGACTCGACTGTCTGAGCGGTGACAACCTACCGTCCGGGGCCGCTGTTCCGCGGCCCGAGCCGTGTGGGTCGCACCACCTGCGGGCCCGGTCACCCCCTCCTGCCCGCCCCCTCACGCCCGCCCCCTCCTGCACGCCGATCATGGGGTTCGTGCACGATCTGGCGGCAGTCCTGAGCGGAGGCGCCGTGCCACGAGTCCATGATCGCGGCCGGCTCCGGGCCGGGGGGCGTGGCTGGACCGGTCAGTCGACGAGGTCGCGGACGACGGCGTCCGCGAGCAGCCGTCCGCGCAGGGTCAGCGCGGCGCGCCCCGCGGCGTGCGCGTCCCCGTCGAGCAGGCCCTCCCTCACGAAGCGGGCGGCCGCCGCCCGACCCTGCGGACGCAGGACCTCCAGCGGCAGCCCGTCGCGCAGGCGCACCTCGAGCAGCACCTGTTCCACCCGTCGGTCCTCGGCGGACAGGACCTCGCGGCCCGCGCCGGGGGACAGCCCGGCGGCCAGGCGGTCGGCGTACGCCCGCGGGTGCTTGACGTTCCACCAGCGCACCCCGCCCACGTGGCTGTGCGCTCCCGGTCCGACGCCCCACCAGTCGCCGCCGCGCCAGTAGCCCAGGTTGTGCCGGCAGGGCTCTCCCCAGTTGCTGACCTCGTACCAGCCGAGGCCGGACAGGGCCTGCTCGGCCAGCAGGTAGCGGTCGGCGAGGACGTCGTCGTCGGGCGCCGGCAGCAGCCCGCGGGCGACCTGCCGCCCCAGGCGGGTGCCGTCCTCGACGATGAGCGCGTACGCCGACACGTGCGTGGGCGCGGCCGACAGCGCGTGCTCGAGCGAGGCCCGCCAGTCGTCGTCGCTCTCCCCCGGCGTTCCGTAGATCAGGTCCAGGCTGACCTGCTCGAAGCCGGCGGCGAACGCCTCCTTGACCGCCTGCTCGGGACGTCCGGGCGTGTGGGTGCGCTCGAGGACCTGCAGCACCGACGTCACCGCCGACTGCATGCCGAACGACACCCGGGTGAAGCCGCCCTCGCGCAGCGTCGCGAGGTAGCGCTCGTCGACCGAGTCGGGGTTGGCCTCGGTCGTCACCTCGGCGCCGGGTGCGAGCCCGAGCTCGTCCCGCACCGCCTGCAGCAGGGCGACGAGGTCGTCGGCGGGCAGCAGGGTCGGCGTGCCGCCGCCGACGAAGACGGTGTCGACGACGGGAGCGGCGTCGCCGAGGACGCGGCGCACCTGCCGCAGCTCCGCGGTGGCGGTCGCGGCGTACGACGCCTGCAGCGCCCCGCCGCCCAGCTCGGCGCCGAGGTAGGTGTTGAAGTCGCAGTAGCCGCACCGGGACGCGCAGAACGGCACGTGCACGTACAGCCCGAACGGCCGCGTGCCGAGCCCGCTCAGCGCCGACGTCGGGAGCGCGCCGTCGGCGGGGACGGGCTCACCGTCGGGCAGGGCGCTGGGCACCCCTCCAGTCTGCGCCAGAGCGGTCCGCGACCCCCGGGCTAACGTCCCGCGCATGGAGGTCGTCCTGGTCAGGCACGCGCTGCCCGTGCGCATCGATGCGACAGCGGACGGCGCGCCGGCCGACCCCGGGCTCGCCGAGCGCGGGCGGGTGCAGGCCGAGCGGATCGCTCGAGCGCTGACCGCGGACGACGTGAGCGCGCTCTACACCTCACCGTCGCTGCGCGCGCGCCAGACCGCCGCGCCGCTGGAGCGCCACCTCGCGACGACCGCGCAGGTCGAGGACGACCTGGCCGAGTTCGACAGCGGCGACAGCTCCTACGTCCCGGTCGAGGAGCTCAAGGCCGCCGGCGACCCGCGCTGGACGGCGCTGCTGCACGGCGACCTCTACAGCACGGACGTGGATCCCGTCGCCTTCCGCCGGCGGGTGGTCGACGCGGTCGAGCGCATCGTCGCCCGCCACCCGGGCGGCCGGGCAGTGCTGTTCACCCACGCCGGCGTGATCAACGCCGCCGCGGGAGCGGTGCTGGGGCAGGGCCGGACGATCTGGTTCGCGCCCGACTACTGCTCGCTCTCCCGGCTGGCGGCAGCGCGGGACGGGCGGCGCAGCGTCGTGAGCCTCAACGAGACCGGTCACGTGCGGGACCTGCTCGCGAGGGGGTAGGGCACCCGCGTGGACATCCCGGCGCGCGCCCTGGTCGTCGGGGCCCACCCCGACGACGCCGACTTCGGTGCCGGCGGGCTGATCGCCCTGTGGGCCTCGCAGGGCTGCGAGGTGACCGTCGTGTGCGTCACCGACGGTGACGGCGGCGGCTTCGACGCCGACGTCCCGCGCGAGGACGTGCCGGGCATCCGGCGTGCGGAGCAGCAGGCCGCGGCCGACGCGCTCGGGGCCACGCGCTGCGTCTTCCTCGGCCGGCCCGACGGCTTCGTGACCGTCGACCGCGATCTGCGCCGCGACCTCGCGCGCGTGGTCCGCGAGGTCCGGCCCGACGTGGTCGTCACGCACGCACCGGAGCGCAACTACCGCTTCGTCTTCCTCTACCACCCCGACCACCTCGCGACGGGGGCGGCGGTGCTGGCCGCCGTCTACCCGGACGCCCGCAACGCCTTCGCCTTCCCCGAGCTGGAGCTCCCGACGTGGGAGGTGCCCCAGGTGTGGCAGTTCGGCGGTCCGGCCGACGACCGCGCCGTCGACGTGACCGACGTCTTCGCGGCCAAGGTCCGGGCCTGCAGCGCCCACGGCAGCCAGACGCCGATGCTCGACCGGTCGGTCGAGGCCGAGCTGCGCGAGCACCTCGGGCGTACGGCCCGCGAGCACGGCCTGCCGGAGGGGCGGCTGGCCGAGGCCTACCGGGTCGTGGACACGGCGTAGGCGTCCCGCCCCTACTGCAGGAGCTCCGGCGTCCGCTCCGGTCGGCCGAGCACGTGGACGGCCAGGAAGGCGAGCACCGTCTCGTACCAGAGCTTCGCGTGCCCGGGGCTGAGGACCCAGTGGTTCTCCTGCGGGAAGTAGAGGAACCGGTGCGGCATGCTCTCCGGGTCCTGCGCCCGCGAGCACAGGTCCCACCACAGCCGCAGACCCTCCCCGATCGGGACCCGGTAGTCCTTGTCGCCGTGGATGACCAGCACGGGTGAGGTGATCGCGTCGGCGGCGCGGCTGGGGCTGTTGTCCCGGGCCATCTGCGGGGTCATCTCGCGGCGCCAGTAGTGGGCCGCGTCGGTGGTGGGGCCGAACTGGTCGAGGTCCCACAGGCTCGCGTGCGTGACCACGGCCCGGAACCGGTCGGTGTGGCCGGCGATCCAGTTGGCCATGTAGCCGCCGAAGCTGCCGCCCATGACTGCGGTGCGCCCGGCGTCGACCGCCGGGTGCTGCTCAGCCGCGTCGGTGATCGCCATCAGGTCGGTGTAGGGCGCGCCGCCCCAGCGGCCCCATCCGCGGCGCACGAACGCACGGCCGTACCCGGTCGACAGGGCCGGGTCGGGCAGCAGCACGGCGTAGCCCTGCGCGGCCATCAGGTGCGGGTTCCACCGCCAGGACCAGCCGTTCCAGGAGTGCAGCGGGCCGCCGTGCACCCACAGCAGCAGCGGGTGGGGGCCGTCGCCGTCCGGCAGGACGAGCCAGGACCGCAGCGCGGTGCCGTCCTGCGCGGTCGTCTCCACCTCCGTCAGCCGGCCGGCCGGGGCCGGTGCGGTCGGCGGGCCCTGCAGCGGGGTCGGCTCCTGACCCTCGGCGGTGGCGTCCAGCCGGACGGGCGTCGGAGGCCCGTCGACGGCGTCGCGCAGGGCGTAGACGTGGGCGCCGTCCGGCGAGACCCGCAGGTCGCTGTAGTGCCCGCGGTCGGCGGTGACGCGGACGACCGCGCCCCCGGCGACGTCGAGGCGGAAGACCGGCGCGCTGCCTGCGTCGTCGGCGGTGAGGAACAGGCCGGCGCCGTCCGCCGACCAGGCCGGCCGGCCGGGCCACCGGTCCCAGCCGGGTGCGACCTGGCGCACGGCGCCACCGGCCAGCGGCACGACGTGGACGGTGACGTCGACGGGCTCGTGCGGACTGCTGAGCGCCTCCCGCAGGAAGGCGACGCTCTGCCCGTCGGGGCTGACGGCCGGGGCGCTGCAGTCGGCCGCGGGGTCGTCGACCAGGGCCCGGCGCTCACCGGTCGCGGTGTCGACGGCCATCAGGAGCGTGCGTCGGGAGCCGCCCGGGTCGTCGGTCGACCAGGTGATGACGGCGGTGCGCCCGTCGGGGCTCAGGTCGAGGTCGGCCTCGTGCAGCGCCCGACCAGGTGCCGGCGTGAGGTCGCGCCAGGCGACGGCCGAGCCGGTGAGCTCGCCGACGAGCAGCCGCTCCTGGCCCGGTCCGAGGTCGTGGTCCCAGTAGCGGACCGGGTAGGAGCGGTGCAGGACGGCGTCGACCCCGGCGTCCTTGCGGGCCTTGCGGCGGGCGGCGTCGCTGTCGCCGTCGGTCGAGGCCGGCAGCGTGTCGGACAGCGCGACGACGGCGCCGGTCTCCCGCGCGACGGCGAGCGTGCCGATCCCGCCGGGACGGGTGCCGACGACCTGGGCCTCCCCCGTCTCCGGCAGCGACCAGAGGGCGGCCGGCTCGTCGTCGCCGCCCTCGCGTCCGGCCTTGCGGTCGGGATCCGGCCGGGCGGAGGTGAACAGCAGCGACCCGTCGGGGGCGAAGACGGGGGCGCTCTCGCCCTTGGCGCTACGGGTCAGTCGCCGGGCCGGGCGCTCGCCGGTGGGGTCGACCTCCCACAGGGCGCTCAGCCAGCGGGTGCGGTCGGGGTCGAGCGTCGACACGGACGTCACCAGCCGCCGTCCGTCCGGGCTCAGGGCGAGGCCGGAGACGCGGGGCAGGGCGACGTAGGCGTCGAGGTCGCCGTAGGGGTCGGGATCGGCGCCGGGATCGACGCCGGCAGGGCGGTCCTGGTCAGCGCGGGGGTCGACGCCGTCAGGGCGGTCCTGGTCGGCGCGGGAGTCGTGGTCGGCGCGGGAGCTGTCGGTCGGCACGGGGTCTGCCTACCAGCCGCCTGCGACAAGGGCCGGGCGCTGCGGCCGGTCGGGGCCGTCCCGACCGCGGCACCCTGGCAGCGTCGGGCCGGACGCCCCCGCTGGACAGGCTCCAGCCGCGCGCTGTGGCTCAGCCGTCGACGGGACGCCGACGCCGCGCGAGGACGAGCAGGCCACCGCCGGCGGCGACCAGCGCGGCACCGGTCAGGCCGATGTCGGTCGCGGAGGTCCCGGTGAAGGGCAGGCTGCCGGCGACGAGCTGGCCCCGCACGGCGCCGCCCGGGAACTCGGCGTTGTGGAAGTTGACGTAGAAGCCGGAGGGGTTGCCGCGGATCTCGTCGAGCACGGCGGCGTCGGCGTCGACACAGGCCTGCTCGCTGGAGAAGCTCTCCTCGGTGGGCAGCCCCTGCGGATCGTCGAGCAGCGGGACGACGACCGGCCCGGCGACGCCCTCCCCTCCGCGGTGGATGTGCCCGGCGGTGACCGGCGCGACCTGCGAGATGGTCGCCGACCAGCACAGCTGGCCGTCGCGCAGGACGACCTGCGCCTGCCCGGTCCCGTCGGGATCGCCGGGGGGCACCTCGCCGGCCCCGGAGAGCGTGGCGGTGAACGCGTCACCCGTGCTCTGGGCGGCGGCGGGGCCGGCCAGCCCGGTGACGGCGGCGAGAGCGGTGACGGCGCCGGCGGCAACGGCGGCGGCCAGCTGAGCGGGACGGGGCACGGCATCCTCCGGCGGGTCGAGGAGGCGGAGTGTTGCCCTCCGTGACCGGGCTGTCAACGACCCTCGACCAGTGCCTGCGGTGGTGCCGTCAGCTCTTGCCGGCCGTCTCCTGCCCGGTCGACAGCGCGGCGATGAAGGCCTCCTGCGGCACCTCGACCCGGCCCACCATCTTCATCCGCTTCTTGCCCTCCTTCTGCTTCTCCAGCAGCTTGCGCTTGCGGGTGATGTCACCGCCGTAGCACTTGGCGAGCACGTCCTTGCGGATGGCCCGGATGTTCTCCCGGGCGATGACGCGCGCCCCGATCGCGGCCTGGATCGGCACCTCGAAGTTCTGCCGAGGGATCAGCTCCCGCAGCTTGGAGGCCATGGTGGTGCCGTAGGCGTACGCCTTGTCCTTGTGCACGATCGCGCTGAAGGCGTCGACCGGCTCGCCCTGCAGCAGGATGTCGACCTTGACCAGGTCGGCCGCCTGGTCCCCGGCCAGCTCGTAGTCGAGGGAGGCGTAGCCCTTGGTGCGCGACTTCAGCTGGTCGAAGAAGTCGAAGATGATCTCACCCATGGGCAGCTGGTAGCGCAGCTCGACGCGGTCCTCGGACAGGTAGTCCATGCCCTGCAGCACGCCCCGACGGCTCTGGCACAGCTCCATCACCGCGCCGACGTAGTCGCTGGGCAGCAGCACCATGGCCTTGGCCACCGGCTCGCGGATCTCGGCGATCTTGCCGCCGGGCCAGTCGCTGGGGTTGGTGACGACCACCTGCTCGCCGGTCTCGAGGCGCACCGTGTAGACGACGTTCGGTGCCGTGGAGATGAGCGCGAGGCCGGCCTCGCGCTCGAGGCGCTCGCGGACGATCTCGAGGTGCAGCAGGCCGAGGAAGCCGACGCGGAAGCCGAAGCCCAGCGCCAGGGAGGTCTCGGGCTCGTAGACCAGAGCCGCGTCGTTCAGGCGCAGCTTGTCCAGCGCCTCGCGCAGTGCCGGGTACTCGCTGCCGTCGAGCGGGTAGAGCCCGGAGAAGACCATGGGCTTGGCGTCCTGGTAGCCGCCCAGGGACTCGGTCGCCGGCTTCTTCACGGTGGTGAGCGTGTCGCCGACGCGGGCCTGCCGGACGTTCTTCACACCCGGGATGACGTAGCCGACCTCGCCTGCCGACAGGACCTCGGTCGGGCGCATGTCGGGGCTCACGACGCCCACCTCGAGGATCTCGTGGGCGTTCTGCGTCGACATCATCAGACCGCGGTCCCGGGTCGACAGCTGCCCGTCGAACACGCGCACGTAGGTGATGACGCCGCGGTACGAGTCGTACACCGAGTCGAAGATCATGGCTCGCGCCGGCGCGTCGACGTCACCGACCGGCGCGGGGATGTCGCGGCAGATGGCGTTCAGGACGTCGGGGACGCCCTCGCCGGTCTTCGCGCTGATCCGCAGCACGTCCTCGGGGTCGCAGCCGATGATCTTGCTGATCTCCTCGGCGTACTTGTCCGGCTGTGCGGCCGGCAGGTCGATCTTGTTGAGCACCGGGATGATGTGCAGGTCGTTCTCGAGCGCGAGGTAGAGGTTGGCCAGGGTCTGGGCCTCGATCCCCTGGGCCGCGTCGACGAGCAGCAGCGTCCCCTCGCAGGCGGCCAGCGACCGGGAGACCTCGTAGGTGAAGTCGACGTGCCCCGGCGTGTCGATCATGTGCAGGACGTAGTCGCGGCCGTCGTCGGCCTGCCAGGGCAGGCGGACGTTCTGCGCCTTGATGGTGATGCCGCGCTCGCGCTCGATGTCCATCTTGTCGAGGTACTGCGCACGCATCTGCCGTGCGTCCACGACCCCGGTGAGCTGCAGCATCCGGTCGGCCAGCGTCGACTTGCCGTGGTCGATGTGGGCGATGATGCAGAAGTTCCGGATGCTCGCCGGATCGGTCATGGGCACGGTCCATCGTAAGGACGGCCCTGCCGGGCGCGCCCGGGTCGTACGGAGCGCCGGCCGCCGGCGTACCGCCGGTCCCCGCACGACGAGGGCCCCCGACGGCGTCGGAGGCCCTCGTCCTGCGCACCGGGTCGGTCAGCGGCCGCCGGAGCGCGCGACGCGGACGGCCAGGGCGAGCAGCCCCACGACGGCCGGGGCCAGCAGCAGCGGCCCCACCGCCGAGCCGGGCGGCGCGGGGATCGAGGCGAGCGTGCCCAGCAGCACCAGGGCGGGCTGCCAGCGCGGCACTGCACGCGAGCGCAGCAGGCCGCTCATCAGCAGGACCGAGCCGACGCCGACCAGCGGGAAGCCGAGGAGCAGCGCCGACATCGCCGGGCTGCCGTGCTCGAGGGCGACGAGCGGCACGACTGCCGCGCGGTCCAGGGAGGGGTCGGCGGCGAGCGACCACAGGTGCGCCTCGGCGGCGAAGGCGAAGACCAGCAGCGCGCAGCCGACCGACTGCAGCGCCGCACCGACCGTGGCCACGCCCGCGCCCCTGCCGCGGACCAGACCGGCCAGCACGAGCGCCGAGACGAGCGAGAGGGCCGCGGACGACGCCGCCAGCGCGTGCATCCGGAACCACCCGTCCGGGTCCTGCGCGACCAGCGCCAGCGTCGCCGCCGGCGTCTCGGGCAGCACGGGGTGCGGCAGCATGCCGGCCACCTGCAGCAGCGGGGCGGCGGCGACGGCCAGCGCCAGCAGCGCCCGGCGCAGGTCCGGTACGCGGGAGGTCGCCGCCGGCAGGCCGCGCTGCACCGGGACGGTGACGGTCTCGACGGTGGCGCTCATCGGGCGATCCCGGCGTGCACGCGCGCCGAGCGGGTGGCCAGCAGGGCCACCACGCCGCAGCCGGCGGCGAGGAAGCCCAGGCTCTCGAACTCCTGCTCCCCGAACACCTTGTAGACGCTCCAGTAGGTGTAGCAGCAGCCCCAGACACCGGTCACCGCCCAGCCGGTGACGGTCCCGCGCAGCAGCGAGGGGACAGCAGCCACGGCGGTGGCCGCAGTGGCGATCATGAAGGCGGCGAAGACGGCGCCGGGGCCGAGCGGGTCCTCGTTCCAGACCACGCCGAACATCACGAGCCCGAAGGTCGAGACGGCGGCGAGGACGAGGACGAGCCCGGCGGCGGCGCGGACGGCGAGGGGGGTGCGGACGCGGGCGGGCGTTGCGGTGGTGGTCACGGGACGGGCCTCTCGGACAGCGGTGGGATGGCGACGACAGGCACGGTGGAGGGGGACCTGTCCCGGGCGCACGGTCCTGCGGCACCGTCCGAGGTCGGGACTCCTCGTCCCGTGACGCCGGGCCCGCGAGCCGGGACCATGGCGGTGTGCCACCTGCCGTCTCCGACCGTCCGCACCCCGCGCGGGCCGACCTCGCCGTCGCCCTGCTCGCCGTGGCCTGCGCGGTGGTGGTGGCCGTCGCGCACGTCGCCGACGACGCGCCGTCCGACGGTCCGACGTGGGTCGGCATGGTGCTCGCCTTCACCACCGTCTACGCCGCTGCCGGCGCGGTCCTCGCCTGGTACGGCGCGGCTCCCGTCGTGCGCCGGGTCCTGCTCGGCATCGCCCTGACGCACGGGGTCGCCGGGGTCGCCTCGGCGTACGCCTCCGTCGCGTTCGACGCCGCCGCCCCCTGGCCGGGCGGCGAGCTGGCGCTGTGGCTGTCGTCCTGGCTGTGGTCACCCGCCTACATCGCCGTGCCCGTCGTCCTGCCGCTGGTGCTCCCGGACGGCCGGCTCGTCTGGCGGTGGACCGGGTGGTTGGCGGGGGCGGCCGTGGCCGCGACGGCGCTGTCGTGGGCACTGACGCCGTACGAGCTGCAGGACGTCCCGATCGAGGGCCACGTCAACCCCGTGGGGGTCGCCGCGGCGGCGCACCCGCTCGCGGTCGGGGGCGTGATCGCCCTCGACCTCGTGGCCGTGGCCGTCGCGCTCGCCTCACTGGTCGTGCGCCACCGGCGGGCCACCGGGGTGGCCCGCGACCAGCTGCGCTGGCTGCTGCTCGGCGTGCTCGGGACCGTCCTCGTCGGCGGGTCGGCGTTCGTGCTGCCGGAGGCGCTGCGCGAGCTGGCTCCGGCGCTCGCCGTCGTGCCCTTCCCCGCCGCGTGCGTGGTCGCCCTGCTGCGGCACCGGCTCTGGGACATCGACGTCGTGCTGTCGCGCTCGCTCACCTACGGGCTCGTCTCGGCGGCGGCGGTGGGGGCGTACGTCGTGGCGGTGGCGCTCGTCGGCAGCGTCATCGGCAGTCGCGCTCAGGCCCCGGTGCTGGCCACCGCCGTCGTCGCGCTGCTCGTCCTGCCGCTGCACGCGCGGCTGCAGCGCCTGGTCAACCGGCTCGTGCACGGCGACGTCGACGACCCCTACACCGCCCTGGCCCGGCTCGGCGACCGGCTCGAGGCCACCGCCGATCCGGTGGCCACGGCCGACCACGTGCTGCCCGACCTCGTCGTGCAGGTCTCCCGCGCGCTCCGTGTCCCGTACGTCGCCGTGGTGCTCGCCGACGGCAGCCGCACGTCGGTGGGCGAGCCTGCCGGCGAGGTCGTCACGACACCCCTGGTGTACGCCGGTGCGGCCGTCGGCTCGCTGCGCGTCACCGGGCCGGACCTGCCGCGCGGCGAGCGGCGGCTGCTCGAGCACCTGGCGCGGCAGGCCGGCGTCGCGGCCCACGGGGTGCTCGTCGCCCGAGAGGCCCGGCGGGCGCGGGCGGCCGCGGCCACCGCGCGAGAGGAGGAGCGGCGGCGTCTGCGGCGGGACCTGCACGACGGCATGGGCCCGGCCCTGGCGGCGGTCGCGCTGCAGGCGGAGACCGCGCGCGACCTCGTGCGCACCGACCCGGCGGCCGCCGAGGCGCTGCTGGACCGCCTCGTGCCGCGGCTCAACGAGACGGTCGCCGACATCCGCACACTCGTGCACGACCTGCGGCCGCCGACGCTCGACGAGCTCGGGCTCGCGGGGTCCGTGCGCGAGCTCGCCACCCGCTTCGTCACGCCGACCCGCCGGATCGACGTGGACGCCGGTGAGCTGGACGTCCTCCCGGCGGCGGTCGACCTCGCGGCCTACCGGATCGTCGCCGAAGCACTGACGAACGCCGCCAAGCACGCCGGAGCGACCTCCGTGCGGCTGGTCCTGCAGCGGGAGGCGGGCAGGCTCGAGGTGCGGGTCTGCGACGACGGCGTGGGCGTGCCCGCGGCGGTGACGCCGGGAGTGGGCCTGCGCTCGATGCGGGAGCGCGCCGAGGAGCTGGGCGGCGCCTGCGAGGTGCGCCGCGGCGAGGACGGTCGCGGGACGACGCTCGTGGCGACGATCCCGCTGCAGCGGGAGGCCTGATGCCGCTGCGCGTCGTGGTCGTCGACGACCACCCGCTGTACCGGGAGGGCCTGGTCACCGCGATGAGCGCGATGTCCGACGTCGAGGTCGTCGGCGAGGCGGGGGACGGGCAGGAGGCGGTCCGGGTCGCCACCGAGCTGGTGCCCGACGTGGTCGTCATGGACCTGCACATGCCGGTGCTCAACGGCATCGACGCCACCCGGCAGATCACGGCCGGCCTGCCGTCCGTCGCGGTCCTCGTGCTCACGATGCTCGAGGGCGACGACTCGGTGTTCGCCGCCGTACGGGCCGGTGCTCGCGGCTACCTGCTCAAGGGCGCGGACCGCGCGGAGATCGCCCGGGCGCTGCACGCGGTGGCGCACGGGGAGGTGGTGTTCAGCGCCGGGATCGCCGGCCGCGTGCTGGCCTTCTTCGCCGCGGGTCCCGGCGCGGCCGCCGCCCTCGACCCGTTCCCCGGCCTGACCGAGCGCGAGCGCGAGATCCTCGACCTCGTCGCCCGCGGCCTGACCAACGCCGAGATCGCCCGCCGGCTCGTCGTGTCGGACAAGACCGTGCGCAACCACGTCTCCAACGTCTTCGCCAAGCTGCAGGTGGCCGGGCGCGCCGAGGCGGTGGCCCGGGCGCGCGACGCCGGACTGGGCAGCTCGCCACTGAGCCCGTGACCGGCGCGCCGGGGTCGAGCGGACCCGTTCGTCGCGACCCGGGAGGCGGCACCGCCGGCTGCTATCGTGGCTGGCGAACGCGTGCGGTCCGGCATGCCCGCCCCGGCGGCGGGCCCCCCGCACGCCTGCCAGCACTCCCCGGCAGCACGAGCCCCCGATCAGGACTGAGGACGACGCAGCGTGGCGAACATCAAGTCGCAGATCAAGCGCATCAAGACCAACGAGAAGGCGCGCCTGCGCAACAAGTCGGTCAAGTCCTCGCTCAAGACGGCCATCCGCAAGTACCGCGAGGCCGCCGCGGCCGGCGACGTCGACGCCGCCACCACGCACATGCGTGACGCGAGCAAGGCCCTCGACAAGGCCGCGAGCAAGGGCGTCATCCACGCCAACCAGGCGGCCAACCGCAAGTCGGCCATGGCCAAGCGCACCGCCGGGCTCGCCGGCTAGCCCTCCCCCGCCTCTCGACGGCGTCGGTCCCCAGCGGGGCCGGCGCCGTCGGCGTGTACCGGTCCAGGATCGGCGGTCGTTGTCCTGGGGAGGGGTTGTCGGGGCGGCTGACAGGCGCTCACCGGCTGGCCTGCGCGGTGATCACCGGCCGCACTGCCCCGTCATCAGCGCCCGCTGGTCGGCGGGTCACCGGCCGGCCTGCCGGGCCTCGACCACCGCGAGCAGCACCCGTTCGACGGCGTAGCCCTGGTCAGCGGCCGCGCCCTTCACGTCGGCGTCCGCCCGCGCGACCGCCGCCAGCGCCGCCGACAGGCCCTCCGGGCGCCAGCCCCGGGCCTGGCGCTGGGTCTTCTCGACCTTCCAGGGCGGCATCCCGAGCTGCCCGGCGATCTGGTGCGCCGGAACGCGGCCGGCACTCGCGACCAGGGCCATCGACCGCAGCGTGCTGGCCAGCGCGCTCGTCACGAGCACCGGTGCCAGGCCGGTGCTCTGTCCCCAGCGGGCGAGCTCGAGCGCTCCGGCGAGGTCGCCGTCGACGGCGCGGTCGGCGACCGTGAAGCCCGAGCTCTCGGCCCGGCCGCGGTGGTAGCGCGTGACGACCTCCACGGTGAGGGGCCCGTCGTGGTCCGCGAGCAGCTGCCCGGCCGCCGAGGCCAGCTCGCGCAGGTCGGTGCCGACGGCCTCGACCAGCGCGAGGACCGCTTCCTCCTCCACGATCCTGCCGTCCGCCTTGAGCTCCCGGCGGACGAAGTCGCGGCGCTCCCCCGGCTTGGTCACCTTCGGCGCGTCGACGCGCCGCGGCGACCGGGCCAGCAGCGACGTCAGCAGCGCCTTGCCCTTGGCTCCTCCGGCGTGCAGGACGACGACGTGCACCTCGTCCTGCGGGTCGTCGAGGCAGGCGAGCAGCTCGGCGGCGACGTCCTTGGCGAGGTCCTGCGCGGCGCGCACGACCAGGACCCGGCGCTCGCCGAACAGCGACGGGCTCAGCGCGTCGCTCAGATCACCGTGCTGCAGCTCCGCCGCGGTCAGGTCCCGGACGTCGACGTCCGGGTCCCGCTCGCGGGCAGCGCGCACGACGGTCGACACCGCCCGACCGACCAGCAGGTCCTCGTCCCCGACCACGACGGTCAGGGGGACGAGAGGGACCGGGGGCACGCTGCCATGGTCCCACGGAGGCGGCGGCGAGCTCCGGCTCCGCTTGCCCTCGGGCACGCCGAGGAGGCACGGTCTGCGCCGTGGCCGCCTCCCTCGTCGCCCTGCCGCCGCCGGTCCTGACCGCCCTGCTCGAGGGCGACCTCGCACGAGCCCGCACAGTGTCGGGCCTGCCGCTGCCGGACTTCTTCCTGGAGGAGGGCTGGCTGTGGCGGTTGCGCCTCGACCAGGTCCGCGCGGACCCGGCGGCCGGTCCGTGGATCGTCCGGGCGGTCGTGGTCGACCACGAGGTCGTCGGCCACGCCGGCTTCCACGGCCCACCCGACGAGCACGGCACGGTCGAGGTCGGCTACACGGTGGTCCCGGAGCTGCGCGGCCGTGGTCACGCCTCCGCCGCGCTGCAGGCGCTCCTGGTACGGGCCGCAGCCGACCCCGACGTCCGCGTCGTACGGGCCAGCGTCGCTCCCGACAACGCCGCCTCGCTGGCGGTCGTGCGCCGAGCCGGCTTCCGGCACGTCGGCGAGCAGGAGGACGAGGAGGACGGCCTCGAGCTCGTCTTCGAGCGGGAGGTGCGCGCCGGCTGAGCCGGGCTGGGGGCGGGCGGCGGGCGGTGCGGGCAGACGTCTCGTGGAGCCGACGTCGGGGGACGGGGCGGTCCGGCCGGGCCGCCGCGGTGCCCGGTCGGCACCAGCCGCACCCCTGCCCTCAGGGCCCGACGGCGTAGACCCGGGTGGTCCGGACCAGCACGCCCTCGAGCTCGCGCGTGGTGGGGATGTCGTACGCCGCCACCTCGCGCAGCGCCGGGCGGGGGAGGTAGTGGCGACCGGGATCGCCGACCAGGACGCGGACTCCCGCCTGGTGCGCGGCGAGCAGCCAGGGCTCGACGCGAGCCGCCATCGCCGCGTCGTAGAAGACGTCGCCCGCCAGGACGATGTCGACGGCGGGCGGCGGCTGCGCCAGCACGTCGACCCGCTGCACGAGCAGCGGCAGCCCGTTGACCTCCGCGTTCAGGCGGGCGGCCGTGACGGCGACGGGGTCGACGTCGACCGACGTGACCTCGGCGGCGCCGGCGAGCAGAGCCGCCAGGCCGCACAGTCCTGAGCCGGCGGCGAGGTCGAGCACCCGCCTGCCGGCGACCTGCTCCGGCACGTCCAGGACGTGGCGGGCCACGGCCTGCCCGCCCAGCCAGGCGAAGGCCCAGAACGGCGGCGGCAGCGTCGCGTCGTCGAGCTCGGCCTGCAGTCCCGCCCAGACGTGCTCCATGTCGTCGGCGAGGTGCAGCTGCAGCTCCGGCACCACCGCCGGCCGGGCCAGTCGGGTCCGGGTCAGGACCAGCTCCCGGTCCGCCTCCCGGTCCGCCGCGCGGTCTGCCCCGCGGTCCGCCGCGCGGTCTGCCCCGCGGCCGATCGGGGCACGGCCGGTCCGCCTGGCCGGCCGGGCTGTGCCCACGCGGACCTCCTGTCGGGTGTCGTCCGCAGGCTACGTCGGACGGCGCCGGTGCCGGGTCCGCTGAGGAGCCTGGCACCTCTGACTCGTCCGGTCGGCAGTCCGGAGCGGCGGACGCGGGAGGTCGGGGCGCTCGACCACGGCTGCTGCCGGCCCCCCTTCACCGGACCTCGCCCCCGGCCACCGACCACCGGCCACCGGCACCGGTCACCGGCCCCGGTCACCGGCCCCGGTCACTGGGCGATGCCGGCGAGGTCAGCACCTCCCCGGACGGGGGTCGCTGATCCCGGTCGGCGCCGCCGCGGGCGATGGGCACGGCCGCGTGGAGGCGCGCTCGTACGACCGGGCAGCGGAGGTCGAGATGCGCCACCGTACGGACGGGTCCCGGGTGCTGTTCCGCGCCGACCTCCGGTCGGACCGACGCGAGGTCCAGGTCTGCCGGGACCCGGGATGACGCACCGGGTGCCGTCTGCGAGGCGGACCCCGGGAGGTCATGGCCGCGCCTCGGCTGCTGCCCGCCGCCGGGTCACGACACCCAGGTGCCCGCTGCGGGAGGTCAGGGCGATGTCGCCGTGCAGGTCGGTGCGGTAGGACCGCGCTCCGCGGCGCACGAGCCGGGACAGCGTCCGGTCCGAGGGGTGGCCGTAGGTGTTCTCGGCCCCCACCGACGTCAGGACGACCGAAGGGTCCACCGCGTCGAGGAAGGCCGCCTCCTGCGCACCGCTGCCGTGGTGCGGGACCTTCAGCACGTCGGCGCGCACGTCGACGCCGCGGTCCAGCAGGTCGCGCTGCGCCTCCGGCTCGACGTCGCCCGTGAGCAGCACGGTCGTGCGTCCGACGGTGAGCCGCACGACCAGCGAGCTGTTGTTGGGGTCCGACGACGTGCCGGAGAAGGGACGGCCCGGTGCGACCACCTCCCACGACAGCTCGCCGACGCTGCGCTGCTCGCCGAGGGCCGGTCGGCCCAGGTCGGCACCGGCGGCACGGACCAGCTCCGCGACCTCACGAGCCTGGTAGGCCGGCTCGTCGAGCGGTCCGACCTGCACGGCGCTGACCCGACGTCCGCGCAGGACGCCAGGGAGCCCGTCCACGTGGTCGGCGTGGTCGTGGGTGAGCAGGACGAGCGGCACGTGGTCGATCCCCAGGCGGGACAGGCACCGGTCGACCAGAGCCGGGTCGGGTCCCGCGTCGACGACCACCGCGCTGCCCGGACCTGCAGCCAGGACCAGGGCGTCCCCCTGCCCGACGTCGCAGGCGACGAGGAACCAGTCGGGTGGCGGCCAGGACGGCCTGCTCACGGCCAGGACCGTCGTCGACAGGGCCGCGCCGGCGGTGCACGCGGCGACCAGGCGGCGCCACGTGCGGTGCCGCAGCGCCAGGAGGGCGACGGCGGTCAGGACCGCGAGCAGCAGCGCACCGCGCAGGCCCGACGGCCACGGCAGGCTGGCGCCGGGCAGGCGGGCGCCCGTCCGCGCCACCAGCACCAGCCAGGCCGTCGGCGGCCACCCCAGCCATGCCACCGCCTGGGCGGCGGGCAGGCTGACCGGCGCGAGCAGCGCCGCCGCGACACCGGCCACGGTCGCGGGCGCGACCGCCGGCACGGCCAGCAGGTTCGCCGGCACCGACAGCAGACCCAGCGAGGACGACAGCGCCACGACCACGGGCCCGCAGGCGACCTGCGCGGCCGCCGGCACGGCCAGCGCGTCCGCCAGCCAGCCCGGCATGCGCCGGGCCATCGCCTCACGCCAGCCCGGAGCGAAGACCAGCAGCCCTGCGGTCGCCAGCACCGACAGCGCGAAGCCCGGCGAGGCGGCCAGGTCCGGGTCCCACAGCACGAGCACGACCACCGCCGCTGCGAGGGCGGGCATGGCCGCCTTGCGGTTGCCGGAGGACAGCGCGACGAGCCCGACGACGCCCATCACGGCCGCCCGCAGCACACTCGGGGAGGGACGAGCCAGGACCACGAAGCCGGCGAGCGCGACTGCCGCCAGCACCGGACCGGTGCGCAGGCCGACCCCGATCCGGCGCCCCAGCAGCAGGACGGCACCCGTCACGATCGCGACGTTCGTGCCGGACACCGCCGTCAGGTGCGTCAGCCCCACCGTGCGGAAGTCCTCCCGCAGGTCGGCGTCCAGTCGGCTGGTGTCGCCGACCACGAGCCCGGGGAGGAGCCCGCGCTCGGCAGCGGGGAGCGGGGCCACCGCCCGCCGCAGGCCGGCCCTGAGGTGACCTGCCACCCGCTGCACTGCTGACGGCCCGTCCAGGACCACCGGTGGTCCGCGTCCGGACAGCACGGCGGCGACGTCGTCCCCCGGCTCGGGAGGCCGCAGGCGTCCCTGCACCCGCACGCGCACGCTGGGCAGCAGGGACAGCCAGGCCTGCTCCGACGACAGCAGCACCACGGGGGCCCGCAGTCGGTGGACACGTCCCGCGGCGCGCAGCTCCACGACGCGCAGGCGGGCCACGACCAGGTCCGGACCCGGACGCGCGCCGTGCGCGACCCGTCGCGGGTCGTCGGTGAGCACCGCGTCGACGGTCACCGCCGCCTCGGCGGAGGCGGCCAGCGCGAGCGGACCTGTGGTGCGCGAGCTGGTGTGCACGCCGGTCACCAGGGCGGAGGCGGCCGCGCAGCCGGCGGCCGCGGCCAGGACCAGCAGCCTGCCCCGGACGCGACCCAGGAGCAGGACGGCGGAGGTGAGTGCAGCGAGGACCCCGGCAAGCAGCAGCAGTCGCGGCGGGACCAGCCGCCCCTGCCAGGCCACAAGCCAGACGGCGAGGGCGGCGGGGACGAGCCGGAGGTCGAGCGGCTCACCGGCCCGGGGCAGGACGGGCACTACACCCTCACCCGGTCCGCCAGGTCGGCGTACTTGCTCTCGCCGATCCCGGTCACCTCGCGCAGCTGCTCGACGCTGGCGAACCGGCCGTGCTCGGTGCGCCAGTCGACGATGCGCTGGGCGAGGACCGGGCCGATGCCAGGGAGAGCATCCAGGTCTCCCGCTGTCGCGGCGTTGAGGTCGAGCGGCCCGGCCGCCGGAGCTGCTCCGGTGGCAAGGGGCGGTGCACCGGCGCCAGGACCGACCGGCGTGCCCGGTGGCGGGTCGACGCCCACCAGCACCTGCTCGCCGTCGACGAGCCTGCGGGCGACGTTCAGCAGCCCCACGTCGGCGCCGGGGAGCGGACCTCCGGCGGCACGCAGGGCGTCGTCGACCCTGCTGCCGGCAGGCAGCCGCACGAGTCCGGGTCTGGCCACCTTGCCCGCCACGGCGACCACGACCTCACCCGCGGCGCCCTGCGCTGGCGCTGCGCCTCCTGGGGCCGGCGCCGCAGCGCCGCCGCCCGGCGCAGCCGCGCCGGTCGGTCCGGCTCCCCTCGGGGCAGGTGCGCCGGGAAGTGGGAGGCCGCTCTCGACGACCTCCGGCGTCACCTGCGCGGCGTCCGGCACCACGACCTCTCGGGGGCGGCCGGCGAGCACCACGACGGTGGCGACCAGCGCCGCCAGGAGGGCGGCGACGACGAGCGCGGTGGCCCCTCGCCGCCCGGGGTCCAGGCGCCCGTCGAGCAGTCCGGCCACCCCGGAGCGGGCGTCGCGGGGGCCCGGTGGTCCGTCCGCGTGCCAGGAGGCGGCGGACAGGCCGGCCTGCACGGGTCCGTCGGGTCCGAGCCCCTCGTCGAGGGGAGCCTCCGGTGCGTATTCGCCTCTCGCCCCGTCCCCCTGACCTCCACCGTCTGCCAGCGCCTCCTGCCCGTCCGCCGGTGCTCCACGGCCGTCGGCGAGCGCCTCCCGCCCGTCCACCAGCGCCCTCCGCCCGTCGGCCTGTGCCCCTCGCCCGTCGGCCGGGGACTCCCGCGCTGACAGCTCGACGGGCGGCACCCAGCCTCGCGACGCCGGCACGAACAGGCCCCGCACCCGGTCGGCCGGCTGCGGGAGGGTGGAGCTCGGACGAGGACGCAGGCGCACGCGGCGGACGCTAGGCAGCCCGGAGCCGGATGAGGCCGGCCGCGAGGCGGTCTGTGGACGACGCACGGCCTGGGGACGGAGTGCCCGACGGCGAGTGCTCATCGTGGCGACCACCTGCCCGGCAGCCCGCTACCGCCCGGTCAGCTGCCCTCGCGCCGGGCGGCCAGCCGGCGGCGGACGTTCGGCAGGTGCCGCCCCACGACGACGACGGCCAGGCCGAGGGCCCACCAGCGGTCCTGCTCCAGGACCAGCGCGACCACCAGCACGGACACCGCCGCGGCCATGGAGGCGAGCGCGATCCAGCGGGAGGCGGCCAGCACTCCCAGCCAGGCGACCAGCGCCACCGGCGCCCACAACGGGTGCGCGCCCAGCACCGCACCGGCCGCTGTGGCGACGCCCCTGCCGCCCCGGCCCCGCAGCAGCGGCGAGCTGACGTGGCCGAGCACGGCGGCGAACCCGGCGAGCAGCCCGGCCCGGTGGTCGACGGCGCCGAAGCCGGCAGCGGGCACGGCGCCCTTGAGGACGTCGAGCACCGCCACGACGACCCCCGTACGCCGTCCGAGCGCGCGTCCGACGTTGGCCGCTCCGGGGTTGCCCGATCCCACGCCGCGCAGGTCGACTCCCCCGCGTCGGGCGACGACGGTCGCCGGGGAGAGCGCACCGACGAGGTAGCCGACGACGGCAGCGGCCAGCAGGAGGGTCATCGCCGGGAGACGACCACCCCGAGCAGGCCGGGGCCGACGTGCGCGCCGACGACCGCACCGACCTCCGACACGTGCAGCGACTCCAGCCGTGGCAGGCGCGCCCGCAGCCGCTCCGCCAGCAGCTCGCCCTTGTCGCGAGCGGCGAGGTGGTGCACAGCGGCCTCCACCGGGCCGTCCCCGGCACGGGCGACGACGAGGTCCTCCAGGCGGGCCAGCGCCTTGGACGCGGTCCGCACCTTCTCCAGCGGCGCGATCCGGCCGTCGGCGACGTGCAGCAGCGGCTTGACGGCCAGCGCCGTCCCGACCAGGGCCGCCGCGGCGCCGATGCGGCCACCGCGCCGCAGGTGCTCCAGCGTGTCCACGTAGAAGATGACGTCCGTGGCGGCCGCGGTGCGCACAGCCGCCTCCACGACCGCCGGCACGTCGCCGCCCGCGTCGGCCGCCTGCGCCGCGGCGACGACCGCGAAGCCGAGGCCCATCGCGAGCATCCGGCTGTCGACGACCGTCACCTCCACGCCGTCGGCGGCGACCTCACCGGCCGCGAGCACCGCCGCGTCGTAGGTGCCGGAGAGCTCGGCCGACAGGTGCACCGACACGACCTGACGGCGGCCCAGCCCGCGGTAGCAGGCGGCGAACTCCGCCGGCGTCGGCCGTGACGTCGAGACCCGCAGGCGGCGCTCGGCCAGCGCCGAGGCGACGTCGCCCGGGGAGACCTCCAGCCCCTCGATCCCGGTGCGGCTGCCCAGGACGACGTGCAGCGGGACCTCGGAGATGCCGTGCGCGTCGGCCATCCCCGGCGGGAGGTACGCCGTGCTGTCGGTGACCACGGCGACGCCCATGGGACCGCAGGGTAGTGAGCCCGCGTCGCCGCCGCCGCTAACGAGCGTCGGCGTTGGCCTTCACCGCGTCGTGCACGTACTGCGCCAGCCCCGCCGCCCGACGGTCGTAGTGCGCGGCGAAGCGCTCGTCCGCGACGTACATGTCCGCGAGGCAGGCGTGCATCTGCGGGCTGCAGTCGTAGAACCGCCGGCTGATGTGCTGCCGGTGGTCCTCCGCGATCGCCGTGACGGCCGGGTCGTCCGCCGGCAGCCCGACAGACAGCGCCTCGGCGAAGCGCCGCTCGACGTCCTCGCCCTCGGCCTTCACCTCCAGCCAGTCCGCCTTGCTGTACGACGACGTCCGGGCGTGCGACTGCACGTACGCGTCGGTGTCGCCCCAGCGCTCCCGCGCCTCCTCGGCGTGCTGCGTCGGGTCCTCGTCCCCGAACACCTCCCGCAGCTCGTGCGGGTCCAGCTCGATCCCCATGCTCCTCGCCTCCACGGCTCGTGACACCAGCGCGGCCACGGACTGCAGCCGCGCGATGCGGTCGGCCAGCAGCTCCTGCTGCCGGCGGAGGTGGTCGAGGGCGTCGACCGCGGGGTCGTCGAGCAGCCGCCGCACGTCGTCCAGCGAGAACCCGAGCTCGCGGTAGGTCAGCACCTGCTGCAGCCGCTCGAGGTCCGCCGGGGCGTACGCCCGGTAGCCCGCCGCGGTGCGCCCGCTCGGGACGAGCAGGCCGACGGCGTCCCAGTGGTGCAGCGTGCGCACCGAGACCCCAGCCGCCGCAGCGACCTGTCCGACGTTCACGGCCACCTCCTGCGACAGGACGATGTGGCCTGACGCTGCGTCAGGGTCAAGCGGTCAGGCGGGGACCACGTCGGGCACGAGGTGCTGGCTGTCCTTCGGCGGACGCACGTAGTCGTCGGTGACCTCCGGCCGCGGCGGCAGCACCGGGGCGCTCGGGGTGAGGTCCTCGTAGGGAACCCGGCCGAGCAGGTGCGTCATCACGTTGAGCCGGGCCCGCTTCTTGACCTCCGCCTCGACGACCCACCACGGCGCCTCGGGGATGTCGGTGGCGGCGAACATCTCGTCCTTGGCGCGGGAGAAGTCGACCCACCGGTTGCGCGCCTCGAGGTCCATCGGGCTCAGCTTCCAGCGCTTGGTCGGGTCGGCGAGGCGCTTCTGGAAGCGGCGTTCCTGCTCGGCGTCGCTGACCGAGAACCAGTACTTGACCACCGTGATGCCGCTGCGCACCAGCTGGCGCTCGAACTCCGGGCACGAGCGCAGGAACTCCGCATGCTCCTGCTCGGTCGCGAAGCCCATCACCCGCTCCACGCCGGCGCGGTTGTACCAGGAGCGGTCGAACAGGACCATCTCGCCGGCCGCCGGCAGGTGGGTGACGTAGCGCTGGAAGTACCACTGCGTCTTCTCGCGCTCGGTCGGGGCGGCGAGCGCGACGACCCGGGCAGCGCGCGGGTTGAGGCTCTCGGTGATGCGCTGGATCGCGCCGCCCTTGCCCGCGGCGTCGCGCCCTTCGAAGATCACCACGACCTTCAGCCCCTGCGCGCGGATGTGCTCCTGCTGCTTGACGAGCTCGACCTGGAGCCGGGCGAGCTCCTTCTCGTAGTACTTGTTCGACACCTTCGCGGTCGACGACGGAGTCTCCTCGACGGAGGACGCAGGTCCGGGGGGCGGCGGCATGCCGGAGAGCGTCGTCCCCAGAGGCCCGTGAGGCAAGGGCCGACCGTCAGACGGGCACCACGTTGACCAGCTTGGGCGCGCGCACGACCACCGTGCGGACCTCGCGGCCCGCCAGCGCCTTGACCACGCCCTCGGACGCCAGCGCTCGCGCGCGCAGGTCGTCCTCGCCGATGTCGGGCGCGACCTCGAGCCGCTCGCGGACCTTGCCCTGCACCTGCACGACGCAGGTCACCGACTCCTGCACCAGCAGCGCCGGGTCGGCGGTCGGCCAGGTCGTGTCGTGGACCGAGTCGCCGGCGTCGACGTCGTGGCCCAGGCGCGACCACGCCTCCTCGGCGGTGTACGGCGCCCAGCAGCCCAGCATCACCGCCAGCGCCTCGGCGCCGTCCCGCAGCGACGCCGCCGCCGGCGCACCCGCGTCGACCCCTCGCCGCAGGGCGTTGGTCAGCTCCATCAGCCGGGCCACCGCGACGTTCAGGCGCTGAGCCTCCGTCGCACGCGTCACCTCGTCGACGGCCCGGGCCACCGCCCGGTCCACGGCCAGGTCGCGCGAGGACCCCGGGAGCGCCGCGACGTCCTCGGCCAGGCGCGCGACCCGGGCCAGGTACTTCACGGACCCGGCGGGCGACACGTCGGCCCAGTCGATGTCGTCCTCCGGCGGCCCGGCGAAGACCACGGTCAGGCGCACCGCGTCGACGCCGTACGCCGACAGCTCGGCACCCAGGTCGACGCCGTTGCCCAGCGACTTGCTCATCGACTTGCCCTGGTTGATCACCTGGCCCTGGTTCATCAGCGCCGCGAAGGGCTCGACCGGGTCGACCATGCCCATGTCGTGCAGCACCTTCATGAAGAAGCGGCTGTACAGCAGGTGCAGGATCGCGTGCTCGACGCCCCCGACGTACTGCGCGACCGGCATCCACTCCCGCACCGCAGCGGGGTCGAACGGCCCGTCCTCGTAGTCCGGCGAGCAGTAGCGCAGGTAGTACCAGGACGAGTCGACGAAGGTGTCCATGGTGTCGGTGTCGCGCGTGGCCGGCCCGCCGCAGGACGGGCAGGTCGTCGCCACCCAGTCCTCGGCCGCTCCCAGCGGCGACGTGCCGGCCGGCTTCAGGGCCGCCCCACGCAGGTCCGGCAGCCGGACGGGCAGCTGGTCGTCCGGGACCGCCACCTCGCCGCACGCCGGGCAGTGCACGATCGGGATCGGCGTGCCCCAGAAGCGCTGGCGCGACAGCAGCCAGTCGCGCAGCCGGTAGTTGATCGCGCCCCTGCCGCCGCCGCGGGCCTCCAGGTCGGCGACGATGCGCTCGATCGCCTCGTCCTTGCGCAGCCCGTCGTAGGGCCCGCTGTTGACCAGCACGCCGTCGCCGGCGGTGGCGATCCCCGTGTCGGCCGGGTCCGGCTGACCGGTGTCGACGACCACGCGCACCGGCAGCCCGAAGGCGCGGGCGAAGTCCAGGTCGCGCTGGTCGTGCGCCGGCACGGCCATGATCGCGCCGGTGCCGTAGTCGGCCAGCACGTAGTCGGCGGCGTACACGGGGATCTGCTCGCCGGTCACCGGGTTGAGCGCGGTGACCCCCAGGTCGACCCCGGTCTTGGGCCGGTCGGTCGACTGGCGGTCGATGTCGGACAGCGTGCTGACCTCGTCGCGGTAGGCCTCCAGCGCCTCCCGGCGGTCGGGCGCGCACAGCTCCAGCGCCAGCGGCGCGTCGGCGGCCACCACGAAGAAGGTCGCGCCGTACAGCGTGTCGGGCCGGGTCGTGAAGACGGTGATGTCCCGGCTGTCATCTTCTCGACCGGCTCCGCCGAGGCGTACGCGGAAGCCGACGTGCGCCCCCTGCGAGCGCCCGATCCAGTTCCGCTGCATCGTCAGCACGCGCTGCGGCCAGGTGTCGCGCAGCGACTCCATGTCGTCCAGCAGCCGGTCGGCGTAGTCGGTGACCTTGAAGAACCACTGCGTCAGCTCGCGCTTGGTCACCTGCGCGCCGCAGCGCTCGCAGGCGCCCTGCACGACCTGCTCGTTGGCCAGCACCGTCTGGTCGTTGGGGCACCAGTTGACGGCGGACGACTTGCGGTACGCCAGCCCCCGCTCGCGGAAGCGCAGGAACAGCCACTGCGTCCAGCGGTAGTAGTCCGGGTCGCTGGTGTGCAGCCGGCGCGTCCAGTCGAAGCTGATCGCGTAGCGGCGGAACGACTCGGCCTGCGTCTCGACGTTGGCGTACGTGTAGGTCGCCGGGTGCTCGTCGCGCTTGATGGCGGCGTTCTCGGCGGGCAGCCCGAAGGAGTCCCAGCCGATCGGGTGCAGCACGTCGAAGCCGCGGCGCATCCAGTAGCGCGCCAGCACGTCGCACAGCCCGTACGCCTCGGCGTGGCCCATGTGCAGGTCGCCGCTGGGGTACGGGAACATGTCGAGCACGTACTTCTTGGGAGCGCCCTCCCGCCGGCCGGCGCGGTACAGGTCGAGGCGGTCCCACACCGGCAGCCAGCGGTCCTGGACGGCGTGCGGGTCGTACGCCGCACGCTCCGTCGGCACCGCCCCGGTCGCGGGGTCGGTCGCGGGGTGGGTCATGGCCTCGGTCATCGCGCTCTCCTCCTGCAACTGCCCCGGACACAGAAGAGCCCTCGTGAGATCACGAGGGCGCCGCGCGGACGTCGGTGACGTCAGCGCGGCTCGGCGAGCAGCAGCTCCTGCATGCCGCGATCCTATCGCGGCGCGTCGAGCGCGTTGTGGGCGTGCGGCACGACGGCACACGAGCTGATCCACGCGGCACCGGCCACCCGCTCGGGCCGGGTGTGCGGGCACTCCAGTGGATCAGCTCGTGTGCGCCGTGGGACAGCCGCGGACGTCACCGAGGTCGGGGCGGAGGAGCCCGACCTCGGGGCGCGTCGAGCGGCCGGTGTCCCGGGTGGGACGGCCGACCGTCCGGTCAGGCGGCGGTGGGCAGGTAGCGGTCGAGCAGCCGGTCGGTGTCCTCCTGCAGGCTCAGGGCGGCGCACACCCGGCTGTCGCGCGTGCTGCTGCCGCAGTCGGCGAGGTCGCGCAGCGCCTCGGAGATCCCGGGCTGCTCGAGCTCGACCCGGCGCAGGAGCATGCTGCGACCGTCGTTGGTGTGCAGGCACAGGGCGCCCCGCTGCATCGCGCGCAGCTCGAGGTGGCGGACGTGGTCGGCCGAGGCGACGTGGTAGCGGCCGAGCTGGCGGACGGCGACGAAGTCCTCGCCGACCACGACCCGGCGGGCCCACGCGAGGTAGGCGACGCCCAGGAGCGCCGCGCCGAGGGCGACGAAGGCGCCGGTCGCGGCCTGCGTCCACACGACGACCGGGACGAACAGCAGCCCGACGACCACGGCGCCGAACAGGACCTCGGGCAGGGTGGCGTACGCGGTCGCGGTGGCCGGTCCCGGCAGGCCCTGCTTGCGCCACGTGCGGGCGGTGGTCCGGGGGGCGGTGCGCCGCAGCCGGCGGGCGGCGACCCGCGGGGACGGCTCGCGGACGACGAGCGCACGCCGGGGTCGCCGGGCCAGCGGCAGGTCGCGGCGGACGGCGGCAGCCGGACCCGGCGACGCGGCGGTGTCGTACGACGCGGCAGTGCCGTCGTGCTCAGGAGCGGCGGCTGCAGGAGCAGCCGAGGCGGGGACGTCCGGTGCGGCGTGGTCTTCGGGTGCGGCAGGAGCGGCGGTGCTGTGCGACGACAGGGTCTGGGTCATGGCGGGTCTCCTCGATGGCCAGGGCAGGGGCCGATGTCGCGCCTGTGCCCGGTCGTGACCGTTGCCACACCCGGATCGCGTCAGGAGTTGTGCAACTCCGGAACGGAGCTCCGCCCGTGGGAAGGTGGCGCGGTGCTGACCCTCGACGACGCTCTCCGCCTGCTCGACGCCGCCCGCACCGCCTCGACGCAGATCGGCGTCCCGATGGCCTTCGCCGTGATGGACCCCGGCGGCCACCTGCTCGCGCTCGCCCGCATGGACGGCGCTCCCTGGGTCACCTCCGACGTCGCCCAGGGCAAGGCCTGGACCTCGGCGGCGTACGGCGTCCCGAGCGCGGCGCAGAAGGACAAGATGTCGCCCATGCCGAACTTCGCCACGGCCATCACGGCGATGACCCACGGCCGCTTCACCCCCCAGACCGGGGCGGTCCCGGTCTACCGCGACGGCGTCCTGGTGGGTGGGCTCGGCGGCAGCGGCGGCACGGGCGACCAGGACGAGGCCGCGTGCGCGGCGGCGGTCGAGGCCTGCGGCCTGAGCACCACCGCCTGAGCGCCACCGCCCCAGCGCCACCGCCCGAGCGCCACCGCCCGAGCGGCCCGCGGCACGTCGGCCGGACCCGCTGACCGTGCGACGACCTCGCACGGCACGATGCGGCCATGGCCATCCCCAGCGCGTCGTACTCGATCACCGTCCGTCTCGAGGTGCCGGCCGACCCCGCGTCGGTGGGGCGCCTGACGACGGCGGTCGGCACGGCGGGGGGCGCGGTCACCGCCCTCGACGTCACCGAGTCCCACCCCGACCGGATCGTCGTGGACGTCACCTGCGCCGCGAGCGACCAGGAGCACTCCGAGCGGCTGACCGACGCGCTGCGCGACATCGAGGGCGTGGTGATCCGCAAGGTCAGCGACCGGACGTTCCTGCTGCACCTCGGCGGCAAGATCGAGGTGCGCTCCAAGGTGCCGCTGCGCACCCGCGACGACCTGTCGATGGCCTACACGCCGGGCGTCGCCCGGGTCTGCCTCGCGATCGCCCGGCAGCCCGACGACGTGCGGCGCCTGACGGTCAAGCGCAACAGCGTCGCCGTCGTCACCGACGGCTCGGCCGTCCTCGGCCTGGGCAACCTGGGCCCGTCGGCCGCGCTGCCGGTCATGGAGGGCAAGGCGGCGCTGTTCAAGCGCTTCGCCGACATCGACGCCTGGCCGATCTGCCTCGACACCCAGGACGTCGACGAGATCGTCCGCACCGTGCAGCTGGTCGCGCCCGTCTTCGGGGGCATCAACCTCGAGGACATCGCCGCGCCGCGCTGCTTCGAGGTCGAGCGGCGGCTGCGCGAGCTGCTCGACATCCCGGTCTTCCACGACGACCAGCACGGCACGGCGATCGTCGTGCTGGCCGCCCTCACCAACGCGCTGCGGGTGGTGGGCAAGCAGCTGCCCGACGTCCGGATCGTCCTGTCGGGGGCCGGCGCCGCCGGCAGCGCCATCGCCCGGCTGCTGCTGACCGCGGGCGCGCACGACCTGGTGGTCGCCGACGTCGGCGGTGTCGTGCACGCGGGGCGGCCGGGCCTCGACCACAACCTCGAGGAGCTGGCCCGCATCACCAACCCCCGGGGCAGCGCAGGCACGCTGCGGGAGGCGCTCGCCGGCGCGGACGTCTTCGTCGGCGTGAGCGCGCCCGGCATCCTCGACGGCGACGACATCGCGACGATGGCGCCCGGAGCCATCGTGTTCGCCCTGGCCAACCCCGATCCGGAGGTCGACCCGGCCCAGGCCCGGCTCTCGGCAGCGGTCGTCGCGACCGGACGCAGCGACGAGCCGAACCAGATCAACAACGTGCTCGCCTTCCCCGGCGTCTTCCGCGGCCTGCTCGACTCCGGTGCGCGGCACGTGGACCTCGCGATGGAGGCGGCCGCCGCACGGGCGCTGGCCGACGTCGTGCGCCCCGAGCAGCTCAACGCCGCCTTCATCGTCCCCAGCGTCTTCGACCCGGCCGTCCCGGCGGCGGTGGCCGAGGCGGTCCGGACCTCCGTCGAGCCCCGCCGGACCTGAGCCACCGCCTGACCTGAGCCACCGCCTGGCCGCACACCGGCCCCAGCGGTGCCATGCTCGACGGCGTGGTCCTCCCGCGCCCCGCGGCACCGGTGCAGTCGGTCGACCGCGCGCTGCTGCTCCTGGAGGTCCTGGCCCAGGGCGGCGGACGACTGCCGATCACCGAGCTGGCGGCGCGCACGGGCCTGTCGCTCGCGACGGTGCACCGCCTGCTGGCGAGTCTCGCCGCGCGGGGCTACGTCCGCCAGGACCCGGACCGGCGCTACGCCCTCGGCACCGCCCTGCTCCCCCTGGGCGACGCGGCCACCCGGCTGCTCGGCAGCTGGGCGCTGCCGTTCCTGTCGCAGCTGGCCGAGCGCTGCGGAGAGACGGCCAACCTGGCCGTGCTGGAGGACGACCACGTCATCTACGTCGCCCAGGCGCCCGGCCGCCACCGCATGCGGATGTTCACCGAGGTGGGCCGCCGCGTGCTCCCCCACAGCACGGCCGTCGGCAAGGTGCTGCTGGCCTGGCAGGACCCCGACCACGTCCGCCGGGTGCTCGTGCGCCTGGGACTGCCCGGGCGCACCCCTCACACCCTGACGACCGTGTCGGCGTTCGGCGCGGAGCTGTCGGCGGTGCGCGAACGGGGGTGGGCCGTGGACGACGAGGAGGAGGAGCTCGGCGTGCGGTGCCTGGCGGTCCCCGTCGGACCTGGGGACCGGGCGGTGGCTGCGGTGTCGGTGTCGGCGCCCGCGAGCCGGCTGTCGGCCGGGCAGCCCGACGTCGTCGAGGCACTGCGCGAGGTCGCCGGTGAGCTCGCGCGCAGCCTCGCGGCCCCGTCGACCTGACCACGTACGTCCCTTTTCCACACAATGGAAACGGCTTTCCATGCCGTCTTTGCTTCTGACGTTGGCGTGCGACACAGTGCGCACGATCGCGTCGCCCCGTCCGAGGAGTCCCGCATGAGCAGCGCCCCGCAGGTCCCCGGTGTCGAGATCCGCGGCGAGTGGCGCGAGGGCTACGAGCAGGTCCTCACCGAGGACTCGCTCGGCCTGCTCGCCCGGCTGCAGCGCGAGTTCGGCCCGCGCCGTGCCGAGCTGCTGCAGCGCCGCGCCGACCGTGACGCCGAGCTCGCCGCCGGCGCCCTGCCCGACTTCCTGCCCGAGACCGAGGACGTCCGCGAGGGCGACTGGACGGTGGCGCCGCCCGCGCCCGGTCTGGTCGACCGGCGGGTGGAGATCACCGGCCCGACCGACCGCAAGATGGTCATCAACGCCCTCAACTGCGGCGCCAAGGTCTTCATGGCCGACTTCGAGGACAGCAACACGCCGACCTTCGACAACCTCGTGACCGGGCAGCTCAACCTGCGCGACGCGTGGCTGCGGCAGATCGACTTCACCTCGCCGCAGGGCAAGTCCTACGCGCTGAACGACACGGTCGCCACCCTCGTCGTCCGCAACCGCGGCTGGCACCTGCCGGAGCGGCACGTCCTGGTCGACGGGGAGCCGGTGTCGGGCAGCCTGTTCGACTTCTGCACGTACATGACCACCAGCGCCCAGATCGCGCTCGACAAGGGCTTCGGCCCCTACTTCTACCTGCCCAAGATGGAGAGCCACCTCGAGGCCCGCCTCTGGAACGACGTCTTCGTCGCCGGCCAGGAGGCGCTCGGCATCCCCCGCGGCACGATCCGCGCGACCTGCCTGATCGAGACGATCGTGGCGGCCTTCGAGATGGAGGAGATCCTCTACGAGCTGCGCGAGCACTCGTCCGGCCTGAACGCCGGCCGCTGGGACTACATCTTCTCCATGATCAAGAAGTTCCGGACCCGCGGCGCGGAGTTCCAGCTGCCCGACCGGTCCGAGGTGAAGATGACCGTGCCGTTCATGCGGGCCTACACCGAGCTGCTGGTCAAGACCTGCCACGCCCGCGGCGCGCACGCCATCGGCGGCATGGCGGCCTTCATCCCCAACCGCAAGGACGCCGAGGTCAACGAGGCGGCCCTGAAGGCGGTCCGCGCCGACAAGAGCCGGGAGGCCGACGACGGCTTCGACGGCTCCTGGGTGGCGCACCCCGACCTGGTGCCCGTCGCCCTCGAGGTCTTCGACGCCAAGCTGGGCGACGAGCCCCACCAGCTCGACCGCCGGCGCGACGACGTGCAGGTCACCGGCGCCCAGCTGCTCGCGGCCAAGGAGACTCCCGGCTCGATCACCGAGGCGGGCGTGCGCAACAACGTCAGCGTCGGCATCCAGTACCTCGAGTCGTGGCTGCGCGGCGGCGGCGCGGTGGCGATCTTCAACCTCATGGAGGACGCCGCCACCGCCGAGATCAGCCGCTCCCAGATCTGGCAGTGGGTGCACAACGGCGTCTCCACCGCCGAGGGCCAGCCCATCACGCCGGAGTTCGTGCGCCGGGTCGAGGACGAGGAGCTGGACAAGATCCGCGCTGCCGTCGGCGACGAGGTGTTCACCGCGGGCAGGTACGACGAGGCGCGGGAGCTGTTCGAGCAGGTGGCGCTCGCCGACGACTTCGTCGAGTTCCTGACCCTGCCCGCCTACGAGCGACTGGCCTGACCACGCCATGACCGCCGTCGCCTCCCCCGACACCGTCCCGTCGACCGGCGGTGCGCCCGAGGTCACCGCCCGGACCGCCCGGCTCGCCGAGCAGCTGCGCGCGCGCGTCGGCGCCGAGCGCGTGCTCACCGACCGCAACCAGCTGCGCACCTACGAGTGCGACGGGCTGGCCAACTTCACCGTCACGCCGGCGGTGGTGGTGCTGGCCGAGAGCCGCCAGCACGTCGTCGACACGGTGCGCCTGTGCGCGCAGGCCGGCGTGCCGTTCGTCGCCCGCGGGTCCGGCACCGGGCTGTCGGGCGGCGCCCTGCCGCGGGCCGACGGGGTGCTGCTCGTGCTGTCGCGGCTGCGCCGGCTGGAGGCCGTCGACGCCGACAACGCCCGGGTCGTGGTGGAGCCGGGCGTGATCAACCTGTGGGTCACCCGGGACGCGACCCCGCACGGCCTGGCCTACGCCCCCGACCCGTCGTCGCAGCTCGTGTGCTCGATCGGCGGCAACGTCGCGGAGAACGCGGGCGGCGCCCACTGCCTGAAGTACGGCTTCACCGTCAACCACGTCGTCGGCGCCGAGGTGGTCCTGCCGGACGGCGACGTCGTGCACCTCGGCGGCGCGGCCCCGGAGCACCCGGGCTACGACCTGCTCGGCACGTTCATCGGCAGCGAGGGGACCCTGGGCGTCGCCACCGAGCTGACGCTGCGCCTGATCCGGGTGCCCGAGGCGGTGCAGACCATGCTCGTGGGCTTCCGCAGCGTCGAGGACGCGGCGGCCACCGTGAGCGACATCATCGCCGCCGGCATCGTGCCGGCGGCGATCGAGATGATGGACGCGCTCGCCATCGAGGCGGCCGAGCGGGCCGTCGCCTGCGGCTACCCGCAGGGCGCGGTGGCCGTGCTGGTCATCGAGCTCGACGGGCCGGAGGTCGAGGTCGACGCGCAGTTCGCGCTGGTCGAGCGCATCGCGCAGGACCGGAACGCCTTCGAGACGCGCATCGCGCAGGACGCCGCGGAGCGGGCGCTGATGTGGAAGGGGCGCAAGTCGGCGTTCGCCGCGGTCGGCCGGATCAGCCCGTCGTACTTCGTGCAGGACGGCGTCATCCCCCGCACCAAGCTGCCGGAGGTCCTGTCGGAGATGAAGCGCATGGCCGACGACGTCGGGCTGCGCGTCGCCAACGTCTTCCACGCCGGTGACGGCAACCTGCACCCGCTGGTGCTGTTCGACGACGCCGTCGAGGGCCAGGCGCACGACGCCGAGCAGCTGGCCGGCGCGATCCTCGAGCTGTGCATCTCCTCGGGCGGCTCGATCACCGGCGAGCACGGGGTCGGCCACGAGAAGAAGCACAAGATGTCGAAGCAGTTCACGCCCGAGGACCTCGACACCATGCAGCTCGTGCGCTGCGCCTTCGACCCCGACGGCATCGCCAACCCCGGCAAGGTCTTCCCGACCCCGCGCCTGTGCGGCGAGCGGCCCGGACCCCGCTCCGGCGAGCACCCGGTGCAGGCCGCCGGGCTCGGCGAGGTCTTCTGATGGTCGGCGTGATGACGCTCCTGCAGGGCCGAGCAGCAGGGTCGGCGCGGTGACCACCGCCACCGCCGAGCGCCGGGCCGGGCGTCCCGACGACGCCGTCGGCGAGGTGGTGCCGCGTCAGGTCGTCCGCCCGGGCAGCGTCCCCGAGGTGGTCGAGGTCCTGCGCGCCGCCGCCTCCGACGGCCTGAGCGTCGTCCCGGTCGGCGGGCGGACCAAGACGTCCTGGGCGGCGGCGCCGACCTCGTGCGACGTGCTGCTCGACACGACCGGCCTCGACCGGGTCGTCGAGCACGTCGCCGGCGACCTCATCGTCGTCGCGGAGGCCGGCGTCCGGCTCTCGGACCTGCAGGACCAGCTGGCGGGCGCAGGGCAGCTGCTGGGTCTCGACCCGCCGGAGCAGGGCGCCACCCTCGGCGGCGTGGTGAGCGCCAACGCCTCGGGTCCGCGCCGGCTGAGGTACGGCACCGCCCGCGACCTGCTGATCGGCACCACCGTGGTGCTGGCCGACGGCACCGTCGCCTCGGCCGGCGGCAAGGTCGTCAAGAACGTCGCGGGCTACGACCTCGGCAAGCTCTACACCGGCGCCCACGGCACCCTCGGCGTCGTGGTGTCGACCACCTGGCGGCTGCACCCCGTGGCGCCGGCCACCCGCGCGGTGGTCGTCGAGCTGACCGACACCGCGCAGGCCCGGCCGCTCGTGCAGCAGCTGACCCGCTCGACGCTCACTCCCTCGCTGGTCGAGCTCGTCGGCACGGCCGGGGGCGCCGGCCGGCTGGTGGTCGGCTTCGAGTCGATCCCGGAGTCGGTCGCCGCGCAGGCGCGGACCGCCGTCGAGCTGCTCGGCGGCGGCAGCGCCTCGGACGCGCTGCCGGCCGAGGTGGGGCAGCGTCCCGGCGGGCCCGGCGAGGTCCGGCTGCGCATCGCCCACCTGCCGACGGCGCTGCCGCAGGTCCTGGCCGCACTGCCCTCCGGCAGCCCGGTCAGCGCCTCCGCGGCCACCGGCGTCACGTACGCCGCGATCCCCGCGGCGGAGTCGGCCGCGGCCCTCGCCGCCCTGCGCAGCGCGATCGCCGCGTACGACGGGACTGCGGTCGTCCTGAGCGCACCGCCGGCGGTGCGCGACTCCCTGGACCACTGGGGTCCTGCCGGCGACGCGCTCGGGCTGATGAGACGGGTCAAGGACCGCTTCGACCCCGACCACCGCATGTCGCCCGGGCGCTTCGTGGGCGGCATCTAGCACGCCGCGTGCAGCGGGCCAGACATCGACGGATCCCGGACCTGACCGGGGGAGCTGACGGAGACGACGGATGACCGGGACAGGCGCATGACCGAGACCACGCCGGGCAGCGGGCCCGCGGGCGACACGCCGCCGGCAGGGGCGCCCGGCGCGTCCCGCGGCACCGAGCCGGTGCGGTCCTCCGGCGACGACCTGCCGAGCGGCGCCTCGACCGGCGCGCTGCGCACCGAGGACGAGGCTCCGGCGCAGGTCATCGGTGCCCGCCGCCCGCTCGACGTCATGCAGGACATCGCCCTGCCGCGGAGCACGGCGGCGGCCACCGTCGGGACGACGGTGCCGCTGGGCCTGCCGGGCGTCGGGGCCCCCCTGACGCCTGCCTTCGACGAGCACCACCCACCGGACGCCGCCCTGATCGGCGACTGCGTGCACTGCGGCTTCTGCCTGCCCACCTGCCCGACGTACGTGCTGTGGGGCGAGGAGATGGACAGCCCGCGCGGGCGCATCTACCTCATGAAGGAGGGCCTCGAGGGCGAGCCGATGGACTCCTCGATGGTCCGCCACCTCGACCAGTGCCTGGGCTGCATGGCCTGCGTCACCGCCTGCCCGTCGGGAGTGCAGTACGACAAGCTCATCGACGCCACCCGCGCGCAGATCGAGCGGCGCTACGAGCGGCCGCGGGTCGAGAAGCTCTACCGGGACATGATCTACAACCTGTTCCCGTACCCGCGGCGGCTGAAGGTCGTCCGCGGGCCGCTGCGGGCCTACCAGGCCAGCGGGCTGGGCCGGCTGCTGGCGCGCAGCGGGCTGCTCGCCCGCCTGCCAGGGCCGCTGCAGGCGATGGAGTCGCTGGCCCCCAAGCTCGGCAAGGCCGAGAAGATCCCGGCCTTCACCCCGGCCGTCGGCACCCGCCGGCGCACGGTCGGGCTGCTCACCGGCTGCGTGCAGGGCACCTTCTTCCCCGACGTCAACGCCGCCACGGTCCGCGTCCTGGCCGCCGAGGGGTGCGACGTCGTCGTGCCGCAGCGGCAGGGCTGCTGCGGGGCGCTGTCGGCGCACGGCGGGCGCGAGCAGCAGGCGGTCGACTTCGCCAAGCAGGTCATCCGCACCTTCGAGCGGGCCGGCGTCGAGACGGTCGTCGTCAACGCGGCGGGCTGCGGCTCCAACCTCAAGGAGTACGGCCACCAGCTGCGCGACGAGCCCGGCTGGGCCGAGAGCTGGAGCACCAGGGCGCAGGCCCTGGCGGCGAAGGTCCGCGACGTCACCGAGGTGCTCGACGAGCTCGGTCCCGTCGCCGAGCGCTCCCCGCTGCCGATGAAGGTCGCCTACCAGGACGCCTGCCACCTCGCCCACGCGCAAGGCATCCGCGACCAGCCGCGCCGTCAGCTGCGCAGCGTGCCCGGGGTGGAGCTCGAGGAGCTCACCGAAGCCGAGATCTGCTGCGGCAGCGCCGGCACCTACAACATGCTGCACCCCGAGCCGGCCAGCGAGCTCGGCGAGCGCAAGGCCCGCGCCGTCCTCGCCACCGGGGCCGACATCATGGTCACCGCCAACCCCGGCTGCTGGATGCAGGTCGCCACGACGCTGGCCCGCATGGGGGAGCGGATGCCCGTGGCGCACACCGTGCAGGTCCTCGACGCCTCGATCCGGGGGATGCAGGTCGAGGACCTGCTCGAGAACGCCCTCAACGGACCCGGCACCCCGTTGGCCCGGCCGCCGGCCGTCGCCCGCTGACCCTGACGCCGGAGGCGCGGGCGGAGGACCGGCCCCTGCTCGACACGACGGAGATCATTGCCTCAGGGCGGCGTACACCCTACGGTTCCGGACCCGGGGCCATCGAGCGCTCCGCTCAGCCAGGAGACGACGTGTCCTCGAACACCTCACGGCCGGATGCCGGCACCCTCGCCACGGAGCTGCCGAGCAAGGCCCTGCCTGCCGTCCCGTACGCCGACCTCCCCGAACCGCTGCCGATGCGGAAGGTGATCGGTCCCAGCGTCCTCCTGCTGGCCGGCGCCATCGGCTCCGGGGAGTTCGTGCTGTGGCCGTACATCGTCTCGCAGGTGGGCCTGGCGGTCGTGTGGCTCGTCGTCATCGGCGTGCTCACCCAGTACTTCC